>CAZUIE010000031.1:0-27901 GCA_964620945.1 uncultured Maribacter sp.
ATCTGTATTCCTGAACTTGAACGAAGCAGTGGACTGGTATTTAACACAGACTTTTTTGTAGGCTATTCCCCAGAACGTATTAATCCTGGTGACAAACTGCACACTGTAGAGAAAATCCTTAAGGTCACCTCTGGCTCTACTCCAGAGATAGCAAAGAAAGTAGATGCCCTCTATGCCTCTGTCATTTCAGCGGGTACTCACTTGGCGCCGACTATTAAGGTAGCAGAAGCTTCTAAAGTAATTGAAAATACCCAACGAGATATCAATATTGCCTTTATGAACGAACTGGCCAAGATTTTTTACCTTTTGGGCATCGATACGAACGATGTACTTGCCGCAGCGGGCACCAAATGGAACTTTCTACCCTTTAAGCCAGGGCTGGTAGGTGGCCATTGTATTGGGGTAGACCCCTATTATTTAGCGCAGAAGGCCCAAGAAAATGGGTATAATCCAGACCTTATCCTGGCGGGCCGGCGCATAAATGACGGTATGGGAGATTACATCAGTTCCCAAATCATTAAATTGATGCTGAAACACGATCTCCAAGTAAAAGGTGCCAAAGTACTGGTACTGGGCATCACCTTTAAGGAAGACTGTCCAGACATTCGCAATACCAAAGTGGTGGATATGATTCATCATTTGAATGAATATAAGGTACAGACCACTATCTATGACCCATGGGCAGACCCCAATGAAGTAGCGCAAGAGTATGGATTAACGACGGTACAAGAACCACCAAAGGATAAATTTGATGTCCTAATCTTGGCCGTGGCACATAACGAATTCATTGAAGGAGACCTTACCCCATTTAAACACGAAAAAACATTGGTGTATGATGTAAAAGGTAAATTGAAGGATGGGTATACCGCAAGATTGTAAGTTGTGCGTTTCACTAGAGTTCATGCTTAATTTCTAATTTAGTTGAGGACCTTTTTCTGCATAACCGCAACGACCACAATTAAGCTCAATAAACACTAAAGCAAGAAATTACTTTTAGAATTTTTATACTACCCTTTTAAAACAGTGTTTAAAAGGGTAGCCAAATCCTTGGCCTCGTCAAAGTCAAAAATTGGATTTGAATGAGAATTAGAGAAGTCAAGTCAGTAAATGAGTCCCGATTAAAAAAAAAGATAGGCATACACGAGTGTACTAGGCAATTACAATTCAATGTACTTTATTGCTTACTACTAGACCAGCTTGTGCCAATTGCCTAACTTTTAGAATAAAAAACCACTTTTTTAGTAGTGTTAATATTATAATAAACTCTGCAAAATATCCTATCAAATAACATTGGCGAATGGCAGTTGCAATAATTAGTTTTTTTCCAGGCCCAAAACCTCAACAATTCCTTAAAAAACTCTTTATACAGGTTTAGAACTAAGATTTATTTTCACAAAACGCGGTGCAACCCTTAGCAACTCAGCCTCATTTTATAGCCCTCAATTCCCAAAAGATGTTAATGAAAAGTGTAGTTCGTCGATTTAAGACCTTTAATTGTGTAGTTCATCGATCAATATAATCCGTTGGACAGGTTCTTGTCGTACTTGCTCTGAATTTATAAAATTAAATAGATCTATAAAAAAGTTAAACCTTGGTTTACAGGATACGAATTCAATGGCTAAAACGTTAAAATTAAAGACCGTACGTAGTTTTGTGCAGTTCATCGAAAATAACAGTTAATTCATCGGAAAAATAAAATTTTATTTTAGTATTGTAACCCAAACGAAATCATTTTATCTCAATTACAAAAGCCTACTTATGCGCATTTTAAAAAATTCTACATCTACATGGGCTATTTTTGCCCTATTGATTTCCTTTTGTACTTCATGCAGTAAGGATGCTGATTTACTTTCAGATTACGTAATTACAGATCCTAATGCAATTGATGGTGACTATGCTTTGTTAGTCAATGATTCCTATTTTATAGACATGAAGACTAGCGTAGTCCTCGATGTTTTAAGTAATGATAATTTTGAGGATATAGACAAGGTAACTATAACCGAAACTTCCACCCCGGAGTTTGGTTCTATAATCATCAATGAGGACAAAACATTGACCTATGTACCCGAGGCAACCAGCGGCGAAGAAACAGAAACCGCTACCACCAGTCCAGAAAACCCTGATACAACGGGCGGGGAAGAAGAAGTAGTGGACGCTTTTGTTTACACTACAGAGGAAACGACCGATGCCGGCGAGGTAAGTACAAACGAAGCAACCGTAACGGTAACCAATATCCAAAATAAATTACCCGATTCTGGTAATAATGTCTTTTACGTAACCGTCAATGGTAAAAGCTCCAATAATGGAAAAACGGAAAGCACCGCTTGGGATATTGTACACGCCTTTAAGGCGGCCAAGGCCGGGGACTTTATCCACATCAAGGCCGGTAATTATGGCAATAAAAATCTTATTGTACAAAACTCAGGTACTTCCGGAAGTCCAATCCGTTTTATTGGGTACAAAAATACCCCTGGAGATGTGGTTAGTTTTGAAGGTTCTACGTTTACGTATGGGGACACTGTTGATGCCTCAAAAATGCCCTTGTTGCAAGGCACGAGAACCAACAATGAAGGGAAAGGTGAAGGTGTTGTGATAGAGAAAAATAATATTGAATTTTCAAATTTTCAAATTAAGTTTTTCGAAACTGGCTTGCGATCCTTAGGGGATAATAATAAAATAGAGAATATTGTGGTTACGGACGTCGGCGACTTTAATACTGCTAATTCTAAAGAAAACAGTGGTAATGCTTTTTTAAACTATAACGGAGTTGGTATTACTATTCAAGGCAACAATGTGGTTTTAAAAAATTCTGTGGTGGTAAATGCAGGTGCGGAAGGTATTCATGTTAAAAGAGGTACTAACCAAGCACATTCTTACAATAGTGTTTATTCCGATAATGAAACAAACCCCTGTGATTATTATTATTTATTCTCTGCTGATAGTCATTATAATACCATTGAAAATGCCTATATATATCGTAAAAATGGACTTTCCCATAATGGGCACGGACTTATTTGTAAAGGTGAGGCCACTTATAATGTATTTAGAGATTTTGAAATTATTAATACTATAATAGAACTTTCTTTTGAGAAAATACATGATAATCTATTTGAAAACGGTACAATTTCCGGCAGTTATGACCGTAACATACGGTGGAAAAACATCGCAGGCGGAATATTAATAGCAAATGGGGCTCACCATAATACCCTGAAAAATATAAACATTTCTGATGTAGAGGCTGTAATATCCTTTGCAGATTGGATTGACGGGACCAATTCCCCGTTGGATGCGAATAACGCCGGTAACAATAATACTTTTATTAATATTCAAGGGGTAGATTGTGCTATTGCTGTGAATTTCGATGAATTTGCCAAATTGGAGGGTAGGGCTAACGATAACTTCTTCAAAGATTGTAATTTTAAAAATATAGATCGCATTTTTCATGTCAACCGCCCAAATTCGAATAATAAATTTGAGGACTGCACATTTGAAAACATTGATAAGTTCCAACTTACTTCTTCCGGATATGATTACCTTTTGAATCCCAATACCTCTTTCTCTAATTCAGCAACCATAAATGTCAACTTTACTTTGCCTTAATTATGGCATACTCATAACCTAATATAAAGCTGCCCATATTGGGCAGCTTTTTTGTTTTATAGAGGTACTACCAGGTAGCTCCCCAAATTAAAAGCGCAGCCTACTGTAACTATAATTATGAACGGAAGCTCATTTAAAAAAAATGAATTCCACTGCTTTCTTTTTAGGAGCTCTCGTTCTAGCTCAGAATTATAATTTTACAGGATGCACTATACCTTTAAAATCTACGTTTTAACCAAACGGAAGCCGTAATACGGATTATTTTTTAGACTTTTGCTCCATGAAAAATGTAAAATACGATTCAATCTATTGCGGTTACTGTCAAATTAGCCACCCAAGCAGTGGCCGGCAGTGTTTTATGCATTAAGGATTATATCATCAACTTATAAGTTAATAAAATGAAAAGAGCATTGATTACGGGGGTAACGGGCCAAGATGGCGCTTATTTAAGTGAGTTTTTATTAAAAAAAGGATATGAGGTACATGGCCTAAAACGGCGTTCTTCCCTGTTCAATACAGACCGTATAGATCACCTCTACCAAGACCCCCACGTAGAACACCGTAATTTTATTTTGCATTACGGGGATATGACGGATAGTACCAACCTCATCCGCTTAGTCCAACAGATTCAGCCCGATGAGATCTATAACCTGGCCGCAATGAGCCATGTGCATGTGTCCTTTGAAATTCCAGAGTATACGGCCAATGCAGATGGTATAGGCACATTGCGTGTTTTGGATGCCGTTCGCATATTGGGACTGGAAAAAAAGACGCGTATTTACCAAGCCTCCACCTCGGAACTCTATGGAAAGGTACAAGAGGTACCCCAATCAGAAACTACCCCTTTTTATCCCAGAAGCCCCTATGCCGTGGCCAAAATGTATGCCTATTGGATTACGGTCAACTATAGGGAGGCCTATGGTATGTTTGCCTGTAACGGTATTTTATTCAACCATGAATCGCCTATTCGAGGGGAAACCTTCGTAACCCGAAAAATTACCAGGGCAACGGCGCGTATCGCCTTGGGCTTGCAAGATAAATTTTATTTAGGGAATTTAGATGCGGAACGGGACTGGGGCCATGCCAAAGATTATGTACGGATGATGTGGATGATTTTACAAGCGAAACAAGCGGAAGATTGGGTCATTGCCACAGGGGTGACCACCAAAGTAAGGGAGTTTGTACGCTTAAGCTTCGCGGAGGTAGGTATTGAACTTGAATTTACGGGGACTGGGGTAAACGAGAAGGCCACAGTTAAAAAATGTACAGACCCGGAGTATCAGTTAGCGATTGGAAAAGAAGTATTAGCGGTAGATCCCAAATATTTTAGACCCACCGAGGTGGAACTCCTTATTGGCGATGCCACAAAAGCCCGAACGAAATTGGGCTGGAAAACAGAATATGATCTGGCCAATTTAGTGGCCGACATGGTAAAAGGCGACCTGAAATTAATGCAAAAAGAGCAATATTTAAAGGACGGGGGTTACCGAATATTGAACTATTTTGAGTGATAGCTTGTTAGAAATAGATAATAATCGTTTACGGTTGAAATAAAAACTCAATCACTATCTGAAAAAAAATAAGCCAAGAAGTCTTATGAACAAAGATTCCAAAATATATGTAGCAGGCCATAGGGGTCTTGTAGGAAGTGCGCTGGTAAAAAACTTAAAAACGAAAGGGTATCATAATCTAATTCTACGTACCCACGCAGAGCTTGATTTAACAAATACTACTGCCGTGGCCCATTTCTTCGCGCAAGAAAGACCGGAGTATGTATTTCTTGCCGCCGCAAAAGTTGGGGGCATTGTAGCCAATAATACCTATAGGGGGGATTTTATTTATGAGAACTTGATGATCCAAAACAATGTCATCCATCAGGCTTACTTACACCAGGTAGCGAAATTACTGTTTTTGGGTAGTACCTGTATTTATCCAAAAGCTTGTCCACAACCCATGCGAGAGGACTATTTGTTGACCGATGTCTTGGAATACACCAACGAACCCTACGCCATTGCCAAAATAGCGGGCATTAAACTGTGTGAGAGCTACAACTTACAATATGGCACAAATTTTATGTCAGTAATGCCCACCAATTTATACGGTCCGCATGATAATTTTGATTTGGAAAAATCACATGTTATGCCAGCATTGATTCGTAAAATTCATTTAGGAAAGGCTTTAGAAGATAATAATTGGAAATCCATTAGGGCCAACTTAAACCACCTACCAATAGATGGGATAAATGGTAAAGCAGATAGGAATGCTATACTAGAGGTACTCGCTAAGTATGGCTTGAGTCAATCTACCGATGGTAAAGTGCAAGTAGAAATTTGGGGCTCTGGAAAACCCATGAGAGAGTTTTTATGGTCTGAGGATATGGCCGATGCCTGCGTCTTTTTAATGGAGAAACAAAATTTTACGGACACCTATCCTAGCGGTAGCAAAGAAATCCGAAATACGCATATAAACATTGGAACAGGTGAAGATATATCTATTTCAGATTTAGCTTTGCTAATACAGAAACAAATAGGCTTTAGCGGAACCCTTTATTTTAATCGTGACAAGCCAGACGGCACCTTAAAAAAACTCACAGATGTAACTAAACTAAATAAGTTAGGTTGGAAACATTCTATGCTCTTGGAAAAAGGTATAACTGAAATTTATTCATGGTATATAAAAGACTGTCAATAATTTCAAGTGAAATAATCATTTTCCCAAAGCAAGAATAAATCCAGGATAGGGCGAACAATATGAGTTTAGGAAAAAAAATGTTCAGGGGTGTGCTTTGGAGTGCGGTAGACAAGCTCTCTACCCAAACTGTACAGTTTATCTTAGGTATTATTTTAGCGAGGCTACTCACACCAACTGAATATGGTACAGTTGGATTATTGCTAGTTTTTATTGCAATTTCAAAAGTATTTATGGATAGTGGTTTTACAGTAGCACTTATTCAAAATCAAGAAAGAACCGATGCAGATATTTCTACGGTTTTTGTATTTAATATTGTCATTAGTTTAATATCCTACAGTATACTTTGGTTTGCAGCCCCATATATTGCAAATTTCTATAATCTGGAAATTATTTCATCACTTCTTAAAGTCTTAGCTTTATCCCTCATAATCAATGCTTTTTACTCCGTTCCATATACTTTAATATCAATCACCTTAGATTTTAAAACAATTAGTAAAATCAATTTTGCTTCTACTATTTTTTCTGGTCTTATTGCCGTTTATATGGCATATCATGGTTTTGGAGTTTGGGCACTTGTTTTCCAAACGCTAATCAATTCTATTACTATGGTAGTAATGGTTTGGATTTTTAACTCTTGGCGACCTTCTTTTGTCTTTTCAAAAAAATCTTTTAAAAAATTATTTTCCTACGGCTACAAATTACTAATATCTTCTCTATTAGAGCGTATTGTCAGTGATTTATCTTCCTTACTTATAGGTAAATATCTTTCTACTAAGAATTTGGGCTTTTACACACGCGGAACCCAATTCACTAATTTTTTCTCAAGTGGCTTAAGGTCGATACTTGATCGAGTTTTACTACCTGGTTTGGCAACCGTTCAGAATGACATAGATTTACTGGTGCGGCATGTAAAACAAATCATTCGATTAAATGCATTAATTACTATTCCCATATTCTTTGGATTATTTATTTTATCAAAGCCAATCATACAGGTACTATTAACAGATAAATGGATTATGGCGGTACCTATCATGCAAATTTTCTGTATTGCTCGTCTAATTACACTAATATGCAGTATCAATGTCAACTTATTATATATTATCGGACGTACTGATTTGGCATTACGACAACAATTTTTAAAAATTACTGTTCGCATAATTTTGGTGATGCTATCCATTAAGTTTGGTATTATTTATATTGCTTTAGCGGAACTGTTATCAACTGCTATTCACTATTTTATAAATAGTTATTACCCTGGAAAACTAATGAAATACGGAGCTTTTAAACAACTAAGAGATGTACTACCTTTCTTTATGGCCGGGTTAGTTATGGCTATTATTGTCTACTTTACAACTGAATTAATAGGTAATAATATTCTAAAGTTAGTTTTTGGACCTTTAGTAGGAATTCCAACTTATCTTTTAATGATAAGATTATTGAAAATTAAGGAGCTTAAATATTTAGTTCAAAAGATAAAAGAATTAAAAAAGTAAATATTATAAGTGCATATTTATAATTTTAAAAAATGTTAAAAAGCCTAATCTTAAGATGGAATTGGTCGTTACAATTGGCAAATTTTATTTACAAAAAACGCCAACAGCATAGGATAAAACTAAAGTTAGGAAAATCAGTTTTTCTTGGATTTTCTGTGGTGCTGGAAGGACATAATTTCATCAATCATCATACGACCATTACCAATTCATATCTAGGTTTTGGATCTTATGTGGCCAACAATTCAATAATAAAAAAAACCAAAATAGGAAGGTATACCTCAATAGGTCCACGAGTCATATGCGTTTTTGGAAATCATCCTACAACACGGTTCGTCTCCACCCATCCCTCTTTTTTTTCCAACTTAGGCCAAGTAGGTTTTTCCTACACGCAAGAACAACATTTTAAAGAATTTTCAAATCCAATTGATAAAGGCTCTCCCTACACTATAGCTATTGGCAATGATGTATGGATAGGTGCAGACGTACGTATTTTGGACGGGGTTCAAATAGGTGACGGTGCCATTGTTGCCGCCGGAGCCTTAGTAACCAAAAATATAGCACCGTATAGCATTGTTGGTGGCGTGCCAGCAAAACATATTAAATACCGCTTTACAAATCCTCAAATCAATTATTTACTACAATTTAAATGGTGGGATTATTCACAGGAATGGATTGTAAAAAATGCACATTTATTTGTAGATATAGAAACATTTATGATTCATCACCAAAAAGAAACACATGAGTCCTAACCCCGTAATTGTAGTTGTCGCCTATAATAGGAAACAATCGTTACAAAGATTATTACAAGGTTTAGTTAGCGCAAATTATCCTTATAACAATATTCTATTGGTAATAAGTATAGATAATGCAATTGATAACCAAGATGTGTTAGAGGTCGCCAATTCATTTAAATGGAATAATGGTGAAAAAAGAGTGGTTTATCAACCTGAAAATTTAGGGCTCCGTAAACATATTTTGAAATGCGGAGCTTATGCACTTACTTATGGAGCGGCCATTATTTTAGAAGATGATTTGTATGTTTCTCCTAATTTTTATCACTATTCAGTAGCCGCTTTAAAATTTTCCGAGAATAAATCTTATATTTCTGGAATTTCTCTTTATAGTCACCAGTTTAATGTACATAGTCGCACTAATTTTTCACCTTTAATTGATGGTTACGACAATTGGTATTTTCAATTTGCTTCATCATGGGGCCAAGCATGGACCAAAACACAGTGGCAGCGATTTTTGGATTGGTATGAGAAGCAGAATTTACTAGAACCACAAAACAAACTACCGGAAAATGTTACCCGATGGTCAGAAAAGTCTTGGCTTAAATATTTCATTGCCTATTTGGTAGATACAGATACCTATTTTCTATACCCAAGAAATTCGTACACTACTAATTTTAGTGATAGCGGAACCCATGTTGGTAAAGGGAGTACCACTTATCAAGTTCCCCTTAGCTATGGGATTGAAGAAAATCTTATTTTCAGTAACCTTAAGGAAAGTAACAGTGTTTATGATGCTTTTTATGAAAATAAGAAGTTGTATAATTCTCTTAATCTTAAAAAAGATGATATTTCTGTTGACCTATATGGTAAAAAACCAATATTAGTTGATGAAAAATTTATCCTAACCGATAAAATATTGCCTTACAAAGTAGTTAAAACCTTTGGAAGGTCTTTAAAACCACATGATGCCAATATTATTGCTGATATCAATGGAGACGATATATTTTTATACGACAGCCACTGGGTTCAAAAAAATGCCCGTAAATTTAGGACCTACCGTAAAATCGTTTATAGCATTAAAAGTTTAACCCGAAGAGAAGCCCAACAGGTATTTTTTTATTTGCTAAAGGAGGGTATTAAAAAAAGATTAAAACAACTGGGATGGGGAAGATGAGCAAATACTTACGGCAAATTGGTTTTATTTATCTTATTCCTTTCGCCTTTTATCTTATCGATCCCTTTGGCAAAGGATTTTTGTTTGGATATGTATTGATTTTGGTTCTCCTGTTAAATGGCAAGAGGTTAGTTCCTTATTTGGATAGCGATTTTGTTTTTCTAAGTCTTTTCGCCATCAGTTACGCCCTTTTTTATGCTCTTGATAGGTCAAGTGGGGTACAATTAATCTTTATTTATGCTTTTTTTCCTGGGTTCTTTTACCTGTTCGGCAAGTATTTGGCAGTACCAAACTTAAGCACAAGCAAGTTGGTACTTTTGTTCTTTGGTATAGGTTTTGTATTTTCCTTTTCGGCCCTCATTTCGGTACTGCTGGATTTAAGGACAGGTGGCTTTGTCCAACTGAGCCGTGAAATTCCAATGGTCTGGAATGGGGAACCCAAAAAAGCCACGCTCATGAGTGCCTACCTTACCTTTAACATGTGCCTCCCCATTATTTATTTGATAAAACAACGAAAAATTCCTTTGGTACTGCAAGTACTGGCCGGCGGCGTCTTTGTGGCCTCTTTACTGAGCGTATTTCGTTTGGGCAGCCGTACCCAGTTGGTGATCACTGTACTGGCAATAATAATCAGCTTTTTATTTGTGGTGCCGCGACAAACCATAAAAGCGAATACAAAATTGTTCTTCTTTATGATTTTGGTTGTGGCTTTTGTCCTCAAATTCGTTCCCTTGAATTTGGACGCCGATTATTTTTCGGTCTTGGGCTCCCGTTTGCAGGAAAGCAAGAATACGTCCAGTGCCGGTGGACGCACCGAGCTTTGGTTACAGGCGCTGGAAAATTTGTTCAGCCATCCCTTGGGGTGGCGTGGGTCTCATGTACGCTTTGCCCACAACCTCTGGTTGGACGTGGCTCGGTTCGCAGGGGTCATCCCCTTCTTTTTGTTACTAATTTTTACAGGGCGCTCATTACGAAATACCTACAAAGCCATACGAAAGGACCCCGAGAAACTGTTTCTCAATACTACAATGCTCATCTTTACCTTGGCGGCTATGTTGGTTTTTTTTGTAGAGCCTGTGATGGAAGGCTTGTTTTACCTTTTTACGGTCTATTGTCTTTATCAAGGCATCATAAACCAATATTTAATACAATCAAAATCCGCAGGGGCAACCGGACAATAGCTTGTTGTGTCTGACTGGCTAGAGTAAATCCCCTTCATTAAAGAGTACTGAGCAATGCGTCCTATTTAAATGGCCCATCATGTCTTTTGCTTTATGTTTCGTACTTCACTCGGAATACCCCTACCTATTAACGGAGCTTTCTTGACAAATGAAATACTCCCAATGTTTTCAACACTGATTTCAGGTGGCTTTTAAGTTTCTGTTTGTTTGATTTTGGATTAATGGGCACCTTCCTAACTTCTGGCCATAAAGATTCTATTAAATCGGTGAAAAACGAAAAATGCAAAGATTTACTTCTAAATTGTTTATCCACACCTAACATAATTTCTATGATTTCCCTATTGTTAAAAGGTATGAACATTTCTTGGACCATATCCCATTCCAATAGGCTTTGTCCTTGCCAACTACCTATTCTATGCTCCCAATAAAATAAGTCCATGGTATCATAGCCCAGTTCCCCAACTTTATGAACTTCCTGAATTTCTGTAAACCATTTTTGAATACATTCCCTTGCGTAGCTAAAATCCTTCCAGCCGCTATAAATCTCTAAAATTTTATCCGCAGAAATTGATTCTCTGATTTTTTTATCGAATCGGCTATAATTACGTCCTATTTCGACACAATTTCCGCGTATAGCCATCTTTTCTTGAGGGTAGTTTTTGTAAATACCATAGGCGATACTGCCCCAGTCGTTGACGTGGGCCATTGGTGTGTTGTCTGCATATATTTTTAAGAAGGTCTCCTCTCCCCTATGGTTGCAATCCAATACCTTATGTTTAAGGCCTAAGCCCTGAAGCAGGGTCTTGGAGATTTTGATGTCAGCCGCATGATCGGAGAGATCTCTATATTTTAAGGTATAGAAAAATAAATCGGGCGCAATGTCCTTACTGGCAGCGAGCACTATACGGGAATCCATACCGGCGGTCATGGCCATGGCGAGATCAAACCTTTCTGCGGCTGCAGCCATCGTATTTTGTAAAAGGGAACTCAGCAACCTTACCCCCTCTTTAGGCGTTAATGACCTTACTTTTCGCTTTGGCCAATATCGTATCTGGGTATTTCGTTCAACATCTACATAATGGTTGGGCACCAATTGCTCCATATGCTTAAACAGGGTAATACCACTGGGCAGCCAATGTTCCTTATTCTGTTTCACATAATCAGAATTAAAATAATCTTCATAAAACGGCTCTTCTTGAATGGGAAGAACCAACTTTAACAAGAATGGTTGCGAAGCTGCATAGAAGCCTTGATTCAAAAAGGTGTAATAAACCGTTTTTAATCCGCATGCATCATTAAATACAAAAAAATCGTCTTTCTTTTGAACAAAAAGAACAAAACGACCTACCAAAGGAAAAAGCTTTTCGGAAATTTGCTCAACGGTTTCACACATTGAAAAAGATTGCAAAATCTGACGATTGCCTATACCCACTTGGTGAGGATTTAAAAAATAACCTATGAGTATAAACCGTTTACCTCCGGTTTCCAAATGGGTCAATTCACAATCTGGGTGTACATACAGGTACCTATCGTTAACGGTCAAAAACTGCCAATCCTTAAGTTTATCGGTGGGTTTTGAAGAAAATAAAAATTGTCTTCTAAATACAAGTCTATTCATCTAATGGGTTTATAAATAATAATATGAACAAAAATCATAGGGAAGATGATTCCTTTATTCAATCACTTTTCAAAGAAAAATCATCAAATTAGTGATGCTGAAATTCGTTACAAACCAAACGTAACACTAAAATAAGCGCGAAACAATTTGTTTTTTACAGAAAGAATAGGGTAACAAAGAATTTAACTGGCAAACTGCAGCCCGTTTGTTTCTTTAGGGCTTGAGCATTAGCATCCAAAAACCATGGCCATCCAGTTGGCATAAGTACACCCTTTCTTTTAAGGAGTGTAACCTTGTCTTGTACTCTAAGTGATTTTCATTACACAAAGTGCCCTTTTTCCAGTATGAACGGAATCAAAACACACCATATCACCTTTGCGGTTCATACGGGGATGAAAATCACAGCACCAATGTCGCCCGGCCTTGGATTGAAATTTTTTAAATGATTTAAGGCTGGCCAGCAGCTCTACCCCATTGGTAGGGATATCTACCGCGTACAAATTGGCCATTCTATGGCGATCTGGATAAGTATCCGTTACAAATGAATGCTTACCTATAAAACTTTGATGGCCATCTGAGTTTAGCCTAGGATAAGCCACTACTTGGTACTCTTGAAGGGTAGGCTCGGTAAACAGGACATGGCTGTCTACAGCGCCAATTCTACAATAGGCAATAATTTGGTTTTGATCGTTCCAAACGTAATGGGATACCATATCATTGGTAGGGGCCACATACCATTTTTTCTCTTGACGATCGTAACTTATTAACCTCGAATGTCTATTGAAAGTGTCAAACTCATCTACCCAACGGTGTAGAAATGAAATATACCGGTCATCTGATGAAAATAAAGTATGCGTTACATAATGAAAACAATTTTCGTAGCCAGGGGCCAGCTTCCCTATTTGGGCAAGCTCCTTTAGGCTAATAAGCAATTCCTTTTTTCCCGTTTTCAAATGTCCCAGAAACAAACCGGTTGACCCCGGCATTTTCTCAGTATTACAATGCCCCTCTTCCGTGTAATTATGGTACCCATAACCAGGCATAAAACGTTCTAACCGACCGTAATTAAATGTTGCTGCATAAGCCCCATCTCCTGAAACGCTATCTATGGGAAAGGGTATTAACGTTGCCTCCTTCGTTTCAATATCAACAATTTTTGAGACCAAAACCCCTTGGTCTATAACGTCGTTATAAATAACACTATGGTTATCAAGCCACTGCAACCTGCACCCCTTATGGTAGTTCCAAGCATTACTAACACCCAAATGCACATAGTTCCCCAAATGGCCTTTCTCCACCTCTAAATAACCAACATTGAGCTCCTCCGAAGCCGATGGCATTTTGAAGGGAATAGTCAATTCATTGGCCAATAGCTTGGTATCATCGAACGAAAAGGGAGAAACATCATGGAAACCAAAGAAGTACCCTTCTTTGATATGAATGGGATTTTTAGAATAGTTTTTTTTATCCGGTAAGATATCAAAGGTAGTTTGATAAATATTTCTAATGGCACGCTTAACGTGCTGGTTTTTTTTGACCGTATCATAAACCAGCTTTTCTATTTTATTCATGTTTTCTGTACATATTTTTATACACAGTGGCAATGGTGTTCCAATTGAATGGCAGTACTACATCATCAAAATCTGTATAAGTAGCGTATTCCTTTACGATGGCACGTATACCTTCAGAAATAGCCTTGGCATTGTCTGGGTCTACGGCTTTTCCGGCTTGGTAATCTTTTAAAAAACCGTCTATTCCCTCCCCTTCGGCATAGAGCACCGGTTTCCCTTGGGACAGTGCTTCTATGTAAACCAAGCCAAAAAGTTCATATTTGGAGGGCATTACAAAAATATCACATGACCTATAAGCTTCCAACAATTCTTCGCCTGGTTTTACTCTTCCTTTGTAATCTACCCATGGTAAGGTTTTAATAAGGTCTAAAAAAGTTCTATAATAATCGGGTTCCGTCTTGCTTTCAGGACCAATTACGGTAAGGATATACTTATCCCCTGTCTCTTTATTCAGAAGTGTTACGGCCTCAATCAGCAGAAGCACGTTTTTACGACTTATTATTTGGCCAACATATAGCAAATGAACCCTATCTACTAATGGCATTGCTCTTGGCCTTTGTATGTTATTGAGCCACATGTCATCTATTCCATTAGGAATAACCCTAACCTTATGTTCAATTTTGGATACCAACGATTTTGGCATCATGGCAAACAATTTATCCCTATAGGTGTTGGATATAAAAACTATCTGGTCCGCGCTCTTTAGAACACGGTGAATAAAAGGCCTGCGATGCCACATAAGGCGGTATTGAAGCCCTATATCCGTAGTTCTTACGGCCACGATATAAGAAAGCCTATATTTTTTTTTTAGCTTGTAGGCCAAGGCACCATCTGTAAACAGATTGTGCGCATGCACGAAATCAATGTCCTCTGCAAGTTTTTTGGATTCGATGGCCTTAAAAAGGGTCCTGATTTTCTTAAAATACGTAAATTTATGGCTAGGTACGATACGTTTGTCAAAAATGAGCTCCGTTTGGCTTAGAGAAACCTTGTTTTCAGGTTCCCTATCTAATTTTATAGGAATGTACACCCTCTGTTCAACGGTTGCATTCAATACACTGTAGAGTTGGGCATAAAGATGGTTATCTATGAAATAAGAATTTAAGTGTAGTAACTTCATGGCAGTCATCAATCGTTTCCTGATTATACGAACGCTAAGTTAAATCAATTATTTTACAGCTGTATTGGAATTACCATATGTATGATGTTTCTAAAAATAAACTACGTACATTATTAAGATACCAAACATCTTAATATTTGAGGAGTTTAAAACAATTAAGCCGTTCGTAGTTCTTTACTTTAGGATAAATCGTCATTAATTTTGGTGCCTACCCATTTAATTAGCTCCCAGTCATAATAAGTCTTTTGATCTTTCGTTTCTTAATTGACCAACATAAACTTAGGAATTATATGCAGCACATTGCCGTTTTATACACCTGTCACAATAGAAAGAAAAAAACCATCAAATCCTTGGCATCCCTAAAAAGTGCCATTACCGCATATGAACACCCTATCCAAGTCACCATTTACCTGACCGATGATGGTTCTACCGACGGCACAGCAAAGGCGGTAAAGGAGAAATTTCCAGAGGTCATAGTGCTTAAAGGAAATGGGAACCTTTTTTGGGCCGGAGGCATGATTAATTCATGGAAAGCAGCCATCAAAAACCAACATGATGGTTATCTTTTACTCAATGATGACACCTTTATTTCGGAAACTATTTTTGGGGACATAATGCAAACCAAAAACTACTGTTTAAAAGAATTTGGAAAAGACGGTGTTTATATAGGTTCAACCAAAGATCCGCTTTCTGGAAAATTAACGTACGGCGGCGCTGTACTTACCAATAGATTCCTGTATAAGTTTACCATTTTGGAGCCTAACGGCGGGTTTCAATCATGTGATTTGGGCAATGCCAATATTATGTACGTTGCCGCCAATGTGGTGGAAAAAGTTGGCATTTTGTCAAAGGGTTACGTACATGGAATTGCAGATTATGACTATACGCTCACATGTAAAAAAAAGAATATTCCTGTATTGGTCATGCCTAATTACTGTGGCCTTTGCGAGCGTGACACCAAAGGGCTTTACCACAGTTTCCATTTAATGGACTTTAAACAAAGAATGAAGCATTTATACAGTCCAACTGGAATTGCATTTGAATCTAGGTTACTTTTTATGAGGAAATTTTTTCCGTACCGTTATCCAATATTTTATCTGGTAGGATGGTTTAAAGTTTTGTTTCCCAAAGTTTATGTAAATGCAAGGCATGGTAAGCCATAAGCTTCCAGCCAATTCGATTTAAATAAGAAAATCGATAAATTTCACTGGGGGTCGACTATTTTTTTAAAAAGTTCCTTCATAAAAATTCTTATAAGCTAAATTTGTGCATTATGCTGCATCTCACATGTTCCCGAATAGGCCATTAATTAAGCGGTTCAAAATTTGAAACCATGAAAATCCTCTATATACACCAATACTTTAATACTCCAGCGCATGGGGGTAGTACACGATCCTATTGGATCAGTCAAGAATTGATCAAAAATGGTCACGAGGTTATAATGGTTACTGGCACCCCAAACAAAAAGGAAGACGGGAAAAGAAAAAATATAGATGGCATCGTGGTGGTCTATGCCGCCGCAACCTATAACCAGCAAATGGGAATTTTTGGCAGATTCAAGGCCTTTGCGATGTTTATGTGGAAGAGCACTATGCTTGCTTTTAAGGAGAAAAACATAGACATGGTCATTGCCACCTCTACCCCCCTTACCATAGGCGTGCCAGCGCTACTCCTTAGAAAACTAAAGGGCGTGCCCTACCTTTTTGAGGTACGGGATCTTTGGCCCGAGGTACCCATACAAATGGGGGCCCTAAACAATTATGTGCTAAGAAAGACTGCCCTTTGGCTAGAGAAAAGCATTTATAAAAATGCAAAACATATTGTGGCACTTTCACCAGGTATGGAAGAAGGGGTGCTTCGTACTGGCATACCACCCTCAAAAGTGACCATGATACCCAATATGTCTAAAATAGACCACTTCTTTGAACGTGCCCATAATATAGAACTAATGGATAAGCACGAACTCCAAAGAGATAGTTTTAAACTTATCTATTTTGGATCTATGGGGTTATCCAATGGTATTGGCTATATTTTGGATACCGCTAAGCTTTTGAAAGCACAAAAAGACATTGAGTTTATTTTTATTGGATACGGTTCAATGATTGATATGCTCAAGAATCGATGTACTAATGAAAATCTTACCAATGTCCGTTTTCTTGGTCGTTTTGGTATTAAGGAAACAGCTGAATTGGTAAATCTTTGCGATGTGACCTTGGTCACCTTTGCCAACATTCCCATTCTATACACCAATTCTCCCAATAAACTTTTTGATTCTTTATCCGCTGGCAAACCCATTATCGTAAATTCCAAGGGTTGGACCAAGGATATGGCGGAAAACAACCAATGCGGTATTTACGTTGATCCTGAAGCGCCAACTGATTTCGCCCAAAAAGTCTTGGATCTAAAAAATAATCCAGAACTGGTTCGGCAGATGGGTAAAAACGCTCGAAAATTGGCTGAAAGCACCTATGACAAAACCATTCTCTGTGCCCAATTTGGAAAAGTGGTGCAAGATTTGATACCCAAAAAATAATGTTTATGTACCCTATTATAAAACGCTTTGCTGATGTTCTGATTTCCGGTTTTGCCTTGATACTAGCGCTACCCATATTATTGATTGTAGCATTAATTCTATCTATTGCTAACAATGGCAGCCCCTTTTTCATTCAAAAAAGACCAGGCAAGAATGAAAAAACATTTAGTATCATCAAGTTTAAATCCATGAACGACAAGAAAGGTCCGGACGGCAATTTTTTACCGGATGGGGAACGTATTACCAAAATTGGGGGTTTTGTCAGAAAAACCTCTTTAGATGAATTGCCACAGCTCTGGAACGTTCTCACAGGCGATATGAGCTTAATTGGGCCGCGGCCCTTGCTTATTGCTTACTTACCAAGGTATAATGCCGAGCAACGCAAACGCCACAAGGTAAAGCCAGGTATTACCGGATGGGCACAAGTTAATGGGCGCAACGCAATTTCTTGGGATAAAAAATTTGAGTATGACGTTTGGTATGTGGAACACCTGTCCTTAGCTCTGGATATTAAAATAGTCTTAATGACTTTAAAAAAGGTTTTAAAAAGGGCAGACATCTCAGCGAATAATCATGCCACAATGGAAACATTTATGGGAAGTGAGAGACACCTTCCATAATTTTGGCAACTTAATAAGTTGGGATTTTATGTATGATTAAATTTAAGAACGACCGTTTCAAGAATCAACCTTTAAATCAAATATTTGTAATGCACGAAACGTTATATCTTTTATAAAAAATAGTATCGATGAAAACAGTAATGATCTTAGGAGGTACGAAAGGTGTTGGGAAAGAAATACTGAAGTCTTGTTTGGAAAAAGGATACAACGTTGCTTTTTGCGGCCGGAATGCAAGCCTGGGCGACCAAATCATTCAACAGTTAAACGCTGCGGATAAGCTCTATTTCCATGAACTTGACCTAAATAGTACAAAAGAAATTGAAAACTTTTATTTGCGAACCCTAGAGCGCTTCAAAAAAATAAATACCTTAATTGTATACGCGGGTATTACACCCGTAGCATCAATTTTAGAAACAGATGAAACTACCTATGACAGTGTTTTTAACATAAACCTAAAGGCTCCATTTTTTTTGGTGAAACACGTATTAAAATCGATGATTTCGCAACATTCAGGTTCCATTGTTTTCTTTGGTTCTGCCCATATGGATCACGGTGAAATCGATAGGGCTCCATATGCGTTAACAAAGAATTCACTGTATACCTTATCAAATCATATTGCGCATCATTATGCAAAATATGGAGTACGTTCAAATTATTTGGTCATGGGTTGGACGAATACGGAAGGTGAAATAGAACTAAGAAACAAAACGGGAATGAGTGAGGAAGCACTGAAAACCAAAGCTGCCTCCATTGTGCCTATGGGTAGAATGCTAAATTCAGCAGACCCTGTGCCTGCTGTATTGTATTTTATTTCTGATGCATCTGCGATGACCACAGGTTCCCTTTTAAGAATAACCGGTGGAGAGTATATATAGAGTAAGATTATGAGCGACACCTTTTCTAATAATAATCTCATTTTTTTAATCAACCTAAATTATAAAAATTCAAGTTAGTTTATTAAGTAGTATCTTAAATCAGCTTATTTTACAAATCAGCAAATAAAAAATGAATTCATTGAGTACAACAAAAATTAGTGTAATTGTTCCCATATATGGTATAGAAAGCTATTTGCCCAAATGTATAGATAGCCTATTACAACAATCGTATTTGGATTTCGAGGTCATTCTGGTTAATGACGGTAGCCCGGATAACTGCCCTAAAATTTGTGATGACTACGCAAAACTGGATTCCAGAATAAAAGTAGTACATAAAAAAAATGGCGGCTTGTTAAGTGCAAGGAAGGCAGGCTTGAAAGTTGCGACCGGAACTTATATTGCCTTTGTAGATGGGGATGATTGGGTCGATGAATATTATTTGGATATTTTATACAAATTGGCTGTAGCCAACAATTCGGATTTGGTCGTTACAGGTCATTTTAGGGAATTTAATGGTAAAACAGAAACTATTAAGCCAAAAATGACAGGGAAATTCCATGCCCATGAGGTTAAATCCACCCTCCTTCCCTATGCCATTTATAACGGGCATTTCTGCGAGCATGGCAT
The DNA here is from genome assembly GCA_964620945.1 of uncultured Maribacter sp. Taxonomy (GTDB): domain Bacteria; phylum Bacteroidota; class Bacteroidia; order Flavobacteriales; family Flavobacteriaceae; genus Maribacter. The sequence continues at coordinate 19,838 of CAZUIE010000031.1, forward strand.
ATCAACGTATGTATGGAACAAACTTTTTAAGAAATCGCTCTTAGAAAAAATACTCTATGATGTACCCAATGATATCATTATGGGGGAAGATGCAGCCATTACCTACGCCTACCTATCCGTGGCCAAACATGTAACCGTAAGCAGAATTCCATTATATTACTACCGCCAAAGACATGATTCCATCGTAAAATCCATTGAAAACCCCAAAATGGAATATTACAGGTTAGGGCTTTTGATGCACTACTTGAATTCAAAGCTTAGAACAGTTTTGGACAAAGAAAACCTAAACAAACAGATTACCTATTATTTGTATTCCCAAATTTTGGTCCGCTCGGGCGGAATGATCTATGATGATAATGGGGCCCTCATTTTTAACCCTTTTTCTGCTATTGAACCTAATTCAAGAGTAGTTGTCTATAGTTCAGGAAGTTTTGGCCAACACATCCTAAACACTAATGCAAAGCACAAGTATTTCACAGTAACCGAATGGTTAGATTTTGACTACCATGAACTGAACGTAGGAGGAAACCAAGTGAAGCCCTGCAGTTCTATCCAGAATTCTGACTACGACCATTTGATTATTGCTACCATCAATCCAACAAACTATTCCTGGATAAAAGAAGAACTGGGGCTAATGGGCATTGACAGCAAAAAGGTAGTAAGCATCAATACCAATATGGAGGAAATAAGCAATCTTTTGATTCGTCTGGGGTTTGATACCGACTTTAAATACATTAACCCTTCATTCCTAAACAATCTATGATATATTGTAAAGAACTTATCCGCATCAGTTCTTTAGTAGACGAACCAAACCAAAATAAAACAACATGAAGAAATTACTAATTTTAGGGGGGAATCCTGAAACCGCTGTATTGGTAAATACAGCACGCTCCATGGGCATACATACTATTGTGGTAGACCCAAACCCCGCGGCGCCAGCAAAGAAAAATGCTACCGAATCATATGATATAGATGGTTTTGAAGTTGACAGAATTGTTAAACTCGCCAAAGATGTAAAAGTAGATGCCGTATTGGTAGGCGTAGCTGATATTCTTGTAAAGCCGTACAAGGAAATTTGTGAAAAATTAAATATGCATTGCTATGCCACAACGGAAGCCATTGAGGCATTTTGTAGTAAGGACGGGTTTAAAAAATATTGCCATAAATATGGTATTCAAGACATACCTGGTATATATTTGGACGAAGCTTCAAGCGCCAATAAACCCAAAGATTTAGACTATCCCTTGATGATCAAGCCTGTAGATAACGGAGGTGGTGTTGGGATGAAAATATGTAGGGATGATGAAGATTACAACCAATCTGTAAAGATTGCCTTAAAATTTTCAAAAAAAGGAGTCGTCTTGGTAGAGAAATATATGGACTGCGATGATATGGCCGCATACTATACCTTTAAGGATGGTGTTCCTTACATATCCGCCCTATCCGATAGAATCACTACCAAAAAGCAAGGAGATGCTAGCCCTGTATGCATTGGGGCAATTTACCCTTCAAAATATACAGACCTATTCGTCAGCACTGTACACCCTCAATTATGCGAACTTTTTATAGCCTTAAAAATAAAGGACGGTATCTTAAACATTCAATTTTTTGTGGAGGACAATGTAGTTTATGCATATGATCCAGGGTTTCGATTACAAGGGGAAGCCCCTAATGTTCATTTAGCAGCTATTAATGGATTTGACCACCGGCAAATGCTAATCAACTATGCTTTTACCGGTATTATGGGCGAAGACGATTTTGCCGATAAAAATGATTATCGGTTAAAAGGACACATTGCCTGTACCATTTGGGTCTTGTTAACCACAGGCACCATAGGTACATTTACAGGTATGGATGCCCTTAAGGAAGATGAAAGTGTGGTTTTTGTACTTGAGCGCTTTGTGGAAGGAGACGTGGTGCATGACGATTGGCTAGGTACGGAAAAGCAGGTCTACGCCAGAATTTATCTCAATGCGCCCACCATTTCGAAGGTAAATCAAAAAATCCTCCAATTTAAAGAACTATTGAAGGTAGAGGACACCCAAGGAAAGAATATGATATTGGAGTGGCTTAACCCTTTCAAAGAAGAGGATTACCAGTAATAATATGGCATCATGCAAACCCTTTGTGGCGGGCCGCGTTGGTACAGTGGGGCGTATTTTGTCTACTATACGAGTACCAAAACAGATTTTTATGGATACAAACAAAGGATTTTATAATTTTGATAGTACCATGTCCTAGATAGCCATTATGGTATTACCAAAAACTACCAAATCAGAATTTTTACGTACCCTAGGCGAACCTCGGAAATAATAAGAAAAAGTAAACCATCTGTGCCATGAAACTAAGCATACTCATTCCTTTGTACAACAAGGAAAAATACATTCAACGCTGCCTAGAGAGTATATTGGACCAACACTTGCCCTCGGATGGCCTAGAAATAATCATTGTTGATGATGGCTCCAAGGACTCAGGTCCGCTGCTTGTTCAACAGTATGCGGATGGTCATAGGCATATCACCTTCATACGCCAGAAAAATCAGGGTCCGAGCGCTGCACGCAATAAATGCATGCAAGCGGCAACCGGGGATTACCTTTATTTCCTTGATGCGGATGACTATTTGGCCAAGAATGTTTTACCAACCATCCTCGGGTTGGCCTCGGAAAACAACCTGGATGTTCTCGAGTTCGAAACTAAGCAAGTAACAGAAGGTTCCGCACTGGATAGACAACCCCAGGACATTGAAAATTTATCTCTGGAGGTCATGGATGGAGTTACTTATGTAGCCAGTAACGGTTTTAAAAATGAGGCTTGGCGGTATATTGTAAAAAAAGGGTTTTTACAAGATAGGGGAATCACATTCATTGAAGGCACTCTCTATGAAGATACCATTTTTACGGCAAGTGTGTTATTGGCAGCTGAAAGAATAGCGAAACTAAAATGGGATGTACATAGATATGTAGTTGTCCAAAATTCTATCGTGACCAGTAAAGATATTACGCATAATAAAAAGTTCATTGTTGGTATGGTGAATGCCATAGAACACTTACACCATTTGGCCAGTGGCCTTGATTGCTCGCATATGCAATATACCAAAGCTGTTAAAGTACTCCAAGGACGAAAAGAAGACCTTGTATTTGCACTTATTATAAGAACATTGAAATTTCGTCTTTTGAATGTCAGGGACCTAAAAGTATTGTTAAAAAAGTTAGAGATTTTTGGTGCCTACCCCATGTATAACCAAAAAACAAGATTAGCCCCTGATCAAACAGGAAGAGGCTACAAAAAAATTTTCCTTCCTATTTTTAATAATAAAACATGCCTTTTGTTAGGCCTGAGACTTATGAAGGCAATTCCTGCTTAAGTATTAATGGCAAAAGTAGCCTTAAAAAAATTCCAGGAATACGATAAGGTTTTTGGGTTTTCTTACACCAAATTGATTCTAATTTAAATCCCATTAAGTACATTTTGACAGCTGTGGAGGCCTGAACACTTTTGATTACTATTTTAACCCCTTTTGAATGATAAATTTCATATAATCTCTAAATGGATAGTAATGTTACTCAACCCTATTGTCGATAACCATTAAAAATGACAGGACCAGTAAATTTCTAAAAATTACCATTTTGGCATATAGTCTGTTTTCAAGTCCTTTATCGTTTCATTACGTACATTAATTCATTTCATTCCTGTTGATAAAACTCCTTTACCCAATGTCATAAAAGGTTGAATTTAATTGACCTTGCCACAAACGGCTTTTTCCAAATAAGTGTTTGGGCATCTCCAGAAATTAGTTTTAGATCTTGTAGCTAGCAAGGTGTTTACGATTGGAATCAATTTAATTAGTGGGTCTAGTACTTTTGACATGTTATTTAAGGATATAATGCCTTTCTTTGCCTACGAAGGAGCATCCAATAAAATTCAAATTTAAGTTATCCCATTACCATCCTGTTTTCGCTCTGATAACTCTGTCTAACACCTACCTTTATCCATAAATCGGCTTGAGAATTCATTTATGAAAAATTTTTTATACAAAACGCAACCTGGTTCCACTGTAAAAAACAAGAGTCTAATTAGCATGGTTTTATCCTTACACCTTAGGTTTGAACTTCATTATTTTCAACCTTACTACTTTGGCAATAGTTTAACTATAAATCTCACAAAAATACCTTTTGCTTTGGCGAATAATCTAAAATGAATGTAAGACCTACGTGGTATTGAATAAGTGCCAAAATAGAACTTTCTTTCGCGCTTTGTAAAGTAAAACCCTGACATTTTACATGCACAGCCATTATCAAATTTTGTTTGGAATTCGAATTTGTCGATCATATGGAAAACTACATTCAAATAAAAAGCAAATACAACTTACTCCCCTGTTAATGAGAGAAATAACGTACATTTTCTAGCTTAATTAGATTGGATTTGTGCATTTCATCGATTATTTTATTTTTTTGTAGTTGTTCAACGACCAAAAGTCTACTTTCATCTAGTAAATGCTATCCATGTGGGATTTTTAGAGGAATCCATTTAATTGGACGGCTATTTCACTTGAATACTTTTTTAGGCAAAACCAAATAAATTAAATTATTATCCCACTAAACGACAATTATTATGAAAATGAAAATTACTCTTTTTTTACTATTTTTAATCCTATGGTACCCCCAAGTAAATGCGCAATGTAGTGGTTTCGATTTCGAGGAAGTCAACGGAATCGCCATTTTAGAAGTCGAATCCAAAGTAGCGGGCGATTGGCGGAAGGAATCCTCATCACAGGCTTCGGGTGGTAGTGCCTTGACCTACAGGGGGCCGAATTATTTTTCATCTCCCGGAAATTCAACTATCACCTATAAATTAAAAATCAACTCTCCTGGAACCTACAGGTTTGTTTGGAGAAGCAACATCACAATTCTTGCGACTAATGCGCCGGCCAATACGGAACATAACGATTCTTGGTTGAAAATAAACGCTTCCAATTTTTTTGGCAAGCGGGGATCCAGCGTGGTATACCCTGGAGGATCCGGAAAAACGCCAGTGGCCAGAGGAGCAACGTCCGGTGGTTGGTTTAAAATATTTACCAGTACTCTTGGATGGAATTGGACGACACTTACCAGTGACAATGATGGGCATTCCATCTATGCGACATTTAACAGCGCCGGTACGTACAACGTTCAAATTGCAGGACGGTCCAATGGCCATGCGATAGACAGGTTGGTACTTTACAAAGAAGGTAGTTATAGCGGATCTCAAGCTCAAAGTCTGTCTAGGGCAGCCACCAACTGCAGTGGAGGTACGACCACTACACCGCCCCCGACGATACCGACACCCCCCCCTACAACGCCCCCAACAACACCAACGACCAATCAAGCACCCACCGTAGGTATTTCAAATCCTGGTTCAGGACAAAGCATTAGTGCAGGTAGCAAGGTAAGCATAAACCTTACAGCGAATGATACAGATGGTAGCATCGTAACACATGAAGTTTTTGTAAATAATACGAGAGTGGATAGGGATGGCGCCACGTATACACCTTATGTAATCAATGATATACAGGCAGGTACCTACGCCATACGGGCCGTTGTAACGGATAATGGTGGAAAAACAGGCACTACTACGGTAAATATTACTGTTGGGACTGGGTCCGGAACTAATCCAAACCCAAATCCAAACCCAAATCCAAACCCAAACCCCACAACTCCTCCCAGCAGCTCTGGCCCAGTCGTGTCCATCACCAGCCCCACCGCAGGTCAGAATTTTAATACTGGGTCTAATGTAGCCATCAATCTTTCGGCAAGTGATGCGGGTGGCAGTATTACAAGACACCAGATTTTTGTAAACAACACATTGGTAGACACGGACGGTGGGTCTTATACCCCGCACATTATCAGAGGAATCAACGCTGGAAGTTATACCATTACCGCAACGGTTACGGATAACGACGGTAATAAGACCTCTTCCACAATGAACATAACGGCCGGCGGAGGCAGCACCACCACAAACCCACCGACACCACCGACACCACCAACCCCTCCCACGTCTGGTAATGCCGCACCAACAGTACAATTTAATTCTTTGTCTTCAGGACAGGTGATTGCACCGGGAAGCCGGGTACCTATTCAGTTGTCTACAAATGACGTTGATGGAACGGTTGTAAGGCATCAAGTGTTTATCAACAATACGTTGGTTGATACCGATGGCTCTAACTATACCCCCCATCCTTTTCAGGAAAGCGGTTTAGGAAACTATACCATCAGCGTTGTTGTTACTGACAACAAAGGGGCCACTGGTTCGGCAGAGATCAATGTTACCGTAGGTACGGGAACCACTCAACCCGCACCTCCACCTACTACCCCTCCAGCATCTGGTATAACGTTTGACTTGATCAATGCAACGACAAATAACGCCATAGCCGCTATCAATAATGGAACTGTAGTAAACACTTCAAGTGCCCAAGGCATTAATGTACGTGCAAACGTAAGTTCCTCCCAAGTGAAAAGCGTTGTTTTTGCCCTGTCTGGGGCAAGGACGGCAACCGGAATTGAAAGTGTTGCTCCGTATGCGCTCTTTGGTGACCTTGGCAGTAATTATATTGCTGAAAATCTGCCCAATGGTTCATACACACTAACAGCTTCAGCCTACAACGGTAGTAGTGGAAGTGGCCAGCGTATTGCACAATCCACCATCAACTTCAGCGTAGGATCCAGCACCAGCAAAACTGCTATTGCATTTCCGAATCCAGTACGTTCAGATGGCAAAGTGTCTATACGTCTACCAGAGGGGTCGTCAGGAGTTTTTTATTATACGGTATCCAACAGCTCAGGAGTACCAGTGGAACAAGGAAAATTTAGCGCTCAACCTCAATTTAGGGAGGTGGACTTGGAACTTTTACAGGTAGGACGCCAATCTCCGGGAGTATATTATCTTAATTTGATGTCACTTGATTCCAAACAAACAATTCCTTTAATCAAGAAATAACATCCTTATTTTTAGTTTAGCCTTATTCAATCGGTCTCTTGTAATGGAGACCGATTTTTTTTGGTAGTACCCTCCTACTGTAAAAACAAAAGGCTACAACCTAATACCATTATACCTTAATCGTTATCTCCCCTACATCCTTAATCCTAGTTTACTTTATCCAAGTATCTTACATAGGAACCGGCATTATGGGATGACAAAAAAAAGCTAAACTTTAAAACGCATATCAAGACTGCTTATAAACAAACATAAATGCTTTTAAACCATGTCAAAAATGTAATAATTCCATTTATTAAGGTGGACCTAATTTTTCTTAATGCATTATAAAATAAGTAAAAAAAAACCGCTCTTTTATAAAGAGCGGTTCCCATGTAACAACAAAAATATATTAGGTCAAAAGTCGGTAATAATGAATTCCGATCTTCTATTAACCGCATGCTTCTCTTCTATGCAATAGGTAGTATCATCACACTCATTCAGTAACATTCGTTCCCCGAAGGCCTCGGTAGATAATCTGGAATCAGGTACTCCCTTCGCCAACAAATACGCCTCTGTTTCATCCACTCTACGTTTAGAAAGCCAATCATTATAATTGGAGGTACCCCTAGCGTCTGTATGCGATGTTATCTTTAAATTTAAGGTTGGTATTTCTTCCATAATTACATAAAGAGAGTCCAGAATAGTTTTAGACTTTTTACCTAAAGCGGATGAATTTAAACCGAAATACACATAGCCCAAACGCTCAATGCGCGATTTAATATCGGCTTTTCTTTTGTTTTCCGCATCCAACCTGGCTTTTTCAGCAGCTGCCATTTCCGCTTCCCTTCTTTCCTTTTCAAGGCGCTCCGCTAATAAAGCTTCGTCTCGCAAGCGATTAACCTCATTGATAGAATCTTGTTGACGCTGCTTTTCCGCCTCAATGGCTGCAAGTAGTTCTAACTTCTCTTCACCTCTCTTGGATAGTCCTTTTTCTATTCCAAACTGATAGACAACACCAGCAGCATGTTGTATATGATTTGTTACACCGTTCTCACTACCCATAGACCACTTTCCTGTGGAACTGAAGTCCAATCCCCACCTATCGGAGAACCA
>CAZUIE010000032.1:0-15616 GCA_964620945.1 uncultured Maribacter sp.
CAATACCAAGTGGTAGGGATAGAACTATTCCCAGAAGATAAATTTCAGATTGCAAAATTCATAAGTCCACTATTTACAATCGTAAATAAGGCTTCCGATGAACGTAAGAAAAAGCGGGAACAGACAAATGAAATGGAAACGCCAACAAAAAGAAAAAGAGAGAAACGAAAGAAAGAAACCAAGAAAGCAGAACAAAAACCAGTAGTCGCAAAGAACACATCAATACAAGAAAAGAAAAAAGAAAATGAAATAGCAGTAGAAACCCAAAAAGCCAGAGAAGAATTTGAAGGCAGAAAAATATCCTATACCAAAGATTTAGTATTCAATAGTACAGATATTAGCGTAAAAATATGGGACCACGGAAGACAGGACGGTGACATTGTATCTATTTACCTCAATGGTAGCTCCGTAGTAACCAAACATTATTTGACCTATTATAAACGCGAATTTAAAATTAAACTAAATCCTAACAAATCTAACGATCTCTTCCTGTACGCCCATAATCTAGGCACTTCACCACCTAATACCGTTTCGGTAGAAATTTCAGATGGCACCAAGTCAGAAAACATTATTCTCAACTCCGATTTAAAAAGTTGTGAAGCCGTTATGATCAGTGTTAAGAATTAGGGTTTTTCTTTGAACATAGACCCCTTTCAACTAAAAAAAGGTTTCAACATTTCTGTCAAAGCCTTTTCATACTCGAGCCGAGAGTGTGATTAATTCCTGGTAATACGTTATACATAAGCATTTCCATATTTCTTCAATCTACTAAAACCATTATGCAAGAACGTAGAAAGCTAGCATCGGTTGTTAGCGCAGGTAATTCTGAATTTTTACTTGGGAATGGAGTGTTTCTTTACAGCCTAGCGGAAAGAAGAAACAAAATGAAAAGTCAAAATATAGGATTGAACTTTAAAGGGTATAATTCCATTTATCTTAGTATTTTTTGTGCAAACGTAGTCGCTATATTTTTAAGGTAGTCCTTTGAATTCTGTAACGCATCTTCCAAATCAACTGCGGTATCCATTACAGAAGCAGCGTAAGAAATTCCAATATCTTCAAGGGCCTGTTTTTCTAACTCGATCATTCCACAAAAGACAGCAAGTTTGCCATTTGATTTCTTCAAGGAAGTAAGAATACCATCAATTGTTTTACCTGAAAGTGTTTGGATGTCTAATTTGCCTTCTCCGGAAATGACCCAATCGGCCCCAACGATACGTTCGTCAAAATTTGCAAGTTTTTTTATAAGCTTGATACCCGGTTCTAAATTACCATTCAAGAATACTTTCGTTGCTATTCCCATACCACCGGCGGCACCTGCTCCTTCAATTGATTGTGCATCTACTTTGAAAAAAGGGTTTATAATTTTAGAAAAATCCTGTAAACCCTGATCAAGTGCGCCAATATCTTCTTGCGTTGCTCCTTTTTGAGCGGCATAAACATGAGCTGCACCATTTTTACCATATAATGGATTGGTAACATCACAGGCGACCTTGAACACCACTTCGTTTATTCTTTGATGAACACGGCTATTATCTATTTTATCTATTCGAGATAAATTAGCTCCGATCGGCTTTACTATTTGGCCATTCTTATCTAAGAATTTATAGCCCAAAGCGGTTGCCATACCAATTCCACAGTCATTTGTAGCGCTGCCGCCAATACCTAGAATTATAGTTAAGGCACCTTTGTCAATTGCATCGACAATCATTTCACCAGTCCCTAAGGTTGTGGCGTTTTTACAATCCAACTCACTTGTACTTAGCAACTTCACTCCAGAAGCTTCGGCCATTTCTATAAAAGCGGTTTTTGTTGACTCGGAATATAAGTAAGAAGCCCTAATAGGTTGAAAGAAAGGATTGTTTACTTCAATATTCACAATCTCCCCTTTTAAGTAATAATTTACCACTTCAATTGTTCCGTCTCCACCATCGGCCAAAGGAAGTTTAACAATGTCTGCATTAGGCATAACCGATCTAATCCCTTCCGCTACAGCATCGCAAAATTCAAGACCTGTTAATGAACCTTTAAACTTATCGGGAGCTAATACAAAATTCATACTACTGTTGATTTAACTAAAGAAGTTGGGCATTAGAATACTTACGGTAATCATTAGGATAAAAAAGCTTACAAGGATAAAAACTTCTTTTTTACCTGCATAATATACGACCTCTAAACCTTCATTTACTTTTCGCTTAACGACATAACTAACTACCACTGCTACAGCTATCGTTACCAAACAGCCTATGGCATTCCACCAAAACCAAAATATTTCAGGGACATATAACCATAGGTACATATTAAACAGTACACCTACAACTATACCGATGTTTGCACCTAAAGCATGGGTTTTTTTAGTGAGGATCGCCAAAACAAAAGCAGCTAAGATAGGTCCGTAAAAAACCGAGCTGACCTTATTGATGACCTCTATTACCGTGCCCTCTATATTACCTGCAAAGAATGCCAGGCCTAAACAGACCAAACCCCAGAAAAGTGATATCAAACGAGAGTTCATCACGTATTTTGCATCACTTAGGTTGGGTTTGTATCGTTTTACAAAATCTTCCATAGTAACTGCTGAAAGTGAGTTTACCGTTGAACTTAAAGTGGACATAGCTGCCGACATGATGGCCACAATTAAAATACCAATAATACCATTCGGCAAATAATTAATAATGAAAACCGGAACCATTAAATCTGCTTTTTTACCTTCTAGCGAACCTATATTGGCTTGATAAACGGACTCCATCATGTCTTGAAATCCTGTATCCTGAATAAGAAGTGTTCCCAAAACAAGACCCATAATACAATAGGTAAGTGTTAGGGGAAATCTAAAAAGCCCGTTCGCCAAGAGTAGTTTTTTGATGGTCGGCATACCATCTGCAGAAAGCAATCTTTGCGATTGGGTCTGGTCTGTACCGTAGTAGGAAGTATATAAGAAGAAACCACCGATGACCATGGGCCAAAAACCAAACTCGTCATTTCCGTCTGCATTATTGAATCCCCATTTACTAAAATCGACTGCAGTCAGTCGATCCTGGTCTACATGGGTAAGGAAATTTTCGAATCCGCCTAAGGCGCTAATACCATAAAAGAGGCAGATAATTATCCCTAAAAATAAAATCACCATTTGAATTACATCACCCCAAATAACAGCTTTCATACCCCCTTGAAACGAGTAGATCAGGGTAATAATACCTATAAGTAAGATAGAAATCCAAAAATCTATACCAACAGTGGCTTGTAAAATTAAGGCCATAGTATATACCATAACCCCTGTTGCTACCGATCGGCTTATTTGAAAAACAAAACTTATCAGTAATCTCGAAGAAGCATCGAATCGTTGCTCAAGGTATTCATATACGCTAACGATACCGGACTTATATAAGGTAGGAATTATCGCAATCAATAAAAAAGCCATGGCTATTGGTACGCCAAATTCGAACGTTAGCCATTGTAAACCACCACCCGGTTTTAGTCCCACAAAGGCGGGAGCTGATATAAAACTAATTGCGGATAACTGCGTCGCCATCGTTGACATACTTAATGGAAACCAGCCCATACTTCTGCCGCCTAAAAAATAATCACTACCCGTATTATTTTCCTTAAACATGAAGCCCAGTCCCAAAAAGCCTGCCATGTAAACGACAATGATGATATAGTCTAAATAATTCATGTGGTACTTTTTATAGTTAGTTCGGTCCTATCCTTGTAAACCAATAGTTCTTTTAGATGCGTATTTAAATAGCATGTATTAAGTCAGTTCCTTTAATTTAGGATCAAAGTGATTGTTTTGGTATCTGACCTAACTAATTTTTGAGCAGGTCAATTATAAGCGCTGCAGACCACGAAAAGTTATTTCCGCCATATCCTTTTCTATCTGCTTCACCAGTATCTTTTCTACAATCAAAGTATTCAAAAAAGCCATCTCTTTCAATCAATTCAATGGAGTCTTTCTTTACGCGCTCTGCTACTTCGTTAAAATTATAATTTTTAAGTCCGTAGTAAAGCATCCAATTCAAATTGATCCAAACAGGTCCACGCCAATATTTTCTAGGGTTGAATCTGTCATTTTCAGGATCAAAGGATGCGCACAGATATTTATCATCTCCCCCAAATTTATTCATCATGGTTTCAACCAATACTTTAGCTCTTTCCTGGTCGGGAATATTTGCGAACAAAGGCGAAAACGATGACGACGAAATATGTCTAATAGCCTTTTCATTACGCAAATCATAGTGAACATAAGCCCCTAAATCAGTATCGAACAATTTGCTATTAAATGATTCAATACTCTTTCGTTGCCATTTTTTTAAGGTATCAATTTTAGACTCGTTGTCTCCTATAAGCTCCAAAAGATTAATCAATGCTTGGTTTGATTTAATTAACATTGCGTTAAACAAGGGGTCTTGCACTAAAAAAGGCGACAATTCTGCAATTTTAGCATCATCATAGTGTTGTTCTTTCGCAATGTCTATAATATATAAATAATGGTCGTATTCTCTTTTAGAAGGTCGTTGGGCAGCATCCACGTGGGTGGTGTCTTTTCGTTCAAATGTATATTCCGGCGGATTCATCATCTTCCAAATATCGTCCCAAACGGGAGAGTTATCCGTACCCGATTCCCAATTATGATAAATATAAACTAGACCCTCATCTTGTGGGTCCCTATTGTCATAGAAGTATTGGTGATTTTTATAAACTTTATCAATTTGCTCTTTGATAAACGTTAACATAATTTCTTTATCGTCAGCAATACGATACATTTCCTGAAGCACAAACCCCGTAATGGGTGGTTGTGTCATTCCTGTAGACTTATATTTCTTAGAAGAAAGTGGATGCAGGTCAGAGCGATGAAAATCGGGACCTGGAAAATAAGAATCATCATCTGTATGAAAAACGATATGCGGTATAAAACCATTTTCCCACTGCGCATCCAGCAATGTTTTTATTTCCGTTTTTGCTTTAACCATGTCATAATGCGCAAAACCTATTGCGATAAATCCAGAATCCCATTTCCATTGAAATGGGTAAAGTCCTTTGCTAGGTATAGTAAAACCTCCGTTTTGAAAGTTAGTGTCTAAAATTTGTTTGGCGTCATCTAATAATTTCTTATTCATAACCTAAGGATAAAAGGACATTTGTTTGGTGGTACTTTAAATGTCGAGTTAAGTTAATTTCTTTATCAAATCGATAATTGATAGGGTAAAAATATTGGAATAGTACATTCATCGAACAAAAATAATATCAAAAACTTATGCAAACGTTTGCGAAAAGCTTTGCGATTCGCTTTATTGATTACTATTATTTCACCAACAGCATTATTTCAATGAATAAAAAAAGAAATATTACTTTAAAAGCGCTTGCAAAAAAGTTGAACTTATCTATTTCTACTGTTTCAAGAGCCTTAAACGACCATCCAGATATAAGTTCCAAAACTAAGGATAGCGTAAATACATTAGCAAAAGAGCTGCATTATGTGCCAAATCTATTCGCCAGGGGTTTCCGCTCTCAGGAAACACATATACTAGGTGTTATTGTTCCTAACATTTCACACATGTTCACTTCTACTATTTTAAAAGGTATTTTAGAGGAAGCCGAAATCTGTGGCTATCGCGTTCTTATTTCCGAGTCGAACAATAGTGAATCCAAACAAGTAGAAATGTTGAATACTATGATACAATTCGGCGTAGATGGCATTTTAATGTCTTTAGCAAGAAAGACAGAAAGGATAGAAGATGTATTGGAAGTATTAACCCGCATACCTTTGCTATTGTTCGATAAAGTTTCTAGTAAAATTCCTTGTACCCAAATCGTAATCAACGAAGAAGAAGCCGCCTTCAATGCAATCGAACATTTGTTAGAACTGGGAAAACAACGCATCGCTATCATCAAGGAAACAGAGAATTCTTATAACTCAGAAAAGCGATATGCAGGCTATTTGAAAGCCTTGAATCAATACGGATTGCCTATACGCGAGAAGTTAGTATTAAGTACAGAAGAAATTTCAATAGCAAATGGTCAACGCTTGACGAACATTCTTCTAAGTAAGAAGAAACGCCCCGATGCCATTTTCGCCATTACTGATAATGCTGCTATCGGTGCTATAAAGGCACTTCATAAGTTTAATGTGAAAATTCCTGAAGAAATTGCTGTTGTAGGGTTTAGTAATTCTATTAACTCCACCATTGTTCAGCCCTCTCTTACCACTGTTGACCAACCAGGAGAGCTCATAGGTAGAACTGCCGTGAGATATCTCATTGAAGAAATGCAAAACCCTAGGGATGAAGTAATGACCAAAACCGTAGAGATAAAAACTAGTTTAATTATTAGGGATTCTACGATGATGGCTTAGCTAGAAAGTTCAGACAGGCTAGGGATGTCCGTATTTAAAAGATTTGTGCAACTTGCACAGCATGTAAGGGAATAGCTAAATTATGAATTCATAAAAACCCTATTACACATTTTACCTAAATCCTATAGCATCTTTGCCTCCACTTTTCCCCAATTGATATTTTTCAAAATATTGTTCAGATACTCCCCTCTTTTATTCTGATATTTAAGGTAATACGCATGTTCCCAAACGTCAATACCCAAAATTGGGGTACCTTGCATCTCCGCTACGTTCATGAGTGGATTATCCTGATTAGGGGTCGAAAGAATATGTAGCTTTTTATCGTTATCCTGAACGACCCATGCCCAGCCCGAGCCAAAACGTTTCAATCCGGCATCCGACAATTCTTTCATAAACGCTTCTTGTGAACCAAAGTCTTCAATAATCTTGGCCTTAAAAGTATCGCTCATTACACCTCCAGGTGTCAAGATTTCCCAATAAAGACTGTGGTTATAATACCCTCCACCATTATTACGTATAGCCATCGGAAGGTTTTCCGAACGTAGAATTTCTTCGATAGTTTTTCCTGAAATAGTGTTTTTTTTCAAGGCAGCATTGAGTTTATCGGTGTAACCTTGATGATGTTTGGTATGATGTATTTCCATGGTTTTGGCATCAATGACATCGGGAAAGGCATCGTACCCATAAGGAATCTCTGGCAATGTAAAAATACTTGTAACAAGCGCTTCTGTTTTCATAATTTCTTCTTTTTTAGGTTCAGTTTTACAGGCCGATAGCAAAAACGAAGGGGCCACGGTTACCCCTGCCGATGCCAATACAGACTGTTTTAAAAATTTACGTTTATCCATAATCTAATTATTTATTGTCCTTTTATTTCATCAATTTTCAAGTAGCTATTTTTATAGATATCCTTTAAAATCGTTTCGTTCCCCAATGAATCCTTGACATTTAAATCATACCGGATATTTACTTTTGTACCAACAGGTGCATGGTAATAAATGACCCAGGCATCTGCTTCCGAAGTTCCTATACATCCGTTGGAATACGCTTTTCCTAACGATTTAGGATTGGTAGTCGGATGTATCAACTGACCGTTTCTTATTCCGTTAATTTCCGTTTCTATCCAAGGGACCTGCGGCATCAAGGTGGTTCTTTTATCATCCCTTTTGGTCAGATAAAAACGTTTCCCGTCCACAGGATTGTAAAAAACAGGATTGCGACTATAATTCACGATTTCGCCTTTTCCGATTTTTGTTCTAAGGTCTGTCATCCGATCGCCCATTTTTAAATAGCGTTTTCGGTTTTGTCCTACCCTAACGGGAAAAGTGTACAACAAAGTAGCATCCTCATAGACCCGTAGCTTAAATTCGGGAATATTAACATCGATATGCGTGCGTTCTATCCTATTCATCATAAGGTCAGCGGCCAACGAATCGGGAATCAGAAGTGAGTCCATAGGTCTCAAAACAATTTGCTTTTTTTGATCATACACAAACGAATCCCGTTCCATCATTCGGTAATAGTCCGTATTTTCCAAGGTAGTAATGACCCAAGGGTTCGCGCGTACCAACAGATGCTCGGAAAGGGTATAGTTAGTCAATGAATCATACGCAACAACGAGCGAATCTATATAGTTAAAATAACGCTGTAACCGAACGGTATCCTGAACAGCAATCCTTTTCGGAAACTCAAGCTCGCCAGACCTGTTTTCAACTGCTTCATAAAATTGCATTGTATCACTTTGGTATGTATCACGCATGTAACCTTTAAACAAAGCGGCCAATAATAATGGTACTAGGACGAGCAAGGTTTTCAATCGAATGTTCATCACTTTATAAAAGGTTTTAGGCATCGAACCGATGGGTATCGTTAATTATCTGATAACCTAGTTCATGCAGTTCACGTCTTGCGATTTTCAAATCGGCCCAAGTCATGTACTCAAAAGAAACCCTTGCCAACTCTTCATCTACCAGGACGTTCCAAATTGTTTCCTGCATGTTCAGGTTTTCTAAAATCGATTTTTTGTCTTTGCCCGAAATTCCCCTCCCAAGTTCAAATGTGGTTTTCATAGTTTGTTCATTTGAACCACAAAATTAAGTAGCCAGAGCATATTCCAAAATGATATAAGTCAGTATACCTAAAAAACAAGAATCGCTATTTAAGATGACCCACGTCATTTTTATTTGGTTCATCAATCTCTAATTTTGGAACTGGAGCTATTCCAAAAAACGATGTATGGCAAACGTTCTTAAAGCACCAAAAAGATTACTGCGATTCCTTACCGAAATCGGGGAACTCGCTTATTTTGCAGGCCGATTTTTTAAAGAGGCTGTCAAACCTCCTTTCGAGTTTAAAGAACTCTTACGGCAATGCTATCAAATGGGCAACCGTTCCTTAATATTGGTACTGGTAACCGGATTTATCATCGGGCTGGTTATAGATCTGCAGTCTAGGCCGACCATGATTCAGTTTGGGGCCGTATCCATGATGCCCAATATGGTAGGTATTTCTATAGTTCGTGAACTTGGCCCTGTAATTACGGCCTTGGTATGTGCTGGCCGCATCGCCTCTGGCATAGGGGCGGAACTTGGCTCCATGCGGGTTACGGAACAAATAGACGCCATGGAGGTATCCGGCACTAATCCGTTTAAATATCTTGTGGTAACACGAATTGTAGCGACTACTTTAATGCTGCCCCTTTTGGTTATTTTAGGCGATGCCATAGCCCTTTATGGCTCGGCGTTGGTAGAATACTATAAGGGCGGGGTTTCTTTTCAGCTCTATTTCAGCACCGTTTTCAAAGCCTTATCGTATGGCGATTTGGTGCCCGCTACCATCAAGTCCTTTTTCTTCGGTTTTGCCATAGGCCTCGTAGGATGTTTTAAAGGCTATTACAGTAAAAAAGGAACCGCAGGCGTAGGTGTCGCAGCGAATACGGCAGTTGTTTTTGCGTCGATGCTGCTCTTCGTTATCGATTTTGTGGCGGTCTTTATCTCAGATATTTTTTATGATTTATGATGGAAACAGAAAATAGCATATCGATAAACGAAAAACAAACCGACTCCAAACAGGTTATATTAGAAATCAAAGATCTGTATAAAAGTTTTGGGGACAATACCGTATTAAACGGATTTAACATGACACTCCATAAAGGGGAAAATTTGGTGGTCATGGGCAAATCTGGTTCTGGAAAATCGGTCATGATAAAATGTCTCGTGGGATTGATGCAAGCCGATAGCGGCTATATTTCCGTAATGGGAAAAGAAATAAAAACCCTAGACCGCGAAACCTTGGACATCCTCCGTTCCGATATCGGCTTTCTGTTTCAGGGAAGCGCCTTGTACGATTCCATGACCGTAAGGGAAAATCTGGAATTCCCCATGCGTAGACATAAGGAAAAATTGGGTAATGTCACCGATACCAAACCACTAGTTTTAGAGGCACTCGAAAGTGTGGGCCTCGCCCATACGATGGATTTGATGCCCGAAGAACTTTCCGGAGGAATGAAACGGCGGATAGCCTTGGCACGTACCTTAATATTACGTCCCAAAATTATTCTTTACGACGAACCGACCAGTGGATTGGATCCTATTACCTCCAAAGAAATAATTGAACTCATGCGCAACATTCAAAAGAAATACGATACCTCCTCGCTCATAATTACACACGATATGGATTGTGCCCGCGTTATTTCGGAGCGCATGATCTTGCTGGTCGACGGCATCAATTATGCGGAAGGTACTTATGAAGAACTGGTAAAATCGAACGATCCAAAAGTAGAGGCGTTTTTTAAAAAGTAAATTATGAACAAGACAACATCTGAAAAAATACGACTGGGTATTTTTGTACTCTTAGGAACGGTATTATTACTCTTTGGTGCCTACCAAATTGGCAACCAAGAAAATCTGTTCGGCGATACGTTTGGCATTAATGCAGTATTTAAAAATGTTAGCGGACTGCAAAAAGGTAATAACGTTCGCTATTCGGGCATCAATATCGGAACGGTGAAGGGAATAGAAATGGAAAACGATACCGCTATCCGAGTTTTCATGCAAATTCAACAGAACATGATGACGCATATAAAAAAGAACGCAATTGCCGCCATAGGTTCCGACGGGTTGGTGGGTAGTATGGTCATCAACATCGTTCCCGGCGATGGCGATGCGCCCTTAGTAACCGAAAACGACGAAATTCCGTCCTTAAGTAAAATTGCGACTGCCGACATGCTCAATACCTTGAGCGTAACCAATGAAAATGCAGCCCTACTTACAGAAGACCTTTTGAAAGTAACGGCATCGATCAACAGAGGTAGGGGAACTTTAGGGCGATTGTTGAATGATACCGTCATGGGAAACGACTTAAAACAGACCCTGAGCAACCTTAAATTTATGAGTAGTGAGGCCAATAAGACTGTTAGTGAACTAAATAAAATAGTACAGCAATTCGATGCCGAAGAAAGTGTTGCAGGCGTACTTTTGTCCGATTCTATTTCAGGGAAAAAGATGGGTAATATTATTTCATATCTCGAAACCTCATCCCTAGAACTCGAAAAAATGACTAAAGACCTCAACATGGTCGTTGGCGATATCAAAGATGGAAAGGGTGCCGTTAGCTATCTGACCACCGATACACTTTTGGTAAACCAACTACAGCATACCATGAAAAACGTAGATCAAGGTGTAGAACGTTTCAATGAGAATATGGAGGCCTTAAAGCATAATTTTTTGACTAGAGGGTATTTTAGGAAATTAGAAAGGCAAGAGAAAAAAGAGATGCGAAAACAGCAACCCGACTAAGGTAAAACGATTTAAAATTCATCATATAACTTAAAAACTAAAATCATGTTTACAATTATCAGGGAACTTCCCGAAAGTATTTTAGGAATCTTAGTGTCAGGAAAAGTTACAAAAGCAGATTATGATAGGCTTAATCCCTTAATGGAACAACACAAGGCAAAACATGGCAAGATAAAGTTGCTTATAGACATTGAAGAGTTCAAATGGCCTACTGCCGGAGCCATGTGGGAAGATTTAAAAATGAGTTTCAACTATATAGGTTCTATTAAGGCAATGGCCGTTATCAGCGATAAGGAATGGGTTGAAGAAACCGCAGAAGCAGTGGGAAAAGTGATACCAAAACTTAAAGTTGAAGGCTTTGAAACCGACGAACGTTCCGAGGCGATAGCTTGGCTGAAAAAGCTGTAGGTTACTTTTGACGCTCTTCAAAAAACAAATGAAACAAACGGTTCTTTTCCTTGTCAAACCGTTCCAAGAAAATATCCTTTTTTCGAGAAAGTCCGTTTTCCATGAGATAGCTCAAGGGTTCGGTGGCATCAAAACTTCTAAATATTTCTTTGGAGACGGCCAGGATAGGTAAGGCGAGAATCATTCCAGAAATTCCCCATAAAACACCCCCGATAAAAAGCCCTAAGATAATGAACATGGGGTTGATCTTAATGCTTGGCCCCATAATGTTGGGCGAAATAATATTTCCCTCGATTTGCTGTACTATAAAATATAAAATCACGACCGCCACGGGCTGCCACAACGTATCGGATACCATCAACATATAAAAAAAGGGTAGAATTCCCCCGATGGAAGTACCTACATAAGGGATGATTTCCAAAAAACCGGCTAAAAATCCCCAAAAGAAGGGATAAGGAACCCCGATCAACCACAGACCTGAGCCTATCAAAAGTCCAAGAATAACGATGACCAATCCCTGACCGATCATATAACGTTTTGCCAAGGTCTGAATTTCATCCAGAACCCGCACTACCCTGCTGCGACTTTGAGAAGGTAGTTGAGCAAGAAAAAAGTTTTTAAAGGAGGTTCGGTACAACAACATAAAATAGGTTATAACGATTACTAAGCCCGCATTTGCCAACACGTAGCCGGTAGATTGAAGACTTTCCTGTATCAAATCGATGGGTGCATCCGACGCTGCAATAATATTATCGGAAATCCATTGGGCAGTGGATTGGTCTTCAAGGTTGAATTTTTTATCCGACCAGTCAAAAATCGATACCAAAACCTCGTTTAATCGATTTCGCGTCGATGGGAAGTCATTGAACAGAATACGTGATTGATTGAAAAAGAAAAATAGCACTGCGGACAAAGGAATGACCGCTACGATATAGGCAATGAAAATTGATAAGATGCGGCTACCCACCCTTTTTTCAAAAAAAGCCGCGATCGGCTTTAACATCAAGGCAAAAAAAAACCGAAAACCAATGGAGCAATAACAACCTTACCCACAATAAGAAGGTAGATTATTGCAATTACGATAAAGATTAAATAAAAAATGTTGGCTAGATTTAGGCTATATTTTTGCATAGTTTACCTTTATAAGTACTTTACGGTCCTTTTGGTTAGATCGGTATTTAATCGGATTGATTAAGTAGCTATTCTTTATAGCTCTTTTCAATTCTTCAACTAAACTTTTCCTCCGAACTGTATCATACATTTTTCAATTTCCTCTTTTGCCCTTTCATTTGTAAAACCAAGACCGATAGCATATTTATCAATCAATTTTCGTTCTTCGGAATCAATTTTGTGATCGGCATAAATAACGCTGAACAGGTCTTCTAATCGTTCCTTGCGCTCTTCTAAAGTATAGGGTGGAATCAAAGGATATTTTTCAGGATTTTTCAATATCAGTTTAACCTCCTCGTCCGAAACATCCAGCTTAAAGGCCAATCGTTTTAAAATAGTCTTTTCTTGTTCATTGATAGAACCATCAACACTAGCCAGTTTAACAATAGCCGCAAAGTGTGAAATATTACTTTCATGGGCACCTGATTCATACGCTTTTAAGATTGACATATTCATTTATGTTTTAAGTTAGTGTGCACTCAATGCGCTACTATTTTGTAAGAAGGATAGCTCCGAGATAATTATGGAGTTTTGTTTTATAATCTCTAAAACCAATATTGAATTCCTCAAAACGTTCCTTTAACGCTTTATGGTTTTCTAAATAATAGGTGTCGCAAGAAATATCTTGACATTCCAAAATGCCGCGCAACGTGCTCTCATATTCAAACAACTCCTTTTTTAGGTTCATTGTCTCTCTTTTTTTGGTACCTATCGTATGTTTGAACTGTTGTAAATGCTCAAAAAGATTGGGTGTATTCTCCTTATATATTTGGGCACTCAACAGTCGATCAATGAATTCTATTTCATTTTCGATATAGACAATAGTTAATTTCCACCATTTGGCATCATCGTGAAAAGCCTTAAGCAGTTCTTCGGAAGTATTACGTTCACCCAACATTATACTGTTTCTTTATCGGTTTCGACGGAAAATTACTTCTTACCGAAAGCTTTTCATATGATAATCATCAGTTCAGTAAAAAATTTTAGTCAGAAAATTTTTTATAGTTCTGAAATAGCAGTTCTTTTATGTTCCAGCTGCTATGAGACACCTGTGTTTGATGGCTTTTTTGGCGTTTTATGGGATTCCTCATTCATCGTAATACTAAGGGTGAACAACTGTCAAACTAAAATGATACAGTATACTTGACACTTTGTATAGTAAACTTCCCATACACCTACTCCCCATTTGGATCGTGCCAAACTGCCCCACCATAGGTTGGTAGATTATAGCCGTTCACATCTCGATAGTTGCTTTCAGACCTGGAAAAAGGATGGTTCTTCATTTCATTCACCGATATGCGGTCTTCGGAAATAAAATTGACCAACTGGCCCCCTTTTCGTTAAAACAAAGAACAACGGATATGCTTGTGCTGTTGCTGGTATAGTATGCTTTTACAGAACGGTGGCCTATTGTTTCCCAAATAATCCGGTCATCGATTAATGCCGCAGGAGCAAGTAGGCACAGGGCATTAAAAAAGTAACCCTTTCGGTTTTGAATTTTCCTTTGTAAACTGAACCATTTCCACCAAATCAAAAGCTTTGACAAACCCCATCAAATGGATTAGGCCGTGGATGATTAGGATAAACTGAAATGCAGTTCTCATATTATTTTCCATAATAATCAGATTTACTCGATTTTAAAATGACTTAAATCAAGTCTTGATGGTAACCGCTTTTTCACGTAATTACAAAGGAAGTACAATAAAAACTAGAGATCGTACTATTTGGCATTAAGCAAGTTTAGGTAAACATCCATCAACCTTAAATATTTTTTTACCTCGGAAAGTGCTTTTATTCTATCAGAATGCTTTGTAGCACTCTTCGCTCGAAGGCTGTTGACCTTTGCCCGCACGTTGGCCCGATAGCTTTTGTAATAGACAAAAAGCTGATGCTCTTCCGGTGTTCGCATGGTTGGAAATTGAAGGTTATAATGTGAAATACATACATCGGATAAGTCTTTTTTGCCCAGCACATCCAAATCCATGCAGAGAAAAGCGACCTCGTTCAACACATCTATATAGC
Organism: uncultured Maribacter sp.; assembly: GCA_964620945.1. Lineage (GTDB taxonomy): Bacteria > Bacteroidota > Bacteroidia > Flavobacteriales > Flavobacteriaceae > Maribacter. The sequence continues at coordinate 14,752 of CAZUIE010000032.1, forward strand.
GATAATCGTCATGGAATTCTATGCAATCAAAGGGTTGGGGTTCTGGTAGAAGAAAGATATTTCGGGTATGCAGGTCGCCGTGGCAATCCCTGAAAAAACCTTCTTGTAATCTTTCTTGTAGCAGTTTTTTACTTTTTTGTAGAAACGTGTTTGAAGTCGCTATCGCATCGTCGATACGTTTGCTGTATTCCGAACCAAGATTTTTGGATAGAAATTGTTTTTCCAAACCCAAGTCGTTGAATTTTTCCTTTATGCCTAGTATATCTTTTTCGCTAATAATCGTAGCTGTCTTATGAAAATCACCAATGCGTTCCGCCAACTTTTTGATGTCCGTTTCGCTTACTTTGTTCTTCGATATCAGCACATCCATTTGCTTTTCGGAGTCAAGTCTGCGCATTTTAAGGGTGTAGTCGGTTAGTGTTCCTTTAGCACCACCAATGATAAAATACCCTTGCAATTCGTGAATCGGTAGGACTTCGAGGTATATATCTTTTGAAAAACGTTGATTCAGTTCCAATTCCCGTTCACAGAAATATTTACGCAGTTCCAAGGTCGAAAAATCAAGAAAAGAATAGTTGATTGGCTTTTTAATCTTGTACGCAAAAAGGTCACAGAGGATAACCCAAGAGATATGGGTATGGATAAGTTTACGGGCTTTGGTTTGCTCTGGGAATGTTCCCTTAAAAACTAGTTTATCTATTTCCTTTGGTGTCATCTTTCAGATATATTACAGCCTTTTGAAGCATGGCATCGATATTGTCGTTCGTAGACTTGAGTCGTAAATGATCTTCTTCCATAGGTTCCCATTCCTGCTTGATCAATTGATGTATCTTGTAATCGGCCTCACTATATGGTCTGCTTTTTT
>CAZUIE010000032.1:15716-27719 GCA_964620945.1 uncultured Maribacter sp.
AAATTCCCTTAACATCGGCCACCCATTCATCGTACATAAAAATTAAGGTAATTTCCTCTATAGTCTCCAAAATTCCGATAACGATCATTGTAAAAAACAACCAGTTTATCGAACCAAAAAACAACGTCCATAATATAAAAACACCTTGTAACACAGCAGAAGTTTTGGCCAAATACGTATGAAAAGCGGTAGTTTTGCCATATTTATGAAAAGCGATGGCCATCTGTAACAGATAGGGCGAAAAGGCAATGGCTATAAGCAAAAGATTGTCGCGAATAAATACATTTTCAAAAGTCCAAAGTCCGATCAGGCCCATGATAAAGGTGACCTGGTCGCCTATGGAGTCTAGTTGCGAACCCCTGACACTGGTGATTTTAAGCTTTCGCGCCAAAAATCCATCTATGGCATCGGTACTATAACTTACAAGTAGAAACCAAGTAAACACATACCGTTCTTCCAACAGCAGTAAAGCCAGCAATACCGGTACTGCCGCAATACGGTAAAACGAAAACCAATCGGCGATATTATAGTTTTTGAAAGTCAGCATCTCAGTTTCGTACTTCTAATAGAGGATTGAGTTTGGTAACAACCTTGTCCACAAAAAGCGTTACATTACTTATGATAGACTCGCCTGTAATCGCGTCTATACCTTCCATTTTCTCCGTACCCTCACCCGAAGTGGTCAACACGACCAATTTGCTCTTCAAGACTTGATTTTTGTCCATGAACGACTGTACAGCCTCTGGGGGCTTTCCATATTCCCAGGTATGAAGCAGGAGAATAGCATCAAAAGCATCCGTATCGGCATTCCCCAATGAAGAAATATCGATGACCTGTATAAAAATGGGTTCGGTGTTATAATAACGGGTAATTTCTGCAACAACCGAATCCTTAAATTCGCTGCCCTGCATGGCAATCAAAAGTTTACGGTCCAGATCGGGAGCATTGACTTCATAGTTCTTGGCGATTTCCATTGAATAGGTATGCTTGTACCATGTAAGAAAAATAAGAAATACCCCAATGAGCACTATGACAGCTAAGGCTATTTTTTTTGTGAATTTCATACGTTCGTTTTATTGTTATTGTCATTGCTATGGGTGCGCTCCTTTCTTCACCATTAACAACCCTCCAAACACTTATAATTTATACCTCGGAACCAACAAGCTGGTTTCCAACCATAATTATTCAGTATCAGATTTTAATAATATCAGAAGGCGTTTCTACCAATATGGTCTTGTCTGCACGCAACGCTATTGGTTGTTTCATTATATCAGGATTTTTCTTTATCATTTTAATCCAATCTTCCGAAGAAAAATTATGGTGCTCGAACCTATGTGTATACGCAGGATGTTCTTGGTTGACCAAATCTTTAACCTCAAAGCCCAGGCGCCCGGCCAATTCTGCTATTCGTGTACCCGTCAAGGGGGTTTTTAACATGTCTATTTGCAAGATGGGCACCCCTTCTGCTTTTGCATAGGCCAAGGCTTGTTTGGCCCTGCTCGAATTTGAATTGTAAAAAAAGGTAATCTGTCGTTCCGATGTGGCGATTTCTCCCATAATTAAGCCATATTATTTTTAATATGCGTTTCTGTGTGATGTTGCAATAACTGCCTAAGACTCTGCAAATAATCCTCAAGGGCTTCCTTGTCTACTTTTGGGTGCGCGGTTATGGGCAAGGTCAACGGATTCTCGTCCAAAAAACGGTACAATTCCGGATATTCGGTTTCTATCTTTTTCGTTAACTCGCTTATTTCGGTCAATAGTGCATTTAGTTTCTTCATATCAAGCTATCATATATTTAGTTTTGGACTATTCTTCGTCAATTTAAAATTTAGCTCACCAACTGATAGCCTCTCACTTATATCAGTTGGAACTATCGTGATTTAATTAAATGCCCGTCATGGGCTTTCATCGACCTATTGCATATTTTCCATCACATGTTTAATTAGGACCATACAAGTACTTCCATAGGATAAATGTAATTGATCATAGGTTCAACAAAAATGATTAAAATCATATACTCAACTAGGAATCGACTGACAGTAGTCATTTTCAATTTAATCGTATCGTTTTAATTTTGAATATGGTAAGAGGAATTGTATCAACTTTTGCCAAAACAAGTGTTGAATATGTCGAAAAAGACAGTACTCACCATAAACCTTAATTTATTATGAAAACGATTTTATATGCTACTGATTATTCAGAAAACTCTGTGGCAGCCCTTCATTTTAGTTATGCACTAAGTAAAGTGCTTAATGCCGAACTAATGGCATTACATATATTCGAGCTGCCGTTGACTTTGGCCAGTACTGTTTCTTACACCTATTCACGCAAAGAGGTGCAAGCATTTGGCGACCATCGTAAAAAATTAATTGCATTTTGTACCGAACATTTAAAAAATGAACCCAAACCTTTGAACATAACGTGTAAAGTCGATGAGGGGAAACCCGCCTCGGATATCATTATTAAAAACGCAAAGGAACTGAAGGCCGATTTTATCGTGGTAGGTGCTAAAGGGGGTAGCAAAATACGTGAAATGCTGCTAGGAAGTAGTACTACCGCGCTGATAAATAAGGCATGTTGTCCTGTTTTGGTAGTACCCGAAGATGCCAATTTCCGTAGCATCAAAAAAATGGTCTATGCTACCGATTTTGAAGGTGTCGACATTTTTACCATAGAAAATTTAGTGCGACTGGCAAAACCCTTTGAAGCTGATGTACATTTAGTACATGTATCTGCAAAAAAAGCTGAAACAAGTGAAAACCAAATGGATTGGTTCAAGGGGATGCTAAAACACAAGGTACGTTATGAGCATATAAAATTTGAAGTCCGCTATGGGAGTGATATCTTTAGTACCTTACTAAAATATATCGATGAAATAAAGCCGGATATGGTAGCCATGCTGGAACGGGAGAACCATAGCCTGATAAAAAAGTTAGGCCATATTGATTTGGTTAAACGTATGAAAAACGAAGGAAATATTCCGTTGTTGAGCTATCACAAGAAAAACGTGGGGTAAGTTAATGATTGGTTTACTCTAATTAATTTCTATCTTTTGAACACTATATATCCGGTGCACGAAAAATTCTCCTGCTGTTTAATAGAACATTTATGCCCTTTAATCCACTGTAAGTCTCTATCGAAATCTTTGAACCAAACGCCATAAATTTGGGCTACAAGTTGTTCATTTGTAAATTCCTCGATATGCATAGTGCAGAAAATAGCATGATGGTCATGTGTCATCATAAGTACCTTATCCAAAAAATCGATCATTAAGTCTTCGACATCCTCTCCTGATGCCTTTACTTTCATAATACAATCGTAATGAGTTGCGCCAATACATGAACCTGGACTCAAAACATACGCCAAACGGCTAAGGCTATTTTGAAATAGTTCTTGGTACGTGCGTCCTTCCACCGGTATATGAACGTCTGAACCAGAAAATCTTTCAGCCTCTGGTTTCCTAAGCCATTTTCTTGTCTTTCCCGATGTAGTTTGAATTTCCATGACTCTAACCTAAATAAGTGCTTACTCAAAGGTTTCCCTTATGTAAGAACTCTAAAAATAGAACATGTATTAGCGTTTCAAAATGATGCAGGTCAGTCAAATGTATTTTTATAGATTTTAACGCAACCTTTGACTTAACAAACTAAAATTAAAAAGATTCACTTTCGAACAAACACTTCTTAATTGAAGTTAATAGCTCTTGAAGTTCACAAGGTTTAACCAGATAGTCGGTAGCTCCGGCATCTAGGCCTATCTTGATATCTCTTTTTTCGGATTTAGCCGAATAAAAGATAAAGGGAATTCTCTTGAGTTCAGGTTGGAGTCCTAAATTTCCGAGCAGTGTGAGTCCGTCCATTTCGGGCATTAGCATATCGCAAATAATGAGGTTGGGCGGTGTTCGCTGTATTTTTACGAGGGCCTCTTTACCGTTTTTGGCGGTAGTTACGTCATAACCTTCAAGCTCCAAAAGTTCAGCGGTACTTTCCAATATATCTGCGTGATCCTCAATGAGCATAATGGATATCATGGTTAGACTATTTTTAAGAAATAAAAATAAAGCAGTAGTTGTAATAAATGTAGTGTTATTTGTAAGAAAAATCACAGATATTATGTTAAACTCAATATTCAAACTCCGGTTCAACCGTTTTCGTCAACTGATTTTTATCATTACAGAAACGATAGGTTTCCTTTAATTTTACCCTTTAAACCACTAAAAAATTCGTCATGATAAAAGATCTTAATACTAAAGACTGTCTTAAGCTGCTTCGTAAGAACTATATTGGGCGATTAGCCTATATCATGGGCGAAAGCCCTTACGTAATCCCGATTACCTATTACTATTACGACGCAACAGACAATAGTATCATCAGCTATTCCTTGGAGGGGCATAAAATCGATGCCATGAGAAAAAAACAGATGGTATCCCTTGAGGTCGATGAAATAGAAACGGTTAGCCGTTGGAAATCGGTTTTGGTACATGGGGATTTCGAGGAGCTTAGCGGTATAGATGCAAAAAATCTTCTTCGCCAATTTTCACGAGGAGTCAAGGATATTATCAATCAGGAACCAGATAAAGATGTGAAGTTTATTAACGAGTTTTCAAGCAAGTTGGACGCCGAAGGTGCTTCGCCTGTTGTGTACCGCATCAAGATTAGGGAGATTACAGGAAAAGTAAGAGAAGATTGAGGTCTTTTCTCAACCTTTCCGCTGCTGTTATTTAGAAACATTAGGAATATGGGAAACGGAGTAAGCATATACGAGATTCCTCATGCGTTGGAATGACATAAGTCGAGAACTGACCCAAATCATTGTAAGGTAGTAGGAATCCCAAGAAATTTGTTTGATAAACCTAATAACATTGAAAGCCTTCATCAAACGTTTCGAAGAAATAGCCATTACAGACGTCCCTTCTGTGGGGGGAAAAAATGCCTCATTGGGCGAAATGTACAATCAACTGACTTCACAAGGGCTTCGCGTACCAAACGGATTCGCAACCACCTCTCATGCGTTTTGGACATTCTTGGACGAAAACGACCTCAAAAATAAATTGCCAAAAGTATTGTCGGAATTGGATACGGAACACTACTCCAATTTAAACAGTATTGGAAAAAAGGCACGCCAACTAATTTTGAGAGGTACACTATCCAAAGAACTATCCAATGCTATCATAGAAGCATATACGGATCTATGTGGGGAACATAGTTGTGCCATTGCCGTGCGAAGCAGCGCCACCGCTGAAGACTTGCCCGATGCCAGTTTTGCAGGCCAGCACGATACTTTTTTGAACATTGAAGGAAAAGATGCCTTGTTAGAGGCCGTTAAAAAATGTTTTGCCTCGCTGTACACAGACCGTGCTATCAAATATCGAGACGACAAGGGTTTTAAACATAGCGATGTAGCACTATCCGTAGGTGTACAGAAAATGGTACGAGCCGATAAAGGGTGTTCAGGTGTAGGCTTTACCATAGAACCGGAATCAGGCTTTGAAAACGTTATTTTACTTTCCGGCGTATGGGGATTGGGCGAAAATATCGTTCAGGGAGTTGTGAATCCAGATGAATTTTATGTCTTTAAACCTACCCTGGAAAGAGGGAAACATCCTATCCTCCAAAAAAAATTGGGCGACAAGAAATTAACCATGATCTATGGGGTATCTAAAGGTGGTGCTGCCACGGTCAACATTGATACCCCAAAACCCAAGCAGCAACAATTTGTTTTGTCCGATGAAGAAATCATCACACTGGCAAAATGGGCATCGCTCATCGAAAAACATTATCAAAACCCAATGGACATCGAATGGGCAAAAGACGGCCTTACCAACGAACTGTTCATCATTCAGGCGCGCCCCGAAACGGTGCATCAGAGCAAGGATAAAAACGTACATATTGAATACAAGCTGTCCAAAAAAGGAAAGGTACTGACTACTGGAAATGCCGTGGGTTCAAAAATAAAAGTAGGCACATCAATTATCCTACAATCACCAAAAGAGGCTAAAAATCTAACTACAGACCATATTATCGTTACCGATACCGTCACTCCTGATTGGGACCCGCTATTAAAACAGGTCGGAGGCATCATTACCAATAAGGGTGGCCGTACTAGCCATGCAGCAATCGTAGCCCGTGAATTGGGCGTTCCTGCCATCGTTGGCTGCATAAATGCCACTACGGCCATTGCAGATGGAAAAACCATCACCCTATCTTGCGCGCAGGGCAAAACGGGTTACATTTACGAAGGAAAACTTCCGTTTAAAAAAGAAAAAATCGATTTTTCAAATATCAAGTTGCCCTATACGGAGGCAAAAATTATTCTTGCCGACCCAGAAAATGCATTTCAATTATCGTTCTATCCAAACAATGGTGTTGGCTTGCTTCGGATGGAATTCATAATTACCCACTCAGTAAAAATTCATCCGATGGCCTTGGTCAAGTTCAAAGAACTAAAGAATACCGGTGTCATAAAAAAAATCGAAAAGATTACGCAAGGCTATAAAAACAAACCAGCGTATTTTGTAGATCACTTAGCACAGGGCATTGCCACCATCGCAGCGGCATTCTACCCCAAAGAGGTTATTGTACGCTTGAGCGATTTTAAAACCAACGAATATGCCAACCTTATTGGCGGTACCGATTTTGAACCCCACGAGGAAAACCCGATGCTGGGCTTCAGGGGAGCATCAAGGTATTATAGCGATTTATATAAAGAGGGATTCGCACTCGAATGCGCCGCTATCAAAAAAGTACGTGAGGATATGGGTTTAGATAACCTTAAAGTGATGGTGCCATTTTGCCGCACTTTGGAAGAAGGCAAAAAAGTCATTGGGATTATGGAAGAATACGGATTGAAACGGAGCGAAAATGGATTGGAAATCTACACCATGGTCGAGATTCCTAGTAACGTTATCTTGGCGGAAGATTTCGCTAAGATTTTTGACGGATTTTCCATTGGCTCCAACGATTTAACCCAATTGACTTTGGGCATCGACCGAGATTCAGAGCTGATGGGCAAATTGTTCGATGAAAACAATTTAGCGGCCAAACGCATGATAGCCATGGCAATAGATTCGGCCAAGAGCACGCGAACCAAAATTGGACTTTGTGGACAAGCACCCAGCGATTTCCCTGAATTCACGAAGTTTTTGGTGAGCAAAGGCATCGACAGTATTTCCTTCAATCCGGATGCCCTATTGCAAGGCATCGAAAACATCAACAAAGCCGAGGAAAGTTTGGTTACGTTCGGCAGGGCCGAAAGTGGTAATTAATGCTGTTCAAATAAGAAACAATAAAAATTTTTCCATGCAAAAAATAATAACGCTTACCATGAACCCTGTAGTAGACAAGGATACTTCGGTCGCCGGTGTTGTGCCCAATAAAAAATTGCGATGCGTTTCGCCTTCCTATTACGCAGGCGGTGGTGGCATTAACGTTTCGAGGGCGCTTAAGAAACTAGGAGGGAAATCGATCTGTGTTTATGTAGCCGGCGGATCAGTAGGCATGCATTTGAAGCAATTGGTTTCCAATGAAAACATCGAACAAAAAGTTATCGAAATAGAGGGGTGGACGCGCGAAAACCTTTCCGTAACCGACACGAATACCAATTTGCAATATCGTTTTGGAGTGCCTGGCCCAGAGGTAAAAAAGAAAGAATGGCAACAGGTCCTCGATGTATTGGAACAGCTCTTGGAAAAGAATGATTTTTTGGTCGCCAGTGGAAAATTACCGCTTGGAATTCCGTCGGACTTTTATGTGGAAGTTTCCAAAATTATCGATAAAAAGGGAGCCAAATTCGTATTGGATACTTCAGGTGAAGCATTGCTGCCAAGTATGAAAGCCAATATATTTCTAATGAAGCCGAACTTGGGCGAATTGAGCAGTATTCTCTATGTGGCTTCCGTCTCGGCCACGGAACTAGAAAAATTGGCCTTACGCTTTTTAGAAGAAAACCACTGTAAAGTTTTAGTAGTTTCAATGGGTGCAAAAGGAGCGTTTTTGGCCACTAAAGATGAAATGGAACATATTCCTGCCCCTACAGTGCTCCAAAAGAGTACGATTGGTGCTGGCGACAGTATGGTTGCCGGAATCGTTTACAGTCTTACTCAAGGGAAATCCTTGAGTGAGGCGGTAAAATATGGGGTGGCCTGTGGTACAGCTGCCACGCTGCATCCTGGAACACAACTCTGTAAAAAAGAGGATGCGGACAAATTACATGATTGGATAAAAAACAATTCTGTTAAAAAGCAAAAATAATTACCTAAACTGACCTAGGTCATTTTGCGCGCGGGTATTACGTAGTATTTTAGCTGTGTAATAGAAACAAAAATAGTTCTTTGAAAATATAGTTTGTTTGGATTTTGGTTTCGGGGGAACTCAAAATCCAGAGAAAAAGAGGTCGTTAAAACATCCTTTATACCTTTTGAGTCCTGAACGGATTTAGCGATAAATTCGGGCAAGTTCCAGTATAAGTGGTTCTAGGTGAGTATAACGTCTTCTAAGAAACCGGAGCATACTAATGTTCCGGTTTCTTTAAAGCATTGATTACTGTCATCGCAAGACCGGCAATAGTCATAGTAAAGAAAGGGATGTAGTTGAAACCCAAATGTATTGATTATATCATCTTAGCAATAAAATGATGTGAAGGATAAATTGAAGGTTAAAGTAGATTCCATTTCTTTATGAAAAACAGGAAGTTACGGCTTCCTGTTTTTTTAAACTTAGACGGTAAAGGCTTCTAAGCAATAATGCCTTAGCGGTCATAAAATGGTATCAAAGCAATCTTGAAATTGAAAATGCTGGCGTAATGCGCAGCTAGCGAGTTTCTACCCGAAACTAATTTTAAAATCAAGGTGATCGGATACCATAGTTAAGGACTGGAATACTCCGGTATCCCAGTCCTTTTCAAAAATATTCAAGAAAAGGCCGATATCCTCGTAAGGTGATAAAGGCCCGAAAGGGTTCGGATTATTTTTAGTCAAGATCGCCCCTATACCATTTTAGCAATAAGATGGCTCAAGGATAGATTATGAGCGAAGAATAGAACGAACACTTCAAAGGAAACAGGAGACCTATGGCCTCCTGTTTCTGTTTTTGGCCTTTCTAACGCATTGAGACACGAGGAAGTCTTAAAAAAAGCTTAGCCCCATAAAGGAAAACTTTAGCATCTTGACAGATATCATTTCAGGGTTGCTTTCACGGCCTTACTTTTAAATCACTTCAATACTCAAAACAAAGGTATGGACATACTGACACAAGACCGTTTTACTTCTTTGGATGTTGAGCTTCCCCTCTGGGATCGCTTTTTTATGGTCGCTCCCCTAGTGGTCATTGGCACCAAGGAGAAAGAGGGTTATGATTTGGCTCCCAAGCACAGGGCCATGCCTTTGGGAGAGGGCAATTATTTCGGTTTTATCTGCACTCCACGGCACGGCACCTATCAAAACATAAAAGAGACCAAAGCTTTTACGGTAAGCTTTCCAACGCCCGATCAAGTCGTATCGACTTCGTTGAGTGCTTCTCCCCGCAGGAAGGACATTTCAAAATCGAAAGGCACGGTCGAGGCCCTTCCTATTGTGAAATCGGTCAACATCGATGCGCCCCTGCTGAGGGATGCCTATCTATACCTTGAATGCGAACTGTACAAGATTATCGACGGTTTTGACGATAACAGCATCGTTACGGGCACCATCAAGGCGGCCCATGTGCAAAACGAATATTTGCGAATATCGGAAAAGGACGAAGGGCAGCAGTTGCACAACAATCCGCTACTGGCCTACATTGCCAACGGCCGATTTGCAAAAATTACGGAGACGTACCATTTTCCCTTTCCCAAAGACTTTAAAAAATGATTTCCAGAGATACCCATATTGCGAATGAAATCGTGGCTTATCTTAAAACCAACGAAAAGGCAATGTCCGTGTTTTTAGAACAGTTGGTCCTTTTGGAATCTCCGTCACATGACGCCGGTTCCCAAGCTAAAGTGCTCCATTTAATTGCGGATACCCTCAAAAAACTTGACTTTTTTGTACAAACCTTCCCTGGAAGGCAAACAGGTGGCTATTTATACGCACGCCCGAACAAAAGGCAAAGAAACCAACCTATACAATTGTTATTGGGCCATTGCGACACCGTCTGGAAAAAGGAAACCTTAAAGACCATGCCGATCTCTGAAAGTGACGGCAAAATGACCGGTCCCGGTATCTATGATATGAAGGCCGGGCTTACCCAGCTTGTTTTTGCGCTCAAGGCCATTAAGGAAATGTCGCTGCCAACTTTTTTATGCCCTGTTGTCCTTATCAATTCGGATGAAGAAATCGGGAGTCGTGAGAGTCGCGAAGCCATCAAACGATTGGCAAAAATATCGGATAGGGCATTCGTAATGGAACCTCCCTTGGGACTGGAGGGAAAGCTAAAAACAGCCCGTAAAGGCCTCGGTCGTTTTACCATAACGGTTACGGGAAAGGCCGCCCATGCAGGATTGGATCCCGAAAAAGGGGTCAATGCTATCGTAGAGCTCTCACACCAGGTACAACAATTGTACGCCATGAACGATTTCGAAAAGGGCATTACGGTAAATGTCGGAACCATACAAGGCGGTATTTCGCCCAATGTAGTAGCACCGGAAAGCAAGGCCGTGGTCGATGTGCGGGTTCTTAACAAGAAAGATGGCGAGACCATAACCAAAAAAATTCATGGTTTGAGGCCAAGTATTCCCAATGTTAAATTATCGATCGAGGGAGGTATTGGCCGCCCACCCATGGAACGTACATTGCGAAACCAAAAACTGTGGCAATTGGCAAAGACCAAAGCCCTTCTTTTGGGATTGGAACTGGAAGAGGCGACGGCCGGTGGAGGATCCGATGGCAATACGACCAGTACCTACACCGCCACATTAGATGGCTTAGGAACAACAGGCGATGGTGCCCATGCCCTACATGAGTTTATTTTTTTGGAACAATTGCCGGAAAGAACCGCTCTATTGGCTTTGTTGCTATTGTCAGAGGAAAATTGTTAGCGATTAAAACGTTTTTATTATGAGACATGACTATATCTATACCTCCCTCACCCGCATTTCCGATTTAGCGGAACAAGGGTTCAGTGTACAAAAACTACCAAAAACGAAATGGGAAACCGGGGACTATGTAGTCTGTAAAATTACCGAGGCGGGTAGCAATACCTTGAAACTCGAACTGCCCAATGGTAGAATGCGGGGCGTAATCGGAGGCGAATCGATCGTTGGCGCCCTGGGCGAACGTTTTGCCACCCTAGAGGCCACAGGCACCTGGAAAAAAGTTGGGGAAGACCTTAAAATGCATGTGCTAACCGGAGCGGGACTCATGGGAAAACTAACCTCCAAATCTGCGTTTATCCCCAATATGATGGAAGTGGTTTACATAGGCCATGCTGTTAGGAACGGAAAAAAAATCGCCATGGACGATTTTGTTAAGCCCATGGAGGAAATCGCTTTCAATACGCCGGTCATCCTTTTTGTGGGTACCTCCATGTCCGCGGGCAAGACCACTTCCGCCCGTATCGTTACCCACCTTTTCAAAATGGCCGGTTATAAAGTGGTCGGTGCCAAACTTGCGGGAGCGGGACGGTTCAAGGATATTCTGGCCCTGAAGGATGTAGGGGCCGATACCGTGGTGGACTTTGTGGATGTTGGCCTTCCCTCTTCCATCTATCCTAAGGATAAATACAAAGTCCGTCTTGCGCAATTGCTAGGTAAAATCCAAAACCAGAGTGCAGATGTGGCCATTATCGAAATCGGGGCCTCGCCCTTGGAACCCTATAATGGCGATAGTGCCATCAATGCAATCAGAGATCAAATAAAATGTAGCGTGTTGGCCGCTTCGGATCCCTATGCGGCACATGGGCTGATGAAAGCATTTAATTTGGTTCCTGATATTGTTACGGGCATTGCCTCCAATACCTTGGCGGGTATTGAAATGGTCGAAAAACTCTGTGGGGTAAAAGCGCTAAATTTGATAGATTCCACTACTAC
>CAZUIE010000033.1:0-8910 GCA_964620945.1 uncultured Maribacter sp.
GCTCCAATATAGGCAGGCCCTGAAACAATTGGTTGCTGGCCCCAATATAGCGGAATACCCGAAACAAAATCTAAGGCACTGGATCTTGGCAAACCTTTATCAATTAAGTAATTAAAGGATTTGGAATCTTCTCCCAAATTTTCCTGACTTGCACCACCGAACAATCTAGGCACGAACAAATTCAAGGATTCGGAAATACCATAACTCCATTGGGTAATGTACTCTTTACTTAATCCTCCTGTATTTTGCTTTGCGGTTCCGTCTGGATTAATTGTAAGTTCACTTTTACCCCTGGTGCTCCAATCTGCATATTCTTTAGTAGCCATTAACCCAGTTGCATTGGCTGCAATCCCCAGACCAACAGCAAACAATAGAAGTCCTACCGATAGAAAATAATGTTTTAATTCTTTCCTTTTTATGGCGTCTAGTAGATATACAACACCCAAAACCAATACCAATAAGCCAAAATAATAGGTCATCTGATAGTGGTTGGCAACAATTTCCAATGCCATAGCTAATGCAGTAAGCAGAAAACCCCACAAATATTTTTTACGAAATACTAAAATGATACCAGCGAGCAAAATGGGCAAATAGCCCATTGCGTGGGCTTTTGCATTATGCCCTGCACCAATGATGATAATCAAATACGTAGAAAAACCAAAAGCCAAGGCACCAACGATTGCCAGTTTATAGTTTATCCTCAAACAACACAGTAAAATATAAAACCCTATAAAATAAAGAAACAAATAATCTGCGGGCCTTGGTAATGTCCTTATTACACGGTCTAATTGCTTAATGTAATTATGTGGATAATTGGCTCCTAACTGATAAGTAGGCATACCTCCAAAGGCACTATTGGTCCAATAGGGCTCGGCGTCGTTCCGCTTTCGAAAATCGTTCTGCTCTTTGGCCATGCCCGTATATTGGGCTATATCATGCTGGTAAATAACTTTTCCTTGCAGCACAGGATGAAAATACGCCAGCGCTACCAGAATAAAAAAAACGGTTACAAAAAAATGGGTGAAAAAGAATCTTAAACCTTTCTTCATGTTCCAGATGGTGGTTGGTTACGCAAAGATAACTAGTCTACTTCTTCAAAATCTATATACTCGCCTACTTTTTCGCTATCCATCTTTCGCTTGGCAGATTTTTTATTGATAATTACATCGCCAACCTGCTCATCTTTTGAACCTTGAGTTTCAGTAAAACCCTCAAAAGCTTGTTTAAAATGGGATTCTGTTTTCTTTGCTGCGTAGTTTATTATTTTAGGCGCAAACATTTTGGCCAATATTTTCAGCAAATAATACCCCAAGAGGATAAATAAAATTGTTTTTAAAAATGCCATTTAATTAATTCCTTATATATCAAAAATACAATTATCACGTTGTAATACTAAATTGCAAAGTATTAAAATAATTATAAAGTCCTATTCATGGGTAATACCACATATATAAAAACAACGGTTGTACAGCTTTCTTTTTTGTTTCTGTTGACATCGGCGACGGTCTTAGGACAGTATACCGATGTAATCAACTCCAATCGACCAGGGCTCTCTGTAAGTGCTTATGCAGTGGGTAAAAATGTAGTACAGTTGGAGATGGGTGTTTTTTATGAGCAACAAGACCATGAGCTACTAAACACACAATCGGATATTTGGGGCAGCGATATTTCCTTACGCTATGGACTCCTATTTGAACGATTGGAACTAAACTATGAAGGCACCTTTCAAAATCAAGATATCCTCTTCAATAATTTTGATTTTAACGAAATAAGAACCGATTTTAGAAGAAATAGACTTGGGCTAAAATTCTTGGTTTACGACCCTTTCAAAAATCCTAAACGAAACAAACCAAATCTTTATAGTTGGCGTGCAAACAATAAATTTCAACTTAAGAATTTATTACCGGCAGTATCCCTGTATGCAGGAGCTAATTTTGTTTTAGGGGATAATCCTTTTTACCCTGGAGAATCCCAGATTTCTCCTCGCGCAATGATTGCCACACAGAGCAAGTTAACACCTAGAATGGTATTGATTACCAATACAGCTTATGACCGCATTGGAACAGAATTTCCAGAGCTGAACTATCTAATCTCTATTTCCCACGCGTTTAGAAATCCCAAATGGAGCGTTTTTCTAGAGCACCAAGGCATACAAAGCGATCGCTATTCTGACCTATTGCTTCGAAGCGGTCTTGCCTATCTAATGAACGAAAGGCTACAGGTAGATATGAATTTGGGCGCAAGCTTCAAAAACACTCCCTCAAGAGTTTTTATAAGTTTAGGCGGCTCCTACCGATTTGATTTTCATCAAGACAAATTAGTACCTATTGAAGACCAAGCAGCGGACGAAAATGGTGGAGAAATCAAAAAAGGCGCCATGATAGAAGAAAAAAAGAATAAGAAAAAAAATAGAGGTAGTGGTGCCGAAGATATAGATCTAGGGCCTTCTAAAAAACAACTACGAAAACTTAAAAAAGCACAGAAGAAGAAAAAAGTGGATAAAGGAGAAATTGAATTTTAGACTTTATTTCTACCAGAGTACCTTTTTTAATTCTTTTTAATTCTGATTAATATCCCTAATATTGGTAGCTATAAAATCGACAGATGATCTCAATCAAAGAGGCTACCTCCCAAAAGGAAATAAAAAAATTTGTAACGTTCCCGTTTTCACTGTACAAGGATAATAAATATTGGGTGCCGCCCATTATCAAGGACGAAATGGAAACGTTCGATAAATCTAAAAATCCGGTTTTTAAGGATGCCGATGCTCAATTTTTTCTAGCCTACAAAGGCAATAGGATTGTTGGAAGAGTTGCAGCAATCGTTAACCATTTGGAGATAAACCAACAGAACGTAAAAAAAATGCGGTTTGGTTGGTTCGATTTTGAAGACGATGTAACCATATCGGAGGCATTGCTACAAAAAGTTGCCGAAATAGGCTCAAAAAATAACTTAGAATACATGGAAGGCCCAGTAGGTTTTTCCAATCTGGACAAGGTTGGTGTACTTATAGAAGGTTTTGATCATATTGGCACCATGATCACTTGGTACAATCACCCATATTACAAAGATCACTTGGAGCGATTAGGTTTTAAGAAAGAAAAAGAATATTTGGAACACAAGTTTCCTGAGGAAAACGCAGACCCCAAACATTTTGTACGTGTTAACGAACTCATTAAAAAAAGATATGAACTACGACCTTTGAACTTTAAAAAAACAAAGGAAGTAATGCCTTGGGCAGACAAAATGTTCGATCTTTTTAATGCATCCTACGCCTCTCTTTCATCATTCGTACCTATTACAGACATCCAGAAAACTTATTTTAAAAAAAAATATATCAGCTTTATCAATCCTGAATACATCAAATTTGTAGTTGACAAACATGATACTTTAGTTGCTTTTGCCATTGTAATGCCTTCCTTTTCAGAGGCTTTACAAAAAGCCAATGGAAAACTATTCCCCTTTGGTCTTTTTCATTTATTACAAGCCAGAAAACATAGCAAGGATGTTATTTTCTACCTTATAGGAATACAACCGGCATATCAGAACAAAGGGGTAACTGCAGTTATTTTCAACGAATACCATAAAACATTTAGGGAAAAGAAAATAGAAATGTGCTATCGTACGCCAGAACTGGCCGATAACACAGCTATCCAACAAATATGGAAACATTTTGATCCTGTTGTATACAAAAGAAGGTGCACGTACCGAAAAAGCTTATAAATTCATAAAAAATGCCCAAACGATAAAAACTGTTTGGGCATTTTTTAATTTATTGTAGTTCATTACTCTCCCATTGCGGCGGCAACCGCAGCTGAAAGTCTTTTGTACGTACCATTTTCCAATCGCTCACGAATAGCCGAAAAAGCGGTCAAGGTCTCCGTAATATCTTCCATGGTGTGCGTTGCCGTCGGAATCATTCGCAATAATATCAATCCCTTTGGAATTACCGGATAAACGACAATGGAACAAAATATACCGTAATTCTCACGTAGGTCCTTTACCAAGGCCATAGCTTCAGGAATGCTGCCGTTCAAATAAACGGGAGTTACACAACTTGTTGTTGTTCCAATATCGAATCCCTTTTCCTTTAGTCCGTTTTGTAATGCATTTACGTTCTCCCAAAGTTTTGCTTTCAGCTCTGGTTGTGTACGTAACATATCCAAGCGTTTTAAAGCTCCTTTTACGTAGACCATAGGTAATGATTTCGCAAACATTTGGGATCGTAGATTATATTTTAAATAATCGATAATTTCTTTATCGGCTGCTAAAAATGCACCAATACTTGCCATGGATTTAGCAAATGTTGCAAAATACACATCAATATCATCTTGTATGCCTTGCTCCTGACCTGCTCCAGCACCCGTTTCCCCAAGGGTTCCAAAGCCATGTGCATCATCGACCAAAAATCTAAAATTGTATTTTTTCTTTAGTGCAACGATTTCTTTAAGTTTCCCTTGCTGTCCTCGCATTCCAAAAACACCCTCGGAAATCACAAGGATTCCACCACCAGTTTGGTCTGCCATCTTAGCGGCTCGCTCCAAGTTTGTTTCTAGGCTCTCTATATCGTTATGTTTGAAGGTAAATCGTTTGCCCATATGCAAGCGTACACCATCTATAATACAGGCATGGCAATCTACATCATAAACGATGATATCGTCCTTAGAAACTAATGCATCAATGGCGGACATAATTCCCTGATACCCGAAATTCAATAAATAAGCCGATTCCTTGTTTACAAACGCTGCGCACTCTTGCTCTAACTGCTCATGGAATTCTGTATGCCCACTCATCATTCTGGCACCCATAGGATATGCAGAACCGTATTCCGCAGCAGTATCACCATCAACTTTTTTTACTTCTGGCAAATTCGCCAATCCTAAATAGTCGTTTATACTCCAGGTGATTACCTCTTTTCCTTGGAATTTCATGCGGTTGGAAATAGGACCTTCTAATTTTGGGAACACAAAATAACCCTCTGCCTGTGACGCCCATTTTCCTAAGGGGCCTTTATTTTCTATAATTCTATCAAATAAGTCTCTCATTGCCTAAATTTGGTTCTACGTGCAAAAGTAAATATTTTTAATAAGCATTCATAACTTAATTACGAGATACAAAAAAAGTGGGCTACTGACCCACTTTTTTAGATTATTAAAAAATAATTACTTTACGAACTGTATTTCTTGGGTTTCCTCAACCGAAGTTGTGTTCATAAATCCCTGGTCTTCCATCCACTGGTCACTATATATCTTACTCATATACCGAGATCCGTGATCAGGAAAAATAACAACAACAATACTGTCTTTAGTAAACTCGCCTTTTTCGTTCAATTGTTTTAATGCCTGCATTGCTGCACCACTTGTGTAACCTACGAACATTCCTTCCGTTCTGGACACTTCCCTTGCTGTATGGGCGCTTTCCGCATCCGTAACCTTTATATATTTATCTATTATCTTGAAATCCGTTGCACCAGGAATCAAGTTTTTTCCTAGACCTTCAATACGATAGGGATAAATTTCCTTTTCATCTAGCTTTCCGGTTTCATGATATTTTTTTAATACAGAACCATAAGCATCAACGCCAATAACTTTTACATTAGGATTTTGCTCTTTTAAAAATCGTGCTGTTCCGGAAATCGTTCCCCCAGTTCCGCTACAAGCCACCAAATGCGTAATCTGTCCACCGGTTTGCTCCCAAATCTCCGGTCCTGTAGATTTGTAATGTGCGGCGATGTTCAGTTCGTTAAAATATTGGTTGATATAAATAGAGCCTTTCGTCTCTTTGTGCAACCGTTTAGCAACCTCATAATAGGAACGTGGATCATCTGCACTAACATGGGCCGGACAAACGTATACCTTTGCCCCCATGGAGCGTAGCATATCTATTTTATCCTTAGATGACTTTGAGCTAACAGCCAAAATACATTCGTAGCCTTTTATGATGCTTGCCATCGCAATACTAAACCCTGTATTACCAGAAGTAGTTTCTATTATCGTGCTGCCCTCGGTCAGGATTCCTTTACGCTCGGCCTCTTCAATAATATGTAAGGCAATACGATCCTTTGCAGAATGTCCTGGGTTAAAGGCTTCTACTTTTGCATAAAAATCACCATTAAAACCTTTGGTTACTTTGTTTAATTTAACCAGCGGTGTATTTCCTACCAGTTCCAAGATATTATTGTAAGCCTTTATCTTTTTATCCATAAGAAAGATCCTGATATTTTATAGGGCTAACAAATATTTTAAATTGCTAAAACCTAAGCCGCAAAGTTACTATATTTTTTCTATTACGAAATTTTACCTTCCAAATCTAACAGAAAAGCAAACTCTTTGGCAACCTCCTTTAGGGCTTCAAACCTTCCTGAGGCGCCACCGTGGCCTGCCTCCATATTTATATCAAGTAAAAGCAAATTGTCATTAATCTTCAAATCTCGTAGTTTAGCTACCCATTTAGCAGGCTCAAAATATTGCACTTGAGAATCGTGTAGTCCCGTAGTAACCAGCATGTTGGGATAAGACTGTTCACCCACATTATCGTAGGGAGAATAGGATTTCATATAATCGTAATAAACTATTTCGTTAGGATTACCCCATTCGTCGTATTCACCTGTTGTTAATGGAATAGAATCGTCTAACATCGTTGTAACGACATCTACAAACGGGACAGCCGCAATAACACCATTGTATAATAAGGGCTCCATGTTTACAATAGCTCCCATCAACAAACCTCCTGCAGAACCACCACTGGCATACAAATGCCGGCTACTCGTCATTTTCTTTTCTATTAAAAAAATAGAGCAGTCTATAAAATCTGTAAAGGTATTTTTTTTATTTAACAGCTTTCCATCTTCATACCATGGCCTTCCTAAGTATTCACCACCACGAATATGAGCTATCGCATAAACAAAACCACGGTCCAATAAACTCAACCGAACCGTGGAGAAATAGGGGTCTATCGTAGCACCATACGAACCGTATGCATATTGCAACAAGGGTGTATCCTCACTTAAATCAGTTTCCTTATGATATACCAATGATATGGGAATCTGAACACCGTCTCTAGCGGTGGCCCATACACGTTCCTCCCTGTAATTTTCCTTCTTAAACCGCCCTCCCAATACCTCTTGTTCTTTCTTTACATCCTTTTCCTTGGTACGCATATTAAAATCTATAACCGAACTTGGGGTGGTAAGTGAATTGTAACCGTATCTGAGTATTTCAGTATTAAAATCGGGGTTTGCGTCGACATAGGAAGTATAAGTTTCACTTTTGAATGGGAGGTAATATGAATCTGTACCGTCCCACTTTATTATTTTTATCCGGTTGAGACCATTTTCCCTTTCGGATAGCACATAATATTCCTTAAAAATATCAATATCCTCTAACAAAACCGTTTCTCGATGCGGAATAAATTCCTTCCAATTAGATTCAGCAGTGTGCTCCTCACCTACTTTCATCAATTTGAAATTGGTGGCTCCGTCCTTATTGGTTAAAACGTAAAAATCTTTTTCGTAATGAAAAATGGTATACTCCAGACCGCGCTGTCGAGGCGCAAACATTTTAAATTGTCCGTCAGGCTCATCCGTAGATAAAATCTGAAATTCTGATGTTAAGGTGCTAAAACAACCAATAACCAAATATTTTTTCGATTTGGTACGGTACACAAATGTGCTAAAGGTGTCGTCCTTTTCCTCAAAAACCAAAACATCCTCATCGGATGGCGTTCCTAATATATGTTTGTAAATTTTATCTGAACGCAGTGTAACCGGATTTTTTTTTGTGTAGAATAGAGTTTTATTGTCATTAGCCCAGACCCCACCACCAGTGGTATTTTCAATTTCCTCTGCATATACTTCTCCCGATTTCAAGTTTTTGATGCGTAAGGTATATTGCCGTCTAGAAACAGTATCCACGCCATACACGGCCAATTCATTATTTGGGCTCACGGCTATTCCCCCCAGTTTAAAATAATCGTGTCCCTTGGCCATTTCGTTACCGTTGAAAATAATTTCTTCGGTAGCTTCCAAAGTTTCCTTGCATCTGGAATAGACAGGATACTCCATTCCTATTTCGTATCGCGTTTTATACCAATATCCATTGGATTTGTAGGGCACCGAAGAGTCGTCCTCCTTAATTCTGCCCTTCATCTCTGTAAAAAGTTCTTCCTGAAATGTTTTGGTATGCGCCGTAACTGTATCGTAATACGTTTTCTCTTGATTTAAATAATCGAGCACCTCAACGTTTTCCCTATCGTTTAGCCAGTAATAATCATCCAAACGAACATCTCCGTGCTTTTCTAGTCTTGAGGTTATTTTTTTTGCTGATGGAGGATGTATCTTAATCATTTTTCTTTTTTCTATTTTTTTGGTCACGGATGCAAAAATAACGCTAAATCTATTTTAGTTTTGGCACTAACCTTGATTTACTGAAATTTAGTACTACCATGGATTTAGTACTTTTACAATATAAAATTTTTAAATAGATAATTATGTTTGGAGATATGATGGGCATGATGGGTAAATTAAAAGAAACCCAACAAAAAGTAGAAGCTGCAAAAAAAAGACTGGATACAGTTTTGGTAAATGAAAAATCACAAGACGGATTATTGGAAATAACCCTTACCGCTAATCGTGAGGTAAAGAAAATCACCATTGACGATAACTTATTGGAAGATAAAGATCAATTAGAAGATTATTTGATTCTTACCTTCAACAAGGCTATAAAAAAAGCAACGACGGTGAATGAGTCAGAACTTGCAACGGCGGCCAAAGAAGGTATGCCCAATATTCCTGGAATGGATTCGTTCTTAAAATAAGCTGGAACGAAATTTCTTCTTATGAAGCATTTGTTTTTAGTATTCGTTTTCCCCTTTTTGATATCCACTCAAATACGAATTGAGCATAATTTAGAA
>CAZUIE010000033.1:9010-24988 GCA_964620945.1 uncultured Maribacter sp.
ATTCGTTTTCCCCTTTTTGATATCCACTCAAATACGAATTGAGCATAATTTAGAAAACGAATAGCATTATACTATTGAAGCTACCAAAACAATTGCAAAAAAACAGAATAAGAATTTTCTAGTCTATTTTACCGGTAGCGAGTGGTGCCCGCTTTCTAAAATGTTGAAAAACGAATTTTTTGATACTACGTAATTTGATGATGAGCCTCAAAATTATATTCTCGTTTATGTATACTTGCCTAGAAGTAAAAAGGTGTTGTCCTATATACAGCTGCAGCATAACAAAGAATTGACTGGCAAATAAAATAGAAAAGCAATATCTCCCCTCCTTAAAGTTTTAGATGGTAAAGGCAAATCATTGGGAGAATATTCCCGATATTCCATGAACGGTGATACAAGGAAGCATCCTAGACTCCTAAGAAAATACGATGGGGCGAAAATCACCCGACATTGAAAAGTTTTCCAATTCAATCGTTGGCAGTATTTCTTTAGACTCCATATTGTATAGGATACATATACCTAATGCAGAATTTTAATTTTAGGTTTCGTTACTAAAACTATAGCACACATTGAGAATTTTAATACATATAAAGATTGCTTACCTTTAATGAAAAGCTTTTACAATGATTGAAATAAAGAAAACAACACATGAAAAATTTGAGTTTTTTGTAAAATCCGAAGCTGGAAAAGTCCTTTTGCAGAGTGTCCCATTTACAGATGAAAAGGAAGTAAATAGGACTGTGGCCATGTTGACCCAAACAGCTTCTCCTGTCAAGAATTTTGAGAGGAGAACGAATTTTAATGGTCAGTTTTTATTTGAACTTAAAAATAAAGAAGGTAAAATTATTGGAAGCAGTGGACTATATAGCTCCGAAGCTGGAATGGAAAACGGAATAAAAAACTTGAACAACCGATTAAAAAGCCAAACTAGTGTGCACAAGCTTCAATCATAAATTGGGTAATGTACCTAATAGACGGTCGTGCATTATATCGGTATAATCTAAATGAGTTACCATACGTAATTTTCCTTGGCCCATGGATATGATATGGATATCCTTTTCCAGCAACTTCTTGGTGAATTCTTCACTGGATTGATAATTTTCGTCAATTTCAAAAATGATAATATTAGTCTCTATTGGTTCTACTTTTTTAACGTAGGTCAAACTTGAAAGTACCGTACCTATCTCTTTCGCTCTTTCATGATCATCAGCAAGTCTTTCCATATGATGGTCCAACGCATAAATAGCCGCTGCCGCTAAAAATCCCGCTTGACGCATACCACCCCCAAGTACTTTGCGTACACGTATCGCCTTTGATATCATTTCCTTATTTCCTACCAACACAGAACCGACAGGACACCCTAAGCCCTTGCTTAGGCATACACTAATAGTATCGAAAAGTTGACCGTACTGCAGTGCATCTTCATTTTTTGCAATTAGGGCATTCCATAGCCTGGCACCATCTAAATGGTACCCTAAATTATGGTCTTGGCAAACGGTTTTTATTTTTTGTAGTTCCTTGAACTCCCAACAGGCACCTCCGCCTTTATTCGTTGTATTTTCGATGCACACCAATGTAGACAAAGGACTGTGGTAAAAATCGGGTGGATTGATGGCTGCGACTACTTGATCGGCCGTCATCATTCCCCTGTTCCCGTCTACCAATCTGCAAGAGACTCCACTATTAAAACTAACGCCGCCACCTTCGTAATTAAAAACATGTGCATATTTATCACATATCAATTGTTCGCCTGGCTGGGTATGTAACTTTATAGCCGTTTGGTTCGTCATAGTACCACTTGGAAAAAACAAAGCGTCTTCCATCCCGAACATGTTCGCCACCTTTTTTTCCAAAGCATTAACCGAAGGATCTTGTTTAAAGACGTCGTCGCCCACTTCGGCATGCATCATGGCATCCAACATGCCGGTAGATGGTTTGGTAACCGTATCGCTAATTAGGTTTATTTTCATTTATAAATTTCAAAACAAGTTAAACGCAGTTCGTGGCAGTAAATTTTTAATGAAAACAATCTGTACCTATGGGCGAACCATCAGGTAAAACTGGCGCTGGAATTACCTCGAATTTATCAGGATGCGCATAAAAATCTTTAATTCTTCTTGCCATTTCCAAGTTTATCGCATTACTTGATGAGCCCAAACTTGACGCCAATTGGCTTAGTTGCTGATTGGCAAGAGCATTTACCTGCGGATGTACCTTGTCACTTACCGCGAGGTTCATAATATGAAACAATACCCTGAAATTGATATTCTGTTGCACACCATTTAGGTAATCATCCTTTTGATTTTTATTCAACGTATTCGAAACCACTGAATTCAAAACTTCTTGTAATCCTAGGTTATTGCCATCAAGGTACTTTTGTTGTATCAATCTGGATGCCCGTTCTGGATGTAATAAAAAACCCAATGTCATATCTGCAGCAGTTTCCGCAGCGGACAGTGCATCAAAAGACACCCCTGTTTTACCATTGATAGATTCTCTAGTTCTACCATACCCAAATGCCCGTGGTGGAAATAAATTCAGCTTTTCTTTTGGAATAGCAATTTCCTCTGCATCCAAGGTTTGTAAAACAGCCTCTAGCGCGTTTTCCTGTGTTTTTCTATCTACCGTTGTCACTACGTTCTGACCATCTCCTTTTACGGCGTAATTATACTCCATGCCTCCAATAATCTTGGTTACACCTTCCGTTTGATATCTATGGAAGAAATAGAGCGGCACGAAAACATCTTCCAAAACCGAGTTTGGTTCATTAGTCCTAATATTGTCAATAGAAAAATTAGCTATAGCCGTTTTACGGACTTTTAGCATCTCTTCCAATTCTTTACTTACATCGGTGCCATTGTCCCACAAATGTGCCAACACATGTGCACTGCCCTGCGGCCGAGCGTCTTGGTCGGTAATATAACGTAGACCTTTATCTTGGGCGGACTTCAAAATCTTATTCAATTCCTCCCTTTCATTCGCACCGTTTTCAAAATCGGCATAAGAATACGCTACGGTGACCTTATCCCAGTCGCCTATTCCCGTTGCATATGCATTCGAAAAGTCAATAGCTCCCCTTTTAACGGAAAACTGCGGATGTGGATAATCCATTACCGATGCCCGATCATTAGTGCTTGCCGCGTAATTGTGTGCAAAACCTATGGTATGTCCAATCTCGTGGGCAGAAAGCTGTCGTATCCTTGCTATGGCCAAATCCAACATCGGTTGATTATTGTCGTCCCTGTCTGCAAACGGTTTATCCATAAGCGCTTGTGCGATTAAAAAATCCTGCCGAATTCTTAAACTTCCCAAACTTACATGTCCTTTTATGATTTCTCCTGTTCTAGGGTCCGTAATACTGCTACCATAACTCCATCCCCTGGTTGACCTGTGCACCCATTGGATAACATTGTAACGAACATCTAACGGATCGGCATCATCTGGAAGCATTTTTAATTGAAACGCGTCTTTATATCCAATGGCTTCAAAGGCTTCGTTCCACCAACGGCCACCTTCCAAAAGTGCAGTTCTTACGGGTTCCGGAGTACCATTATCCAAATAATATATGATAGGCTCAACAGCTTCACTTATAGCCGCCGAAGGGTTCTTTTTCTCTAACCTATGGCGGGTAATAAATCGTTTTAAAATAGGATCTTCAACGGGTGTTGCATAATCGTAATACGAAAAAGGATATGAACCACTTCTTGGGTCGAACACTCGTTTCTTATAGCCATCGTCCGGAAGTTCTATAAAAGAAGCATGTTGTGCCACGGTTATCAAATCCGGATTTGGGGTTACTGATCTAATGTATCCACCGGAAGCCTCCCCTTTAAAAGTCATGGTCATGTCAAATTCAACATTTTTAGGAAATGCCTTGGTACGTTCCAATGCAAAGGCACTTTTAGCGCGATCCATACTATAGGTACCTTGTTTTGCTCGTTTTAACCTCTTTGATACGCCATGCGCGTCTTGCATGAGAAAATCGGTAATATCTATGATATAGGTTCCACTTTTTTCTTCTTCAATTTTAAATCCGCCCAAGATGGACTTCGCAAATGCCTGTTCTATCGATTTTTTCTCCAAAGCGTTGTCTGTTAAGGCCCTAAACTTCAAATTAGGTTGCACCAATAGTAGTTTGTTTCCTGCCTTTTTAAAATAAACAACTTGCTCATTACCCAATTGACCCCGATCCAAGCCTATGTCGTTGCTGCCGATTCCACTGCTTAAGGAATACACGTACAGGAATTCATGATTTAGTTTATCTACTTCCAAGAAAATTTTATCATTCTTATCATCGTAATAAAAGTCAAAAAGACCTTCGTACTTTTTGAAGTCGGATTTATTTTCTGCGAATTGGGCTGTTGCTAGTTGACAGGTATAAAAACCTAATAGTAGCAGGATAACATTTTTCATTTTAAAGTGGTTTAGCTTCTAAAATTATATAAAATAAAGGAAATACCATTTTTAAAATACAATTAGATGATAAAAGAAGCGAAGAGCGGTCACAATTGCGCAAAAGAATATTATTTTTACCCTAAATAGAACGTAATGATAATTACTACAGACCACTACAAAGGTCTTTTGGATCGCCTTGGTGCGTTAAGGAGGTATCTTTGACATTGATGCGAAACTTATAGAAATAGAGAACGAACAGGAGAAGACCTTGGCTCCAGACTTTTGGGATAATCCTCAAGAGGCGCAGGCACATATGAAATTCATCCAATCCAAGAAACAATGGGTAGATGACTACAATGAAGCCAGTGCACTGGTAAACGATCTTGAGGTACTACTAGAGTTCTTTGAAGAGGGAGACGTATCCGAAGCAGAGGTCGAAAAGCAACATGAAAAAGCTCTTGGTGTTCTGGAAAAAATGGAGTTTAAGAACATGCTTTCCGAAGAAGGGGATGAACTCCCTGCAGTACTACAAATTACTGCTGGTGCTGGCGGAACGGAAAGCTGTGACTGGGCCGCTATGCTCATGCGTATGTACCTGATGTGGGCAGAAAAAAATGGCTATAAAGTAAAAGAACTAAATTACCAGGAAGGAGATGTTGCCGGTATTAAAACCGTAACCTTAGAGATTGATGGTGAATTTGCGTTTGGCTGGCTTAAAGGGGAAAACGGCGTGCATAGACTGGTGCGTATTTCACCGTTTGATAGTAATGCTAAACGGCATACTTCATTTGTATCCGTTTATGTATATCCTTTGGTGGACGATAGTATAGAGGTCGATGTAAATCCTGCCGATATTACCATAACTACGGCAAGGTCTAGTGGTGCCGGTGGACAAAATGTGAACAAAGTAGAAACAAAGGTGCAGTTGGTACATCACCCCAGTGGAATACAGATTTCCTGCTCCGATTCCCGCAGTCAGCATGATAATAGAGCAACAGCTATGAAAATGCTTAAGTCTCAATTATATGAAATTGAGCTACGCAAAAAAATGGAAGCTCGGCAAGAGATAGAATCTTCTAAGATGAAGATAGAATGGGGCTCTCAAATCCGTAATTATGTAATGCATCCCTATAAGTTAGTGAAAGATGTACGTACAGCCGAAGAAACAGGCAATGTAGATGCCGTTATGGATGGAGATATAGACCGATTTTTAAAAGCATTTTTAATGATGATGGGTCAGCGGGACGAGGAATGAATCTACCACGGCCAAAAGCTTACCTTTATATTAAGAATAGTAATGTTTAAAGGAGGGGACATAATCAACCAGAAACCTGCGATCTTGAACCTTAAACCGAAAAAAATATGATTAAGATTTATCACAATCCTAGATGTCGTAAATCTAGAGAGGGATTGGCTTTAGTTGAAAGCTCTGGCAAGGAATTTGAAGTTATAAAATATTTGGAAGATATTCCGACTAAGGAAGAATTAAAAGAAGTAATTGCCTGTTTAGGTATAGCTCCTGAACATCTGATTCGAAAAAATGAAGCTATCTGGAAGGAAAAATTCAAAGGTAAACTGCACTCGGAAGAAGAAATAGTTGATGCTATGCTTACGTATCCCAAACTTATCGAGCGCCCTATAGTACTATACAACAAAAAAGCAGCTATAGGCAGACCAATAGCAAATATAGATGTACTTTTAAAGTAAGGACACCTTTGGCAATGGTATCGAGAAGTTCTAGCTACGTAAAAGAGCGTACGAATTTCTCAAGGTTAGACAAAATATTTAATTTTACAATATGAAATTACAGAAGAGATTTAGTTTATTAAAAGGAATTTTCGTCTTAGTCCTCATAATGTTAGGGTCAGAATGCTATGCCCAATTCAATCAAGGTATGGGTATGGGAAGAGGCATGGGACGAAATGGTATGGGAAGACAGCGCAGTGCTATTCCTAGGGCACAACATGCACCAGAGCCACCGGCCCCTAAAACATCGGAAGAAATCGTAGAGGAACAAATGCCATCTATAACAGAAGCGCTTGCTTTAAACGATTTTGAAGCTGCGGTAATGAGTTCTATTTTGAAGAAATACGTGCAAGAAAGGATTGAGGCTCAAATTCTGAAACTTCCACCGGAAAAAATGTCGGAAACATTTCAAAATATTTCAGATCGGCAAGATGAAGAATTAAAAATGAGCTTGCCTCCTGAGAAATATCAAGGTTTTTTAGATTTAAAGAAGGATGGGGTAAATAAAACCATCAAAAAAAACAAGAAAAAGAAGAAAAAGCGGAAGAAAGAAAAAAGTTAACCCTACCATAAAAAATTAAATATCAGATTAAAGTATAGAATAAAAGGTGTAACACAAAAATTATATCTACCCGAGCGCTGAGGTTGTTTAAAAATTATTAAGATCGAAGGGATTAATTGAGATGGTGAAATGATACTCTTAACGCGTTTATAGGTTGCACTTAAATCTTCAGGAAGGTATGGGCTTTTAATCCGAAAGGAAACTATTTAAGGAATGGTAATAGGATAATTGTTAAAATTAAAAAGAAGCCAAATGGCTTCTTTTTTTATGCTTCTCGTTCGGCTTTCTTGGCCTCTCGTTTTTCTTTCAAAAGTTCAATAATGTTGCCTCCCAACCAATAGGGTACAACGAACAGCAACAAAAATATCATCAACCAAAAACCTATTGTTAAAATGGTCAAAAATGCTAAAAATCCTAAATATTGGTCAAATTCAAACATAATTTTTACATATCTAAAACAAAGATACCATAATCGTATTATTTTTTGCAAGCAAAAAATAAAATTAATTCAAGATTTTACTTCATTTTAATCATTAAATATATTTTGAACCATTATTTTTAGCTTAATCACTATGTGCTAAATTTGTAATCACAAGTCAATAGCTATCACGAAAAAGTCAAAAGCTTGTGCATTAGTACAAAATTATCAGTTTTCATAACCATTAAAAGCAATCATTATATGAATTACAGAATAGAAAAGGATACTATGGGCGAAGTTCAGGTTCCCAGCGATAAATACTGGGGCGCACAGACCGAACGTTCAAGAAATAATTTTAAGATAGGTCCTTCTGGGTCTATGCCTTTGGATATTGTCTATGGCTTCGCTTACCTCAAAAAAGCCGCAGCCTACACAAATTGCGAGCTAGGGGTACTTACCGAAGCAAAAAGGGATTTGATAGCACAAGTCTGTAATGAAATTTTAGAAGGAAAACATGATAATCAATTCCCTCTGGTTATTTGGCAAACAGGATCTGGCACACAGAGTAATATGAACGTAAACGAGGTAATCGCCAATCGTGCCCATGAAATTGCAGGACATAAAATAGGAGAAGGCGAAAAGACCATACAGCCCAACGATGATGTTAACAAATCACAGTCTTCCAACGACACCTTTCCTACCGGGATGCATATTGCCGCATATAAAAAAATTATAGATGTTACTATTCCAGGTATTACCCAATTACGAAACACCTTGCACAGTAAAGCTCAGGAATTTATTAATGTGGTTAAAATAGGGCGTACCCATTTGATGGATGCCACTCCTCTAACCCTGGGTCAGGAATTTTCTGGTTATGTTTCGCAATTAGACCATGGATTAAAGGCGTTACACAATACCTTACCACACCTGCGGGAGCTTGCACTTGGCGGCACTGCGGTTGGTACCGGTTTAAACACGCCAAAAGGTTATGACGTGTTGGTCGCAAAATATATCGCAGATTTTTCTGGACTTCCGTTTATAACAGCAGAAAACAAGTTCGAGGCCTTAGCGGCTCATGACGCGATTGTAGAAAGTCATGGTGCGCTAAAGCAATTAGCGGTTTCCCTAAATAAAATTGCAAATGATATTCGTATGATGGCCTCTGGACCACGCTCTGGTATCGGAGAGATTACCATTCCGGCCAACGAACCAGGCAGCTCTATTATGCCAGGAAAAGTGAATCCCACACAGTGTGAGGCCTTAACCATGGTCTGTGCCCAGGTCATGGGTAATGATGTTGCCGTGACCGTTGGCGGAACGCAAGGGCATTATGAACTTAATGTATTTAAGCCAATGATGGCGGCTAACATCTTGCAATCGGCTCAATTGCTTGGAGATGCTTGTAAAAGCTTTGATATCAATTGTGTAGCAGGTATTGCTCCAAATCATCAGGTAATCAAACAATTATTAAATAATTCCTTAATGCTGGTAACTGCATTAAATACCAAAATCGGGTATTACAAGGCCGCAGAGATCGCCAATACAGCACACGAAAACGGCACTACCCTAAAAGAGGAAGCTGTTAATTTAGGTTATGTGACAGCAGAGCAATACGATGAGTGGGTTAAGCCAGAACAAATGGTGGGCAGCTTAGACTAAGTAGTACTTTGGATAGGATATTTTGTAAAAGCAAAAAGGGAGATTCCAGTTGGAATCTCCCTTTTTTTGGATATGATTAGTGTTTTCTATTTTAAAGTAAACTGTGAAGTTCCCAATAATTTTAGCTTGTCATCATATACGTTAACCATATACTGGCCTTTTTGGAAATCGCCTGCAGGTTTGTTCAAGTAATCACAAATATCCAAAGACTTGTTTTCAAAGTAGAAACTAGTGCTTTTACTATAGGTAATAGAGGCACCATTCTCGTTGGTCTTGGACATACTTTGACCAACAACATTACCTTGTGGATCTAAAGCTTCTAAGAAAAACTCACGATCCCCAGCATCGGCAATTACATTATCTGCTATAGTAAAGCAAATTTTAAACTTATCAGTAGCTCTAGCCCTTGTAGTAGAGGACAACTTACCACTATTTCTTTCCCTCACGGCATCTACGTTAATTTTAGAAAGATTAAGTGCTGAACCTCTTTCCACTGCCTGCGCCAAGCTGGTATTTTGCACCACTAAAGAATCGTTAAAAACAGTTTGCTTTTCTAATTCTACATACGTACTATCCCTTTGCATTGCAATGGCAGTATTGGACCGTTGCAAAGAATCTACCTGCTTAATCAATTTTGCTCTTTCCGCCTTTAATACACCAACTTGTCTTCTATACCTGCTCAAAGAGGAGATATCAGCTTTCATAGTTTTTACAGAATCGATATATCGTGCAATATTATCCCTTGCAGAAACTAATTCTTCGTTGGTTGCATTACTCTCTAAAATTGCCTTGTCATATTCGGATTTTAAACTATTTAAATCCTCAACAACCAATTCCTTTTCAGCAGTAAGGTCTTTTTCGGTTTTTTGCTTGTCCTGATAAAGACTTACGGTGTAAATAATTGTAGCTATAAGCACTACCCCTAGTAACGCCGCCAATACCTTTAACCCGTTGTTGTTTTTTGTTTCAGTCATAATGAACTATTAAATTGTTTTTTTTGGTTTTGATACAATTAGTATTTCTATCGGATTATATACGGACTGAATCTATTTTTAGATTTTTCACACCAAAAATAATATCCCTACCTAGGGTTTTATTCGTTTAAAAGCATAACTTTATGGATGAAATACCATTTTCAAGAAGATTTTTGTAATACTGTTCCCTTTTTTGGGAGCATACACTAGCATTTAGAAGCCCAGGTACCGTTAGGCTAGTATAGGGTTCAATTGTTAAATAATGACGAGGTTCTTTCTAGGTGTTTGTAAAAAATGGGGCTATCTTTAAATTCGAAAAAATTAAACCACAGTTAAATGAAATTTTTAGGCTACGTCATTATAGTATGTATATGTATAGGACTTATTGGATGTAAAGAGAAACAGGACAAGAAACCTATAATCGATTCAGAAATTGAGTTAGCATCGGAAGTACCGCCTGTAGAAGAAAATAAGTCCCAAACCACAGACCTTACTATCATACCTATAGAACACGCAACAATGGTATTGGAATGGAACGCCCTTACCATATATGTTGATCCCGTTGGCGGCGCATCTGTATTCAAAGGACAAAAACAACCTGATTTAATATTGATAACGGATATTCATGGAGACCATTTTAGCTTGGAAACACTGGAAGCATTAGACACTTCCAAAGCAAAAATAATTGTTCCGCAAGCCGTAGCCGATTTGATTCCTGAAACTTATACGCCGCAATTGGATGTATTGGACAATGGTGATTCTAAAGAACGTTTAGGTATAACCATAGAGGCAATACCGATGTATAATCTACGGGAGGAAGCTTTAAATTTTCACAAGAAAGGTAGAGGGAACGGGTATATATTGAATATGGATGGCAAACGTCTTTATTTCTCTGGGGACACCGAAGACATCCCTGAAATGAGAGCCTTAAAGGATATTGACAAAGCCTTCGTTTGCATGAACCTACCCTATACGATGACACCTGAGAGTGCTGCAAGTGCGGTTGTTGAATTCAGTCCAAAACAGGTATATCCTTACCACTATAGAGGAAACCCCGATGTGAGCGATGTATCAAAATTTAAGGAATTGGTTCAAAAAGAAAGCTCGGAAATAGAAGTTATTCAACTGGACTGGTATCCTTCGGAACCGTATTAGCACCTACTAAACGTATTTGATTAATCTCCATACTTAAATGATGATTAATTAGCAATAATTATTATTACAATGCTTATTTAAAGGTCAACTTGGCAATTCTATTCCTCCCAGCCGCGTAGGCAACGGAATCGTTTTTGAAGCGAACCGTAAAAAAAGATTCGTCCGATAGTTGTGTCCACGACGCACCTTGATTTGCAGAATAGGCAATGCCTGTAAACCCTAGTGCTACCATTCCTTTTCCCTCGGTTCCTGGAACGAATTGAATACAACTCCTATAGTTTGGTACTCTGCCGTCCGCAATCAGCTCCCAAGTCAAACCGCCATCTGTAGTCATGGCCTTGTTTGAAGTATTTCGTTCTGGATTGGTGTAATCCCCACCCATTGCTACTCCTTCATTCTCATTATAAAAATCTATAGAGTAGATACCCTCGGTAGGTTCTTTTGAGCTAATCGGCGTATTTTGAACTGTCCAACTTCGACCTTTATCAGGAGAGTATAATATGCGTTTGGTAGTTGCGACCCACGTATTGTTACCAACAACTGCAATATTAGTATTGCTCGCAGCAAAAGCACCCTCGCCTTCAATTCCGTCCGGCAAATTATTACAGGGCAGTTTCTTCCATGTGTTCCCGCCGTCACGGGTAATGATAATACTCATACAACCATCCATGGTATCGCCTACCGCTATACCTTCCGCATCGTTCCAGAAAGTCATCGCATCATAAAAAACAGCAGCAGCATCTTCTTTATAAACCAATTCCATGGTTCCTTGATTACCCGTCTTATAAAGCAATGCAGGATTAGCAACAGAAAGCATAAAAAAATCAGTATTCGTATGGGCAACGGCACGAAACTCGGGTAATATACTATCATACCTTTGAACATTAACTCGTACTTTTCCGGTATTTATATCAATGGTACCAAAGGTTCCTTTATTAGCGGCAAATGCCAAGCTATTGCCCATGAGTTCTATAGCACGGATGCTAAGGGAGTCGGTGTAAAGTGTTTCTAGTTCCACTTCTGTAAATGGAGTTTTTTTTACCACCTCCGTACAGGAAAAAAATAAAGCAACTACAAGGAAAAAGCCAAAGTTTCTCATCTTCATTAAAGTTTCTCAAAAATAAAAGGAATCGCTTCTAAAACAATACCTTTGCACCCTTAATTTTTAAGAATGAAACTGCACAGGAACCTCGTATTTGCCGTAATAGATGCTTTGAATTTGATATTCAATGAGAATGAATATGCCGACAAGGTAGTTCAAAAAGTATTGCGTTTTGATAAACGTTGGGGCGCCAGGGATAGAGGTTTTATTGCCGAGACGACCTACGAAATGGTACGATACAAGCGTCTCTACACAGAAATTGCAGCTGTAAAGGAACCTTTCAGCAGACCCGATTTATTCCGTATGTGGGCCGTTTGGGCCGTACTCAAGGGGATTGCCTTACCAGATTGGAAACAGATAGAGCCAACACCGGAACGCCGTATAAAAGGTAAGTTCGATGAGCTCTCCAAAATTAGAAAATATCGTGAAGCGGTGCCGGATTGGATAGATGAAATTTGTGAAAAATCGCTAGGTGATAAGCTTTGGACGGCGGAAATAGCAAAACTCAACGAACCTGCGGAAGTTATCCTTAGAACAAATACCCTAAAGACGACCAAAGAAGAATTACGGAAAGCTTTGTTGGACGAGGGTATAGTAACGGAGCCCATTAAAGGTTATCCGCTTGCATTGCGCTTACCGGAGCGGGCGAATGTTTTTGTAACGGAATCGTTTAAAAAAGGATTCTTTGAAGTGCAGGATGCCTCTTCCCAGTTGGTAGCTGCTATGCTAGATGTTAAGCCTGGGCAACGTGTTGTAGATACCTGCGCCGGAGCCGGAGGTAAATCATTACATCTTGCGGCCTTAATGGAAAACAAAGGTCAGTTGATTGCGATGGACATCTATGGCAGTAAACTAAAAGAACTTAAAAGACGTGCAAGAAGAAATGGCGCACATAATATTGAACCGAGGGAGATTGATTCAACCAAGGTGTTTAAAAAACTATATGGAAGCGCAGATAGAGTGCTAATAGATGCCCCTTGTACCGGATTAGGGGTGATTAGAAGAAATCCGGATACCAAATGGAAGTTGCAACCAGAATTCCTGGAGAAAATCACAAAGACACAACGTGAAATTTTAGGAAACTACAGCAAAATCCTGAAACCTGGTGGTAAAATGGTTTACGCTACCTGCTCCATTCTTCCGCAAGAGAACAACGACCAAGTTAAATCATTTTTATCCAGTGAAGAGGGTGCGGACTTTTCGCTTATAAGTGAGAAGAAAATCTACGCCTCAAAAAGTGGGTTTGACGGTTTCTATATGGCTTTGCTGGAAAAGAAGTTGGTATAGGTAAAACAGCTAAACTACCGATCTGCTGCACTATTAAAAAAGGGCTGTTTGCTGTGGGGTAGTATTTGTGTTTATTTTTGATTTCACTTTCGTAGTACCTGTTTGCTTATTTCCCCAACGTTGCATGGATTGCACAACGGGCAGCAATGATTTACCAAAAGGAGTAATCTCATACTCTACACGAGGTGGAATTTCTGGAAAAGTTTTACGCTCGAGTACACCAGATTTCTCTAAAGACCGCAGTTGCTTGCTCAACATTTGTCGGTTTATACCTTCTACAGCAGTAAGCAGCTTTGTAAATCGGTTAGTGCCTTTAGAGATTTTAAATAGGATAATAGGTTTCCACTTACTATCTAACATCTTCATGCATACAGTAACCCCGCAGTTGGATGTAGGTGTCGTTTCTTTTACGGACATTTGCTATTTTAGTTTCAAGTCGATTGTAGGATTGTAATTTTAAAGGCTAAAATAATTGAATACGTTTTACCATCATAACAATTTTCAGCTTAGAATTATATACTTTTAAAACAAAATACGACTCACCCTGTATCAAAAATGGAGTGTTTTAGGTTCAAAGTATGATTTTTAAACTAAAACTGATTTCATAAAGATGTTCATATGAAATACCTCCATGGTTTTTATTTAAAGAACTAGATGCTACCCCCTATTTTTTCAAGGTAGGATACTGCACCCCCAACTGTTCCAAATAGGTATCGAATTTAGTTTCATCAAAATAGAATTTCTCCAATTCTGATCTAAATTGACCTTGCTTATCAGCATTTAAATAAATAGGGGGCATATCACTTTCCGAAATCATAGGTACGAATTTCGTTTCTTTCGTTTGCTCATTATTAAAATAATCCCAAGCGCCAGTCAATAGCTCTGGATTCAAAAGAAAATCAAGAATCGTCATGGTCTCTGCCTTGGCTCCTGCCACTACCCCTTTGTGTGCAATAGGCGTAGCCATAGAAATCGCATTACTCCAGTGGTGCCCCTGTAGCCCGGGTATATTAGACGGAAAACGCATGGTCACCGTAGGTACTTTCCAAGAAATATCACCAATATCGTCCGAACCACCGCTAATCGGCTCTATTACCGGTAATCCTAACGAAGAAAGCTCTGTGCTCAATCCTTCTATTTTTTCAGAATTTACCTCGGTCTGTACCGCCTTGGCCAAAGTTTGATCATCTTCGGACCAAGTAGGCAGGCCCACGTGCTTAATATTTTCATACATGGTCTCGGCGATTACTTTGTTGTAATGTCTAGGCCAAGCAGCTCCAAGCACCTTATGTTTTACGGTCGTTCCTGTCATCATTGCAGCACCTTCGGCAATTTGATTTGCCTCCTTGTACATCTCCATAATTCCATCATAC
Organism: uncultured Maribacter sp.; assembly: GCA_964620945.1. Classification (GTDB taxonomy): domain Bacteria; phylum Bacteroidota; class Bacteroidia; order Flavobacteriales; family Flavobacteriaceae; genus Maribacter. The sequence goes on from CAZUIE010000033.1 coordinate 23,682, forward strand.
TTAATATCTCTGAAATAAAACCATATTGAAGCTTTTGATGGCACCACATTAGGCTGATCACCTGCATCCGTGAAAATAGAATGAGAACGTCTTAGCGGATGCAAATGCTCTCGCTTGTAGTTCCAAGCAATATTCATTAATTCGGCCGCATCCAAGGCACTTTTACCACGCCAAGGAGATCCAGCAGAATGGGCGGATTCACCATCGAAAGAGTATTCCACAGAAATTAATCCAGTACCTCTAGTAGGTCCATACGAAACACTAAAATTACTACTCACATGGGTGAAAATGCACATGTCTATATTATCGAACAAGCCGTCTCGCACGTACCAGGCTTTCGCAGCCACCAGCTCTTCTGCGATACCCGGCCAAACAAGCAGTGTACCACCAATATTTTCTCGCTCCATTACCTCCTTGGCCGCTAAGGCTGCCGATATGTTCATGGGAATACCGGCATTGTGCCCTTCTCCATGTCCGGGCGCACCGTCCACAATAGGTTTATGATAGGCTACACCGGGATATTGTGATGCTTTTGGTATACAATCCACATCACTTCCCAAGGCTATGGTAGGTCCTTTTCCGTTGCTCCATGTAGCGAACCAAGCGGTAGGAATACCTGATATTGAATTTTCAATTTCAAAACCGTTTTCGGCTAATATTCCAGTAAGGTACTTTGAGGATTCAACCTCTTGAAATCCAAGTTCGGCGAAACTAAAAATCTTGTCGACCATTACTTGAGACTGTTTTTTATTGGCTTCAACAATGGCAGCGGCCTCTAATTTTAATTTTTCTATTTGCTTTTTGGATAATTTCTTTTGTGAATACGCAGTTGTAATAGTACATAAAGCAAGTACTACTAAAATAAATTTTTGTTTCATGGTTGGTTATTTGAATTAAGCTGGAAAAAGATACATAAAAACTAGGTCAATTTTTGAAAATGGCTATGTTTTTGAGAAATTACAATGTTAAGGAGTCCTAAATAGAAGTTTCAGTCGGTAAAAGATTCATTTTATAGGTTTATAGTAAACCGAGGAGTTATAAGTACCATAAAAAAATGCAACTTTAAGCTTTTCTTTGGAAGTATAAATTCACATAATTCTTAATTTTAAACCGCTATGAAAAAAGAAAAATCACGACTATGAAGAAGAGAATAATGCGATTCCTTGGTCTGTTCCTAGTTTTGACCACCAATTTCCTATACGCCCAAGAAGGTAGATACGAATTTAAGAAGGGTGCCTACGACGGAATTGGTAAATGGTACATGCAACGGGAGATTTCACACGTAATGGGCTACCAAGGCATGTCTT
>CAZUIE010000033.1:25088-27371 GCA_964620945.1 uncultured Maribacter sp.
AAATGGTACATGCAACGGGAGATTTCACACGTAATGGGCTACCAAGGCATGTCTTGGTTAGAACGCGACGAGCGCGAAAAAGAGGAAAATACGTCTACTCTATTAAAAAATATGAAGATTAGCGATACGGACGATATCGCGGATATTGGTGCGGGATCAGGCTACCATGTGTTTAAATTGGCAGACATGGCAACCGCAGGAACCATTTATGCCGTGGATATCCAAGATGAAATGTTGGCCGCCATGCGGAGTAAAAAACTAGAAGGCAAAATTGAGAACGTCGCCCTAGTAAAAGGAAACGAAAAAAGCGTGAACCTAAAACCGAATTCTGTTGATAAGGTGCTGATCGTTGATGTCTACCACGAAATGAATTTTCCCTACGAAATGATGGCTTCTATAAAAAAAGCGATGCGGGCCGATGCTAGGCTATACCTTATCGAATACCGAGGAGAAGACCCCAATGTACCCATTAAAAAATTACATAAAATGACCGAAGCCCAAGCTGTTAAGGAGATGAAAGTTATAGGTCTAGAGCTGGAAGAGAATATAGTTAACCTCCCCTGGCAGCATTGTATGGTGTTTGTGAAGAGCTAGTAATGAGTAATGAGCAAAAACACTTTTTGAGAGCTAACACCATTCTATTTCATATAAAACATAGTATATTTCTCCTCCTAACACCCCTTTTCATGACTGCACAAACACTAGTAAACTTCGAAGAAAAACCAACTACTAAAAACTGGACCGTAGTAGATGATGTGGTCATGGGCGGCCGCTCCTCTGGTAGTTTTAGCCTATCAGAAGAAGGTTACGGAAAATTTTCTGGAGAAGTGTCGTTAGAAAACAACGGGGGATTCTCATCTGTTAAGTATGATTTAGGGGCTGTAACTGTAAAATCGAATAACATCATACGTATACGCCTTAAGGGCGACGGTAATGCCTACCAGTTCCGTGTAAAAGACAAACGCCGCCATAGCTACAGTTATATCACCACATTTGAGACAACGGGCGACTGGGAAACCTTAGAGTTTACCCTAGCGGACCTCCACCCTGCATTTCGTGGTAGAAAAGTAGATCTCCCAAACTTTGACCAAGACACGATTGAAGAATTGCGTTTTTTGATTGGCAATAAAAAACCTCAGGAGTTTGAGCTGTTGTTGAGGTCTATTGTAATTTTAAAAAAGTGATTAATTCTTTATAGTAAAAGCTAACCAAAGAGCAAAAACCGAAATTCCATAGCTTCTTACTTTTAAAATAACTTAGCTTTTGCCCAACGAACGATTCAATGTGCTACGATATCAAAACAAGTTTAGAAACACAGCTTAAAAGAGCGGAGAAGGACCAAGACCTTCAGGCCATTGCAGATATCCGAGAGCGTCTAGCGCCCCTAACCGATTTACCGCTGCATCATGCTTCTGGCTTTAGCCATCCAGAGGTCTTAATTTACACAGACCGTTCGTCTTATTTTCCAATAGTAGCTACATGGGGCCTTGTACCACATTGGACAAAAAACACCGAGCAGCAAAAGAAACTGTGGAACGCTACGCTCAATGCCAGAGGGGAAACCCTATTTGAGAAACCGGCATTTAAGCATGCCGCTCAACATCAACGTTGTATTATATATGTAGATGGGTTTTATGAACATCATCACCAGGCCGGAAAAACATATCCATTTTATATTCGTCATAAAGAGGGACAGCCTTTAGCCTTAGCCGGAGTATGGAGCGAATGGAAGAATCCAGAGACCAGAGGACTTTTACGAAGCTTTTCTATTGTGACTACTACTGCAAATACCTTGATGCAGCACATTCATAATAATCCCAAACTAAAAGTACCACGAATGCCCTTTATACTTCCCCTAGAATCAGAAGATGCCTGGTTAAAACCTATTATGGACAATGTAGACAAAGAAGGCATTCAAAAAATGATAGCGCCTTCTTTTGAAGGGCAACTCACGGCACATCCCGTAGCACGGCTGCGCGGAAAGGAATACCAAGGAAATGTGGCATGCGTTTCCGATGAAGTCGTTTATCCAGCGCTTATAGCTTCCTAGCACATTCTAATTCTATTTAAAAACCCGCTTCCTACAATTCGTCGCTACCATTCGACAATTGGGTAGTTCCGTTTTTAAACTACTGTTGTTTTATGAGAGATTTGACCCAACGATAAACATATAAATAACAAATCACATGAAAACAATTGGATTAATTTTAGCGGTAGTATTAAGTACGTTAACAGGAAGCGCACAGGACAGCGAAGGGGTAACGGTAACGGTAACCATAGAAA
>CAZUIE010000034.1:0-26148 GCA_964620945.1 uncultured Maribacter sp.
GATAGCCTATGCGGTATTCTATATCCGGATTAAAGATGACGTAGCCTCTACTCGTATAGAAACTGTAGTTGATTGAGGATCGTTCCGCTCTTGGTATGCGGTGTCTGTGGAGTCCGTCCGAGCTTTTCTCGTAAAAGTTAACGAGCAACGGGTACTTTTTGTTAGGGTCAAAATTTTCGGGTTTCACTAACATACCGGTTAATTTTTTTCCATCTAAGGAAATCCAATTGACCAGATCAATACTTCCCCAATTGTATGCTGCTTGATGGGGATTTGCGTCGCTCAATGTTACACTCTTTTTCATGCTAAGGTCTGAAACTCTAAGGTCGGGAAAGTCCGTAAACGATTCTCGCGTGTAAATTAAGGCATCATCTAAAAGGGCCTTTTGTGGTTTTGAATAGCGGTAAGGACCGGATAACAAGGCCTTTGTTTTTCCATTTTGTGGGTTGTACTGGGCGTAGCCGGCATCTTTGGTGTTTTCATTAAATAAGGTCAATATCCAATTTTCATCCATAGGAATATAACGTAGTTCATCATCTAGGGAAACATAGCGGTATACGGTTTTGCTTTCCCTACCGGAGGTCAGTTTGGTGCTTGCCCCTGTTTTTGGGTCAAATTTCCAAATATCGTAGCGGTCGTAAAGTATCAGATGTTCGTCGTTTGCCGTCCATCCAGCAGCGCCATAGGCAGACGGAAAATTTGGTGAATCGTTGGTTTCGTCATAAAATAGTTTTCCTTTTGTCAGGGCTTTATAGGTGCCATCCGGTAAGGAATAACTGGTCCATGTGCTGTCCACGCGGTTATAACCATAAGCAAAATTGGCTTTTGGACTCAACCGTAATCGCGGTACTTTTGTTAATGAAACCAAGGTTTCTCCCGTAGCGGTACTTACTAGTTTATAATCATTGTCCCGTCTTCCGGTCCATTGGCTTTCCAGTTCGTGCGGTAGGGTTGTGTTGATCAAGGCATAAGGAGCATTGCCCTCATCCCCAAGTTCTGTATTTGGAAAATCGCTTGTAGCCAAGGGGATTATTTTATTGTCGTTAAGATGAACAACAGCATGATAGGAGGCAATGGAATCGTTTTTTAATTGTAATTCCTGTACGGTGTATAATCTAGGTTCGTCATAGGTCCATACCTCTACATTCACGATTTCCTCTTCCGTTAGTGTAGTGTCCTTTAAAATGGGCGGGGTAGCCAGACCAAAGAAAAGTTTGGATTCGTCTTTGGAGAATTCAATAGCACCATTTGAGGAAACTAAGTAGCCTTTTGGTGCGCTCGAGGCATCCAGTATTTTTGAAGCCTTTTCGGTTCCTTTTGTCCAGCTATACAGTTCATTGGGCCGTATTTGTGTTTTTGTGGTATCGGTATCTGTAACGAATCCTAAATGAGTGCCGGAATCGCTAAGACTTAGGTTAAAGTATTTGGCTTTTTGCGCGTTGTGAAGTTCCGTAGTCTTGTCGGATGCTAAGTCACGTACATAAACTGCTGCATCAGCTTCTTTATCCTTTCCTGTAGTGGTGTAAGCCAATGCTTTACCCTCTTTGGCAAAGGTATAATCGGTAATATAGGGCATGGTATCCTGTTTTCCGGTTTTTAAATCATAAAGCACCAAGTGAAAGCCGTTTTTCTTACTGACTTTTTTTGGTTTTTTCTTTTTATCGGTGTCATCAGAAACGGAATCTTTTTGCTTTTCTTCTTTTACTTCATCCAGATAATACGCTACGTATCCCGACCATTTTTCCGGTAGCTGAAAGGATTTTACATTGGCGATTTTTGTGAGTTGGTTCGTACTTAAATCTAAAATGCCTAAGGAATCTTTGGGCATATCTTCTTTTTTTGTCTTTCTGCTTTTCATGGCACGTACGCTGTCTTGCCAAGCGGTAATTGTAAACAAAACGAAGTCAGAGTTGTAGGTAAATGCGGCTTTTTTTGCTCTTTCATGTTCAAATATGAGTTTCGCTTTGCTATCCTTTACCTTTAGCGTAGCATCTTTTTCCCCTTTTTCCACTTGATAAAGTACATAGTCTCCGTTGGGCGAGATATTGGGGTTTTGAATAGTGTTCCATAGTTCATAATCCGTATGGTCTAGCACCTTTTTTTGGGCGAAAACGGATACGGACAATAGCAATAGGAATGGTAAAAGTGAATTTTTGATCATGACAGCTTTAAGATTTTTATAAATATAGCCAATATTGGAAAAAGGACCGGGAGTGTAAATCGATTTAAAGTTCACAATAGTAAATTGATATAAATCGCTTTGCTACCTTTGCAGCAAATTTAAGTACTATGAGCAGGGAAGATTCCAATAAAGGTAAAAGGGCATCTGGAAGACAGGGAGGTAATTTTAAGAAGAGCAGTTATGCACGGGGCAATGCCCCAATTAAAAAGCAAACGGCGCCAAAACAGAAATCTGACCCTAATTCCATCCGGTTGAATAAATACGTGGCCAATTCCGGTGTATGCTCTAGACGGGATGCAGATATCTATATTGCTGCGGGTAACGTTACAGTAAACGGAAAACCGATTACCGAGATGGGGTACAAGGTAAAGCTTACCGATGAGGTAAAGTTTGATGGTCGTCTATTGAATCCTATAAAAAAGGAATACGTAGTATTAAATAAGCCTAAGGATTTTAGTACCACCATACGTGACGAAAAAGGAAAAAGACACGTTTCCGGTTTGATTTCAAGCGCTTCTAAATCCAAGCTTTTACCCGTAGATAAGTTAGGTAAAGCGGATACGGGTCTATTGTTATTTACAAATGATGGCGATCTTACCAAGCGATTGAAAAGCCCAATAAACGGATTACGAAAAATTTACCACTTGGTCTTAGATCGAGATTTAATCGCGGCCGACCTTCAGAAAATAAAAGAAGGGGTATTAGTAGAAGAAAAGGTGGTACGTATTCAGGACATCAGTTATATTGATAATGCTCCAAAACGAGAAGTAGGTTTGGAGATATTTAGTTCCCGAACCAATATTGTGGAACGCCTGTTTAAGCAGCTCGATTATAAAATAGTAAAGTTGGACCGTGTGGTATATGGTGGACTCACCAAAAAAGATCTTCCTAGAGGACACTGGCGCTTCTTGACCGACCAAGAGGTCATTAATTTTAATATGATAAAATAAGTTATATCGCTGATTACTTTAGGACATAAAAGTTGCTCACGATTTTAGTTCAGTATGGGATACCTGAAAAATAGGATGTAGAACCCAAAGGGTGTTAAATGTTTTGGCTTGTTTTAAACCTACAGCTTAAAACTCTTGTGCTTCAAATAATAACCACACATTTGGGTCTAGGTGAACAGTTTCAGGTTTTACATCTAATGGAATTTTGAATTCTTGAGATAATTTGGTGATTTCAAGTGTTTCTTTATGCGTCTCTTTTCCATTTTTCAAAGCGATTTCCAAAGGAAACCTAAATACATACTGATCCTGTGTTTGGTCTATGGAAATCTGTACTATTCCGTTGGAGTATTTCCAGCGCCATTTGATTTCTGGATATCCTTCGGTGAAAATCCATTGTTGAAAAAAGGATTGCAAATCTTGGCCTGAAACGGTTTCCATGATGTTTTGAAAATCTTTGGTCATGGCATTGGAATTTTGATAAGTCTTGTAGTATGTGCGTATACCTTTCCAAAATATGGCGTCCCCAAGTTTATGGCGTAACATATTTAATACCCAGCCGCCTTTTTGGTAGGTGTTGGTGCTCAATACTTTTAAGGGGTCACGTATACTAAGGTCAACGATAGGTGCGGGATTTTTTTTATAATAGTCGATTATCTGTGCCTTGTCCAAAAGCAGTTCCTCCTTTCGTTTTGCATCGCCATAAACACTTTCTTGGTACAGAATGGCGAAGTAGGTAGCAAAACCTTCACTTAGCCATACATGGTTCCAGTCATTTTCACTGGCAGAATTTCCGAACCATTGGTGAGCGACTTCATGGGCAATTAAACCTTCCACCTCGTTTTTACCGGTAACGGAATTTTCAAAATAAGCAATATTACCTGCGTTTTCCAGTCCGCCCCATTGGGTCTTGGCCTGCATATTGGCCAATTTGGCATAGGAATAGGGGCCAATGGCATCAATAAAATATTTTAGCACTTTGGAAGCCACGGCGTAATCATGAAAACCTTCCAGTCGGTTCTCCGGATAGACCCAAGCAGAAACTGGAATATTGTAAACAGGTTCTAAAGCTTTGCTGGCAAATTTGGTGACGCCAATAGTAACCACTTTCATTGCAACCGGTGCGGGTTCCTTGTAAATGGTCAACTTTAATCCCTTACCCAGATTGCTTTCTTCTATTTTTTCACCGGTGGCTACAACGTCATAATGCTCGGGAGCGGTAATTTGGAATTCAACTGCGGCCTTGTCGTACGGGTGGTCTACGGAAGGCAACCAATGTCGGGCCAAATTGGGCCAATTGTCACCAAAAAAGGAGCGTTGTCCAAATTTCGTGGTGTCTATGACAAGACCACGCTCCGGTACACCGTGATAATATATTTTAAAAGTTTTGGATTGTTGTGTTGATGAAGTCGGTACTATTTTGAGTTTGTTGCCCGTATGCGTAAAATCTACGATGCGTTCCCCTTCCAGTACTTTGTCCACCTTCATACCAAAAGCACCTCTTTTGCCTATTAAATCCAAAGTAAACTCTGGCATAGGACCGGTGAAATCTACCATAACCTCTGTTTCACCTTGTATTTGATTGTCCGTATCATTTAAGTGTAAGGCGAAAACGTACGCTTTCACATTTGCCGAGAGATTTCTTTGGTAAGCATCCTGAGCTTTAATTGAACTCGGTACTGTAATGACGGCCATCAGATAAAAGATGGGTATAATGAAATAAGGCTTCATATAGGTCTAATTGGATTTACGAACCTAATTTAGCCATTTCGTTTTTAACGTAAATAATGTTGACCAGGTTTTGAAATTCTATAGTTTAAAGATTATAGTGCACGGGGACATCAGAAAGCAAATAGTAGTTTTGAAGCTGACACTTAATTTTTAATCCCTAGCATATCCGTCGCCAAATAAATAGCTGAGTACTATCCCATGGGTATTTCCAAGGGGCGAATCGTTAAAGGTAACATTGTAGTTGTAGACCGCCCTAATGTTCTTTAAAAGATACACTCCTGCTAATAGGTTTATAGAGGAGTTGGAACGATATCCCGTACCGAGTTCAAACCTGTTCTTGTAGCTAAATGATATGTTGGTGTCTATTTGTAGCGGTGCACCACTTTCCCTACGCAGCAGCACACTGGGCTTGATCATAATTTCCTCGAATTGGTTGGAAAAGAAACGATATCCTAGGTACCCATAAAAAGGGCTGGATAAATCTAGGTTCTGGTCGTTGGTTGCCAGGGCGTCCCCAAGAATATTTACTGAAGAAAGTCCTACATAGAAGTTTGCCAGGTTCAATAGGATACCCACCCCCACGGTAGGGATTGTGGCGTCTATATTGGCGGCAAAATTAGGATCGCCGACGATACCAAGTTCTAACAAATTGTCTTGGTATTGCTGCACACCTGGTGATATAGAAAAGGATAACGAGTTTGGCGTATAGATTTGCCAATAAGGTCTGTTGCTCTTAGTATCGAAGAAAATTTTATAGGAATAGGTGGCAAATGCACTCGTAGAGGTCGTTACCCCGATCTCGTCACGTATAAACCCTGCGCCCAGTCCCACCTTGCCACGATTAAAAGGGCTATGAATACTAAGGGCAAAGCTTCTTGGACTTCCTTCTATAGAATTGAAGAACCCTGCATTGTTCAGGTTCACCTCCGTACTGGGGGCCAGACCGGCGTAGGCACCGTTAATCAAGTAGGGATTAAAGTTGTACTCCCCAAAAGTGGGCGTTTGCTGTGCGTTCAGGTTTTGGGGGCTACATTGCACAAGTATGCCCAACGCTAGAAAAGCGATAAACGTTTTTAGTTGCTTCATTATATTATCGCTTTATGACCAGATATCCCTGTAGTTTCTTAAGGTTGTGTTCTCCCGTAACTTCGATGTTGAAGAAGTAGGTTCCGCTGGGGAGTTCGTTGGCGCCCATTTTGGTTTTTTCATTAGCAGTTCCATCAAACACATTAGACCTGTTGTCGTAGCCCTGTACCTGGAATACGATATCTCCCCATCTGTTATAAATGGAAACCATATTGTCGGGATTGTCCTCAATGCCATCTATGCTCCAAAAATCGTTAATACCATCGCCATTAGGAGAAAAACCATATTTTGTTTGATCAGGTAAGGTTTCTGTGGTAAAACGCTCCTCGGTACAGCCCAATGCATTTCCGTCCTCGTTATAAGGGATAATGGAAACATAAACCATAGAGTTTTCAAAGAAATCTTCGTTAGGTTCGTAGCTTAATACATTGCCAACATCACCAGAGAAAATCTCGTTTCCGTTAGAACTTGTTCCGACAGTTATCGTATAACCCGTCGCATTTTCAACCTCATTCCATGTTATTGTAGCGCCAAGTGAAACATTTATATCGTTTGATTGAGGACTACTCAAAGTAGTACAATCTGGCAATGTAACGATATCCTCTGTCATAAAACTTTCCTCAGTACATCCCGAAGCATCCCCATCTTCGTTATACGGTACGATGGAAACAAATAGTATGGTGTTTTCCGCAAAGGCTACCGGTGGTGTAAAACTAAGGGTATTGCCTACATCGCCTGTAAAGACTTCGGCACCTCCGGAACTGGTTCCTATCGTAAGTCTATAGCCATCCGCTCCAGTAGCGCTGTTCCAAGTAATACTTGAGCCAACGGGTACGTTCAAGGAATCCGAAAGTGGCGTATTCATGCTCGTGCACTCGGGAATGTTAATAATATTTTCGGTCGTAAAGCTTTCTTCCGCACATCCGGTTGCATCGCCTTCTGCGTTGTAGGGAGTTACGGTAACAAATATTTCCGTATTATCTACAAGACTTGTTGTTGGGTCGTAAGTCAAGGTATTGCCCACATCTCCCGTAAAAATATCGGATGCGCCTGGACTTGTTCCAATGGTAAGGTTATAGCCGGTTGCCCCAGCTGCACTGTTCCAAGAAATACTGGAAGAGACATTAACGGTTTGTTCCCCGTTTGTTGGGGTGTTCAAATTGGTACAATCTGGAAGATTAAGTATATTTTCTGTGGTAAACTGTTCTTCCAAACATCCAGTAGCATCTCCATCTATATTGTAAGGAACAACAGTTACAAAAATGTTCGTGTTTTCTTCAAAATTGGTTGCAGGGGTATAACTTAATACATTTCCTAAATCACCTGCGAATATTTCAGTGCCACCTGTGGTTGTGCCTACGGTCAATTTATAGCCCGTTGCTCCTGTTGTAGCGTTCCAGGTAATATTGGAGCTTAAAGCAACATCGGTTTCATTGTCTACGGGGCTGCTTATCGTTGTACAATCAGGTAGGTCCAAGTTGTTTATTGTGGTAAATCTTTCTTGGGTACAACCAATGGCATTTCCAAAGCCATTGTAAGGTGTAACCGTAACAAATATTTCCGTGTTTTCAGGTAGGTCTTCCGTTAAATTTAGATTGGTCATGTTTCCTACATCACCTGTGTAGATGTCGCTGGCACCTGAACTGGTACCTACGGTAATAGAGTAGCCGGTAGCATTGGCTGCTGCATACCACGTTATATCCGTAGTTGCCGGTACTTCGGTTGCATTGTTCAGAGGAGCGCTTAATGTTGTACAAGCCGGAGGATCTGTAAGGGTAGAGGTTCCTGTTCTGAAACTTTCTTCCGTACACCCAGTGGCATCGCCAACATCGTTATACGGTATAATAGTAACATAGTGCGTTCTGTTTTGCCGAAGAAGGTCTGGAAACGTGAAGGTGGTGGTATTTCCAACATCAATACTATTCACAATTTCAATACCGCCTTGTGTCGTACCCACGTTAACTAAATATCCTGTAGCTCCATTTACCACATTCCAACTTAGGCCTGTGTCAGTAGATACACCTGTAGCAGAATTACCAGGACTTAATAAGGAAGTACAAGCCGGAGGAACAGGAATGACTTCTGTTCTAAAGCTTTCTTCTGTGCATGATATAGCATTTCCTTCCTCGTTATAGGGCACTATGCTTATGAAAATATCTGTATTCTCGGGCAGGTCGTCCACTAGGTCAAATGTAGTTATATTACCAACATCAACACCGTCCATAATATCTACGCCAGCAGTTGCAGTTCCTACCGTTAACCTATACCCGTCTGCATTGGAAATTGGATTCCAAGTAATATCCGTTCCTACACTAACATCTGTAGCACCGTTCAAAGGCGCTGTTAGGCTAGTACAGTCGGGGATAGTGGGCATTATTCCTAATATATCAAAACGTTCTTCGGCGCAAGGTCCAATGGCATCTCCCGTATCATTGAAAGGGATTAGGGTTACATACACAGCATCACCTGTATTAAAATCGTTACTAAATTCGTAGGATGTACCGTTTACCGTTTCGTTATTTACAATATCGTTCCCACCGGCTGTTGTTCCTACGGTAAGTCGATATCCCCTAGCAAAAAGTACTGGTTCCCAGTTTAAGTTCGTGTTCAAAGGCTGGTCTATCTCACCGTTCAAAGGCGAAGTCAGTTGTGTACATTCCGGAACGGGACAATCTAATGCATCATTAGTAATGGTCCATCCATACGAATCTATTATAGTCTGCCGTTCTTCCAAGCAATCACAATAAAGTAAGCCTTCTGCACCAAGTGAAAGTCCGCTTGTCAAGGTCTGTTCTGCCCAAGCAATCAAGGTATTGTCATAATTTTCTCTGGTCAATGCCGTATTGTCCAGCATATTGTCCATTTGACTTACGCCTTCAATATTCCAATCGCCCAGGTACTGGTTTAATGCAGTTGCATTGTTAAATGTGGAGTTCATGTTTATCGTTCCCAAATCCCACTGGTCCATAGCTTGGTTATAGGCTGCAGCGTTTTCGAACATCGCTTCCATGGTTTCCACTCCGGCTACTCGCCAGTTGTTTAAACTTTGGTTGAAGCTACTAGCATTACTGAACATTTCCTCCATAGAAGAAACGCCTCTCACATTCCAGGAATTTATATCTTGATTAAACGTAATAGCATTCTTAAACATTTCCTCCATAGTGGTCACGGATGCAACGTTCCATGAAGTGAGGGGCTGATCAAAGCCTATTGCATCTTCGAACATACTTTGCATTGTTGTTACATAAGAAGTGTTCCAACCGTCGAGAGGTTGATTAAACAGTGCTGCTCCATAAAACATTTCTGCCATGGTAAGAACCTCTCCTGTATCCCAATTTTCAATAGGTTGGTCAAACGAAATGGCAGCTTTGAACATGGCTTCCATATTGGTTACGGATGCTACGTTCCAATTCCGTATTTCGCCATTGAATACTGTGGCACCCTCGAACATCGAAGGCATTAAAGTTACAGAGGAGACATCCCAGAGATTTAAGGCTTGGTTAAAAACAAGGGCATTTTGGAACATTGAAGCCATGGTAGCCACGGCACTCACATCCCAATCATTTAACTGCTGGTTAAATGCTTCTGCGTTTTCAAACATAGAAGACATATTCACAACAGAATTCACTTCCCATTGGTTCAGTGGCTGATCAAATACCAATGCACTTCTGAACATGGAACGCATATCAATGGCATTGGTTACGTCCCAGTCGTTGATGTTTTGGTTAAAAGAAGACGCCCGGTAAAACATTTGGGACATGTCTGTGACCAATCCTGTTTCCCATAGTGCTAAAGGCTGATTAAAAGCTATGGCATTATCGAACATTTGGGACATATTGGTTACTTTCTCTACATTCCAGTCGTTTAGCGGTTGGTTAAATACTTCAGCATCTTTGAACATAGCAACCATATTGGTAACATTGCCCACGTCCCAAGAACCAATAGGAATATTAAAGGCCTCAGTATTTTCGAACATGCTTTCCATGTCCGTAACCTTGTCTACTTGCCAGCTATCTATTGCACCATTAAATATTGTGGCACTTTTGAACATATCAGCCATAGTGGTAACCTCCCCAACATCCCAAAGATTTAGGGACTGATTAAAAATATCTGTCTGTTCAAACATTCTGGACATATTTTGGACTTTGCTGGTATCCCAATTGCCAATAGTTTGGTTGAAGGCGTCAGTACCTAAGAACATGCCCGACATATTTTCTACATTACTCACGATCCAGTTGTTCAACGGTTGGCTAAATGCCCTTGCCCCAATAAAAAGGTAGGACATGTTCTGCACATTGCTTACGTCCCAGGCATTTATATCTCCATTAAATAGCTGACAGCTATTGAACATACCGCTCATGGAAGTCACGGCACTGAGATCAGGGATGTCGGTTGCATTGTATTCCATATTAATACAGTAGTAAAAAGCTCGCTCCATGGACTGCCATACTTGCGTACCCCATTGGTCTATAGAAAGTAGTTTTATATTATCGGTATCGGAATAGTCGTGAAACGGAGCTGGAAAATCGCCTATAATGGAAACGGTATAGGTTCCCGGAGCAAGATAGGTATGGGTAACGTCTCCTGTTACATTGTTGTCAAATTGGCTATCGCCCCAATCAATAGAGTAGTTGTAGGTGAGGTAATCAGGATACCCCGTATTTGCTTCTATTTTTAGCTGATTTGCATTCGTGGTATCATTGTCGGTGATTGTGGTATCATATGTAAGTTTAAACGCATCTGGGCTATTTACCCATGAGGGTACTACAGTGAAAGTTTCCTCGGTACAGCCAACCGCATCGCCATCTGTTGTATTATAGGGTACGATAAGTACCGATACTTCATCACCTGCCTGTAGCAGATCATTACCGGATATATCTTCAAGATTAAGGCCTACTGTATTACCGCCTGGTACGTCATAGCTATCGAACGGAGTGGACTCAATACCGCCCCTAAGTACTTTTACGGTTACTTTATATCCTGTTGCACCCGGTGTTTGGGCCCAGGTAAGGTTTGCACTCGAGGGTACATTTGTATCTCCGTTTACGGGTGAGACCAAATTGGTGCAGAGTACAAAGGAACAGTTGACAATATCGCCCGTTATGTTCCAATTATAATTATCGATTAGTTCTTGCCGTGCAATCCTACCATCACAATAATTAAGGTTGGTAGCTCCTAGGTCAATATTTGAGTTAACTGTTTGTGCTGACCAACCTATTAACGAATTGTCATAGTTTTCTTGGGACAGTCCAGAATTGGAAAGCATGTTCGCCATGTTGGTAATACTGCTAACATTCCATGTTCCCAGATTTTGGTTAAAGGCATCTGCGTTTTGGAACATACCGCTCATATTCGTTACCTTTTCAGTATTCCAATCGGTTAGTACTTGGTCAAATACCGGGCTTTGTCCGAACATGTTAGTCATATCGGTGACATTGTCTACATCCCAAGAATTTAAAGGTTGGTTGAAAACAGACGCTTGATAGAACATATTATTCATATTCGATACGTTTAATACCTCCCATATATCTAAAGGTTGATTAAATACCGCCGCCTCTTGAAACATACTGGCCATGTTGGTCACGTTGCCTACATCCCAACTACTAATATCTTGGTTGAAACTGGTTGTGTTTTGGAACATCCCTCGCATATTCGTGACATTAATTACATCCCATCCACTTATATCTTGATTAAAATCAGTGTTGTCACGAAACATATAATTCATATCCTCGACATTACCAACTTCCCACTCGTCTAATGGTTGGTTGTAAATTGCTCCCCAGATATAACCATCGAACATGCTGGCCATATTCGTTACATTACTAACGTCCCAATCGTTTAGCGGGTGGTTGTAGGTTCTATGTCTCATAAACATTTCTGACATGTCCGTAACGTTGGTTACATTCCAAATCTCAATGGGATGATTAAATAACGATTCCCTAAACATAGAAGCCATGTTGGTTACATTATCTACAATCCAATTGCTTATAGGCTGATTAAAACTGGACCCTTGAAACATACCGGACATATTTGTTACTTGCGCAACATCCCAATTATTCAACTGTCTATCAAAGTTTCCCGTGTACCTAAAAGTACCGGACATATTGGTTACCTGGGTTACGTCCCAGTTATTTATATTCTGATTAAAACTGCTTGCCTCGGAAAAGGTATATTCCAAAGTGGTCACCGATGCTGTATTCCAGTTATCCAATGGTTCATTGAATTGTCTTGCTCTATGAAATGTGTATGACATGTCAGTTACATTAATCGTATTCCATAGATCGAGAGGTCTATTGAAAATTTCTGCTTCTGCAAAAAGCCCTGAAATATCTGTTATAGTGCTTACCTCCCAATTATTTAGGATACCATTAAAGGCTGTACATTCACGGAACATATTCTTTAGGGTCGATACCTGAGAAAGATCGGGAGCATCTATGGCATCAAAATTCATGTTTTCACAACCAAAAAAGGCATTCTCCATTGTTTGCCATTGTATGTCTCCCCAACTTAAAATCTGAATTATTTTATTGCGATCGCCTGAGTTGTTAAAATAAATGCTTGGGAAAACACCACTGATGGCTATGGTGTAGGTGCCTGGTGTTGTATAGGTATGTGCTATATTTCCGTTCACATTGGTGTCCATAGTCCCATCTCCCCAATCGACAGTATAATTGTACGTTGTATATGCCGGATTTGTTGGAATTATAATTTCATTATTGGCAGAGGAACCAGAACTTGTATTAACCGTATTCCAAGTAGAGGTGAATGATTGTGAATGAATAAAGCCGTTGAACAGTATACAAAATAGGATGAGTAGTCTTTTAGCCATGGTATTTTCGGTATTTGTCCATAACGAATTGAAAAGGGGAATATTTTAACAAAGACCCCTTTTCACTGTTTTCAGTGGTTTATCAGCTACAAAGGTGTGGTGAAAAGAAAGGGATGGTTACACGGTGTTCAGTGAAAAAAATAGATTTAATAGATATGGATAATTATTGAACTGGGGTTATAGGAAGGGATTGAACGGATTTATTTTTAGTCGCTACTAAGGAAGATGCGTTTTTTGATTTTATGGACTATTGTAATTAAATAATCCATATAGCTTTAAGTGACCAACTCAAATCCATGGAATCTTATATTATGCCAATAGTGTATAATTATAATAGGGATTAGGTCAACCTTATGATTGTTTAAATTTACTTTTATTGGCCAAAGGAGGAAAAAATACCCATCACTAAAGCAAAGCGAAACTAAAATTTGAAAAAACCATTAGGCCATTATTAGCCATCAAGATATGCAGTGAATAACTAAAGGAATTGAAAACTTTTGGCTAGTCGAAAAGAAATTTCCTATAAAAAGTAATTTTAAAGTGACTGCATCTTTTTCCTTATTTCTTCCAAACACAAATTTCCTAAACTACCCTCATGCGTATGTTTTAAATTACGTTGCGGTGTAAACGTACCTGCCTGAATTTCTTTACCCATCTGCTTGTAAGCATCCCGGAATGGCATACCTTTTTGAACCAGTTCGTTTAAAGTATCCACACTAAATAGATAATCATATTTTGGGTCTTCCAAAATGCCTTCGTTTACCTGTATTTCCCGTAAACTGAAGCTCATAATCTCTAAACAGGCCTTCATATCCTGGATTGCGGGCACAATAATTTCCTTTACCAATTGCAAATCGCGATGGTAGCCACTAGGTAGATTATTGATCACTATCGTGAGTTGATTAGGTATTGATTGTAGCTTATTGCACTTTCCCCGTACGAGTTCAAATACATCTGGATTCTTTTTGTGCGGCATGATGCTAGAACCAGTAGTTAGCTCATCTGGAAAGGAAATAAAGTCAAAATTCTGACTCATATATAAACAGATGTCCATGGCCATTTTTGATAGTGTAGCGGCAATATTAGCCATTCCAAAAGCTGTTGCCTTTTCAACTTTACCTCTGCCCATTTGAGCAGCGACCACATTGTATTTCATAGTTTCAAAACCCATTTCTTTGGTGGTAAAACTTCGGTCAATGGGAAAAGAACTTCCGTATCCAGCTGCACTTCCTAGCGGATTTTGATCGGCCACTTTAAAAGCGGCATCTACAAAATATAAGTCATCTATCAAGCTTTCTGCATAAGCAGAGAACCATAAGCCAAATGAGGAAGGCATGGCAATCTGTAAATGCGTATATCCTGGCAGCAATACCCGTTTATATTTATCCGCTAGGTTTAATAATAAATCGAACAAGGATTTGGTCATTGATTTGATTTCTGCCAGTTCATCTTTTAAATATAGATGCATGGCTACCAAAACCTGATCGTTTCTAGAGCGAGCCGTATGAATTTTTTTCCCTGTATCACCTAAGGCTAGCGTTAGTTGAAACTCAATTTTGGAATGCATATCCTCAAAGTTGTTTTCTATTACAAATGTGCCGTTTTCGATTTTTGCCGCTATGGTATCCAATGCACCTAGGAGCTCTTGAGTTTCTTTTTCTGTAAGCAAACCAATTTTACCTAGCATTTTAGCATGCGCTTTTGAGGCAATTACATCGTATTTTGCTAAATGTACATCCAGTTCTCGGTCATTACCCACAGTAAAGTGGTCTATTTTCTTATCGGTGCTAAATCCTTTGTCCCACAGTCGCATAGGTATTTGTTTGATTATCATTCCCGCGATGGCGGAAATCTGGTTAATTTTCGTTCAAGCTTTTTTATGTTAGACATGAGCTTACGCTGTCTATTCCATAATCATGTTAGTTTTTGTCTTATGTCTCACTTCTAATGGCTCGTGTCTATTTTAGAAACCCTTCCAATATCCGAATATACAAATCAATCCCCTCTTCAATTTCATCAATGTAAATATATTCATCTGCAGAGTGGGAACGGGTACTATCTCCAGGACCTAGTTTTAAGGATTGGCACGTCAATGCCGCTTGGTCCGAAAGGGTAGGGGAACCGTACGTAGTTCTTCCCAGAGCAATACCCGATTTTACCAAGGGATGATCTTTGTCTATTTTAGAGGAATTGAGTTTTAGGCCACGTTCTTGGATTTCACAGGGCGCTTCTTCCTTTAGTAAATCTGCAATTTCTTTGTTGGTGTATGCATCGTTTACACGGACATCGACGACTAGTTCTACCTGAGAAGGAACCACATTATGCTGGCTACCTGCATTAATTTGAGTTACTGTCATTTTAACCTCGCCCAAGGCTTCGGAGCTTTTATCGAATTTATAGTTTTTGAACCATTCCAGTACTTCAATTGTGTTGTAAATAGCGTTGTTATCGTTTAGATGTGCAGCATGAGTAGGCGTTCCTTTTACGACCGCATCGAAAACAACTAGGCCTTTTTCAGCAATGGCCAATTGCATCAGCGTAGGTTCGCCCACAATGGCCACATTTATTTTTGGCAATTGCGGCAACAACCAGCGAAGACTGTGTGCACCTGCATTTTCTTCTTCCATGGAAGCCACTAAAAGTATGTTGTGGTTGAGGTTTTCAACTGTGTAGTAATACGTAAAGGTGGCGATAAGCGAAACTAGGCATCCACCTGCATCATTGCTGCCCAAGCCATACAATTTCCCATCTTCTATATGTGCATGAAATGGGTCTTTGGTATAGGCTTTATTTGGTTTTACCGTATCGTGGTGGGAATTTAATAGTAGGGTAGGTTTATTATCGTCCCAATGTTTGTTCTTTGCAAAAACATTGTTATGTATGCGCTCATGAGGAATCTCAAACTCCTTGAACCAAGCTTCAATGGTATCCGCGGTCTTGTTTTCTTCGCCCGAAAAGGATTGGATGGAAATAAGTGCTTTGAGTAAATCTATAGCTTTGTTTGTAAGTTGTCTCTGCATCATCTTATAGGGTAATCGTTGTAAAAAGTTCATTTTCCGAATTCAGCATCGTTGGATAGCCGATGCATACTTTACTCACGTTTTTGTGTAGTGCATGAAAACAATTTTCCAGTTTTGGAATCATGCCATCTGTTATGAGTCCATCCTTTAGTAGTTCTTGATATTTTTTGGAGCTAATATGTTGCAAAACAGAATCTTCATTTTCTATATCAATTAAAACCCCTTTCTTTTCAAAGCAGTAATAAAGTGTTGTTTCATAGTGCTTACTCATGCCTATAGCAAGTTCTGCGGCAATGGTATCTGCATTCGTATTTAACAACTGTCCTTTGCCATCGTGGGTAATTGCACAGAAAACAGGGGTTAAGCCAGACTCTAATAATTTGGAAATTATTTGACTATTTATGCTATCTACATCACCAGCAAACCCATAATCGATGTCTTTAACCGGTCGTTTGTGTGCTAGAATCACATTACCGTCCGCACCGCTCAATCCAATGGCATTACAATTGTTAGCTTGTAATTGAACTACGATATTCTTGTTTGTTAAACCCGCATAGGTCATGGTAATTACCTCTAGATTTGCAGCGTTCGTAATTCTTCTACCACCTACCAGTTTAGCTTCTATACCTAGTTTTTTAGCTAATTGTGTAGCTAATTTTCCACCACCATGTGCTAGAATTTTTTGCCCTTTTATATTTGTAAACAGGGTTAAGAATTTTGATAGTTGTTCTTTGTTCTCAATGATGTTTCCACCAATTTTTACGATGGCTAATTTTTGTTTCATTCTAGGTATTTAATATTCCTCCGTCAATAGTCATGGCTGTCCCTGTAATCCAGGAAGCTTCTTCAGAAACTAAAAATAGGGCTAGGTTTGCAATATCCTGAGGTTTTCCTAAACGTTTCATTAGGGTGGCTTTACTTGCATTTTCAACTGCTTGGTCAGGATTTTCGAATGCCTTGGCAGAATCCCAAATTAATGGTGTATCTACGGGACCGGGACAAATAGCATTAACTCTAATGTCCGGGGCATATTCTACAGCTAATTGCTTCATTAAGGCTACTGAACCTGCTTTTGAAGCGCAATATGCTGGGTGATTTGGAAAGCTCTTATAAGCGGCAATAGAGGCATTTATTAGGAGTGTTCCTTTTTGCTCTTGTAATAGCGGCACACAATATTTAGATAGGTAAAAAATAGCACTGAGGTTTGTATTAATGGTTTTATGCCAGTCCTCATAGGACAAGTCAACAATATTACCCAATCCTAAAATTCCCGCATTGATAGATACAATATCCAATTTTCCAAATACGTCTTTTGCTTTTTGAACAAGTTGCTCGTTGTAGGTTGGGTCGCATACATCCCCTGCAACAAAAATGGCATCGTTTAATTCTTTAGCCAATTGGTTTCCTTTCTCCTTATTTCTGCCTGATAAAACCAGCTTGGCCCCCTCATTTGAGAATTGTTGCGCAATAGCCTTACCCATACCACTTGTGGCACCAGTTACCAAGCATATTTTATTCTTTAGTTTTGAACTCATTTTAATTAGATTCTAGAATTTTCTTTAATACAATCTGTGCAGCAAAGGTTCTGTTGTTTGCTTGCTCAATGACCAAACTTTGCTTCCCATCAAGAACATCATCTACTACCACTACGTTTCTTCTGACCGGTAAACAATGCATGAATTTGGCTTTATCTAATTTTTTTGCTGTGAGCATCCAATTGGAATCTTGATGTAAGATTTTGCCGTAATCTGTGTAGCTGCTCCAATTTTTTACATAAATAAAATCTGCATTTTTAAGTGCTTTTTCCTGATTGTATTCTACTGGAACCTTTTGTGTGATTTCTGTATTTAGCTCATACCCTTTGGGATGGGTAATGACAAAATCAGCATCTTGCAGTTGCATCATCTCTACAAAAGAATTGGCAACGGCATGGGGTAGTGCTTTGGGATGCGGTGCCCAAGACAGGACCACTTTTGGTTTTGGTTTTATATTGTTTTCTGATATAGTAATGGCATCTGCAAGCGCTTGCAGAGGGTGGCCAATAGAGCTTTCCATGTTAACTACTGGTATGGAGGCATGTTTCACAAACCCGTTTAAAACTTCTTCAGCCTCATCTTTTTCTTTGTCTGTCAAAGATGCAAAAGCACGTATGGCAACAATATCACAGAACTGTGAAACAACCTTTGCAGCTTCTTTGATGTGTTCCGATTTTCCTTGGTCCATTACGGCTCCGTCTTCAAACTCCAGTTGCCAACCTTCATTGCCAAAATTCATGACCATGACGTGCATGCCGAGGTTGGTTGCTGCTTTTTGAGTGCTGAGACGTGTTCTAAGACTGTTGTTAAAGAATAAAAGACAGATAGTTTTGCCTGACCCTAGTTCTTTGTAAGCCGTAGGATTTCTTTTTAGCTCTTTTGCCCCAGCTACCCAGTTGGGTAGGGAATCTATATCTTTTATGGATAAGTAATGTTTCATAGTTTTTAGTTCACTTCAAAGAAGTAAAATCTCTTTTTGGATTCTGTCCCTTATTTTAATGCAAGTTTTAATTTGTCAAAAAAGACATCTAGATCATCCCTGGTAATATTAAGTGCAGGTAATATTCTAAGTACGTATTTGTCTTTTGCGCCACCGGTGAAAACATGTTGATTATAAATCAACTTTTTTCTCAATTCTGATACCTCAAAATCAAATTCCAACCCTAGCATTAATCCACGACCTTTTACCCTTTTTACTTGCGGTACTTCAGTTGCTTTTTTATTAAAGTAAAGACCTAGAGCTGCCGCATTTTTAATTAGTTGTTCTTTTTCTATCACTTCTAGGACAGCCATGGTTGCGGCACAAGCTAGATGGTTTCCTCCAAACGTAGTTCCCAATAACCCATATTTTGCCTCTATATTTTTATGGATTAGGATGCCGCCGACTGGAAAGCCATTTCCCATTCCTTTGGCAATACTAATGATATCGGGAGTTATCCCATGGTGTTGGAAACCGAAGAATTTTCCACTTCTCCCAAAACCCGACTGCACTTCATCTGCTATTAGGATTACCTTATGTTCTTTGCATAAACGAGCTACTTCTTGATAAAAAATGGTGGTTGGTTCATCCAACCCCCCAACTCCTTGTATGGCTTCGATAATGACCCCGCAAACGTCTCCTTTTTTAATTTCTGTCTTAAAGGATACAGTATCGTTTAGTGCTAATATTGTAACTTTTTGTTGTTTGTTTAGCGGCGCGTTTATAGCACTATTATCGGTAACCGCGACCGCTGCAGAGGTACGCCCATGAAATCCATTTTTAAAAGCAATGACCCGTGATTTCCCTGTTTCAAAAGAAGCCATTTTTAATGCATTTTCATTTGCTTCGGCACCAGAATTACAAAGAAATAGATTGTAATCTTGACAGGCTGAAAGCGCTCCTAATTTATGTGCCAATTCAACTTGTAAAGGGTTTTGTACCGCATTGCTATAAAATCCAATTTTGTCTAGTTGGTCTTTTAGTCGCTTTACATAATGTGGGTGCGAATGACCGATGGAAATTACAGCATGGCCACCGTAAAAATCCAGGTATTCTTGACCATTTTCATCAGTAACTACAATTCCTTTAGCGGAAACCGGCGTTACGTTGTAAAGAGGGTAAACATCAAATAGATTCATTTTTTTCTGCTTTCTGCCGAACACTTTCCGCCATACGTTTTTGCTACAACTTACTTGTGCTGTTCGTATTGCGATGAGCGCAAAGCTATTTTTGTTTAAACTCCGTTATTTTATCAAAGGAAGCTACAATGCCCTGGATCAAAGATGAACTTAGTCCTTGTATTTCCATTTCGTTAAGTCCTTGTATGGTACAGCCCATAGGCGTGGTCACACGATCAATTTCTTCTTCCGGATGGTTGCCTGATGTTATAAGCAGGTTCGCGGCACCACTACAGGTATGCATAGCCAATTCTTGTGCTTCTTTTGCATCAAAACCTAACTGAATAGCACCCTGTGTAGTAGCCCGTATTAAACGCATCCAAAATGCAATACCGCTAGCACAAATTACTGTAGCTGCTTGCATTTGACTTTCAGGAATTTCCATAGAATGACCCATTCGGTTAAAAATAGCCTTAGCCAAGTCTATCCGTTTTTTGCCAAGCTCATTGCTGCAAATACAGGTCATGGACTTGCCTACGGATATTGCTGTGTTGGGCATGCTCCGTATGATATAGTTATCCTTGCCTATAAGTTCTTCAATTTTATCAATGCTAAATCCTGTGATGGTAGATATGACTACATGTTTTTCTGTAAGTAAATCTTTTATAGCAATTAGAATTTCTGCAAAATGCCCCGGTTGAACTGCAAAAATTAAAATATCTGATTTGGATACAGCCTCTCTATTATCTGTTGTTACGGTTACATTTCCATATTTTTTATAGTTTTCTATTCCCTTGGTTTTCCTCTTGGTCAGGTACATGCTTGTTGCGCCATTACTATGCAAAATTCCTTTGGCTATAGATAGTCCTAAGTTTCCGGTTCCTATGATTGCAATTTTCATAACTTGTATCTTTTGTTTTAATTCCGACGTAGGTCAGAAACTGTTTGATCTTGACTAATTTTTGATTTCTACCTTCGCATTTTCAATTTGCTAATTCAAAACACACCCGCTTTTAAATTCAAACCTAAATCCTCTTCTAAACCAAAGATGAGGTTCATATTCTGAACCGCTTGCCCAGAGGCTCCTTTTAACAAATTATCAATGGCCGAGGTAATCAGTAAGGTATTCTCATGTTTGTGTAAATGCACGTGACACTGATTAGTGTTCACTACCTGCTTAAGATGTATAGGTTCGTCCGTAATGTGCGTGAATTTAGCATGCTGATAAAAATTGGCATAAAGTTTAGTAGCCGTTGCTAAACTATCTTCAAAATGGAGATAAGCCGTGGATAGGATTCCCCTAGTGAAATTTCCTCTATTGGGTAAAAAGAATAATTCGCTTGCATCTGATTGTAAAGATTTTAGATTTTCTCGAATTTCTCCCAAATGTTGATGGGTAAAGGGTTTGTACCAGCTAACATTATTATTCCGCCAACTAAAGTGAGAAGTTGCAGACGGACTTACCCCTGCTCCCGTACTACCTGTTACCGCATTGATATGTATGTGCGAGTTTAGTTTGTTTGCTTTTGCCATGGGTAAAAGCGCGAGCTGAATAGCGGTTGCAAAACAACCGGGATTAGCTATATACTGGGCATTTTCAATTTTTTTTCTATTGAGTTCGGGTAGTCCGTAGACAAACTGCTTCCCTTCAAAATTGGCATCGGTTTCTAGTCTAAAATCATTACTTAGGTCTATTATTTTTGTGTTCTCAGAAAAGGGATGTTCTTGCAAGAATTTAGTGGAGTTCCCATGCCCTAAGCACAGAAAAACGATGTCGACTTGGGAATTCAAGTTGCCCGTAAATACCATATTCGTCTGTCCTAACAAATCTGCATGAGCACTTGTCAGTGATTTGCCTGCACGGGTAGTACTGTACACAAAATCTATTTCTGTTCCGGGGTGGTTCAAAAGTATACGTATAAGTTCCCCACCTGTATATCCCGAACCTCCTACAATACCTGCTTTAATCATATCTTCAAAATTCAAGTTCGAACACAAAAATCATCTTCAATTTGTTTGGTCTTGTGTGTAAACGTAACTGTTTTTTAATCCTGTTTCCAACCAAGCCCTTCCTGGTTCTCCTTCCCCGGGAGCGAATACTTGATGGTTGGGAATAGCTTTCTTACATCTCAAATCTCACTTCTAACATTCATTTAATTCTCAATCCATCGCGGATTAGAAGATTTTATTTACATGATTATATATATTCCCTGCATTGGATTGTATTTTGATAAATCCTTTTGCTTCATCTGCCGTCCAGCCCTTGTTCATTTCGCCATAACTTCCAAAAGAGGCGTTCATTAAATCGTGCGGGGACGAGATGCCATTTAATCTAAATTGAAACGGATAAAGACCAACAAAAACATCGCCCGAAACCGTCTTTTGGGTATCTGTTAAAAAGACTTCTATGTTCCTCATAACGGCATCTAGATAATTGCCCTCATGTAGTAGCATTCCATAAAAATTACCTTGCTGTTCCTTTTGAAATTGCTGCCATTTTGTTAGGGTATGTTTTTCTAATAAGTGATGCGCCTTAATTATAATTAATGCAGCTGCTGCTTCAAAGCCCACGCGTCCCTTGATGCCGATAATAGTATCGCCTACATGAATATCCCTACCTATGGCATATTTATTGGCCATGTTCTCCAATTTTTCAATATTGTTTACAGGGGTGTCGTTTTCGCCATTAATAGCTACCAATTCCCCTTTGTTAAAGGTCAATTTCACCTCGGTAGGTTCTTTTTCTTTTAGTTGACTTGGATAGGCATTATCCGGTAATGGTTTTTCTGAGGTCAGTGTTTCTTCCCCACCAACCGATGTTCCCCAAAGCCCTTTATTGATAGAATATTTAGCTTTTTCCCAAGGATAGTCAACACCATTTTCTTTAAGGTAGGCAATCTCAGCCTCACGCGATAGTTTGTTGTCCCTGATCGGAGTAATGATTTTTATTTCTGGAGCGATAATTTGAAATATCATATCAAAACGCACTTGATCATTTCCTGCTCCCGTACTGCCATGTGCAATAAAACTGGCGCCTACTTTCTTAGCGTAGTTCACTATTTCAATGGCTTGTACAATACGTTCGGCACTTACGGATAAAGGATAGGTATTATTCTTTAATACATTTCCAAAAATGAGATACTTTACTACCTTTTCATAGAAGGTTTGTACGGCATCGATAGACTTGTAGCTAGTTGCCCCAAGTGCCAATGCTTTTTCTTCGATATTTTTGATTTCCTCAACTGTGAATCCACCGGTATTTACGCTAACTGCATGAACTTCAAATCCCTTGTCTTGCGATAAATGCTTTGCGCAGTAGGAAGTGTCCAATCCGCCGCTATATGCTAATACTAATTTCATGACTTTTTTATTTTTGGTTCCCAAAAGGTGAAAATTTGTTTGATTACTCAAAGGTCTCTTTAGAGAAAAGAACAGCTATAAGTGTTTAACATACTCTTCTGCTCTTCCTCCTTCAGAGGAATCAGGAGAGGTTCTTTTTCTTTAAAAATAAACTCTCCTTTATGCTTCGTAAGCGTTTAAATGCTTTAGTGTTGACATTATCTTTTTTTACTTCTGGTTTTGCCATTGGATCATGGAGCATTCCGGTACAGAGACATAGTTTTTGGTCTGTACGAGTTAGGATATCAAAATTTTTGCAGGTTTGGCAGCCTTTCCAAAATTCCGGATCATCCGTTAATTCTGAAAAGGTTACCGGTTTATAACCCAACTCGTAATTAATTTTCATCACAGCGAGTCCTGTGGTGATACCAAAAATTTTCGCATCTGGAAATTTTTCCTTGCTTAAATCAAAAACACGTTGTTTTATTTTCTTAGCGAGACCTTGTCCCCTAAAATCCGGATGTACTATAAGTCCTGAATTGGCAACGTATTTTCCATGTCCCCAAACTTCAATGTAGCAAAAGCCTGCGAAAATTTCGCCATCCAAAGCAATGACTGCGTTACCGTTCTGTAGCTTTTTCTGAATATATTCGGGTGTGCGTTTTGCTATTCCTGTGCCACGTACTTTTGCCGATTCCTCAATGGTTTCGCAAATATCCTTGGCATATTTAAAATGTGATTCGTTAGCAACAATAAGTTTCATTGCTATATAGTTTTAGAAAGTAATAAATAAATTGATTTTGCTTTTGCGGAAATGGACTCACCTATTTCCAAAAATAGTTCACACCCTTACGGGCGACGACGTAGTACGGGAACAAAAGTACCGACTGGAACAACTGTCCAGTGCGAAGAATATGTATGTGCTTTTGCTGTCATTATAAATCAAATGTACAATTAATATCGAATTATCCTCAAACAAGTTTAAAAAATTACAAATATTTCAAGATTTGTTACGATGTCCGCTTATTTCGTAGATAATATACCCTATTACTGTACTATATTCAATAGCAAGGAGGTATAGGTTTTCATTAAAATCTGTTTTGGAATAGGCAAAATAACTCAATATCACTGCAAGGGACCAAACTAAAGCGTATCTAAAATTTGTAAAAATGCTAAGCAATACCAAGAAAATAATATACCAGGGATGAACCGTAGCGGAAAGGAAATAATAAAGGGTTAGTATCCATAACATGGAGGAAAGAAGCGTTCTGAGGTCTTTATTTTTTCGTAAAAAGGTAAATAGCAGCACAAAACCTATAGTAAGCACCGGTGTTATTTTACCATAGGTCTTAATGAGTTCCCAAGGTTTGGCATCGAACAGAATTCCGATGTGTTTTACCACGTTCCACAAACTTGCATTGAATTCGAAATTCGAAAACCAAAGTCCTATGGTTTTTGAATAGTTAGTCACGAATTCCGAGGAGTAAAATGGAATAAGAAATACGAGGGAAGTAAAACCGATAATTGTGTAGAAAAAGATGCTTCTCTTGAAGCTAAAGTATTTTAAGAATAATGGTAAAAACAATAAAGGTACTAGCTTTACGGAGATAGAACAGGCCAATGCCACTCCTGCCCATTGCCATTTATGAATTGATAAAAGATAGATCGACCAAACAAAAAAGAAAAGCATTACCCCCTCAAAATGAAGGTTTCCTGTTAGTTCTATAAGAATTAAGGGATTTAGAAAATACCAGAAAATTAAATGGGTCGAGCGATTTAGTTTCTTTAAGAGCTTTCTTCCAAAATAAAAAATACCTATGTCTGCTAGAATAATAATACTGCGCAAACCAATGATAGCGCCTAAGATGCTTTTTCCACTTAACTGTGTCGCCAATGCAAATAGCAGTTGGTTTAACGGTGGATAATTACTGAAATGTTTTGCACTTAAACTGCCCATGCCTTGGTGCAGTAGTTCGGCATTGGAAATAATAAGGTTGGGCTGCGTAATTAAGGTGTTGGGTGCAGCTAGATATGGGTTCATAAAATTCTGAACCAATTCCCCATCCCAAATAAAGCGGTAAAAATCTTGGGAGAGATTAGGTTCTGCAAATAGAAAAGTGAGCCTGAAAAGCACACCTATTGAGAACAGGAAGGTTGCGTTCCATTTTTCGAATTGTATCAATTTATAACACAAAAAGAACAGGGCTGCAAAAAGTCCTAAAAGTTTTGGAAAGTCGGTTCTCTCTAATTGGTAGGCAAAAGTGTAGTAGAACAAGATGCTGACAAAAGCCAATGTAAGTGATACCTTATGGAGCTTTAGGTATGTTCTAAATCTGTTGGCCATTAAGTGGGTCGGTTATACTTGCGAATTTAGCGGTTTTGTAAGAATCACGTTCTTTTAAATGCCATAAATGTTTTTCTTGTTTGCTTATGAAGTAAGTGTTTGTAGCCAATTATAATTTGTTTCGCACCTGTGGTATCCGCTTTTATCTATTAAGATGGTTTTGATAGTGAAGTTGGATTGCTAGAGTTTTTTTATCATTTCAGTATCACTTTTGATTTTGGTAATATCGAGGAAAAGCAATTAGGTATAGCAGTCTATATGCGAGAAGGTTTTCTAAAATTCTGCAATACTAATGCAAGTTTATTAGTTTCATTTAGGGTACAAGTGACTTCAAAGAGCCATCAGGTTTCGTAAAACTAAAATAGGTGTATTGGAGTAAACGATGGTACTTCAATAGTATAAGAATACCATACGCTATACTATTTGATTACTTTATGAAAAACTTCAATATCATGTGTGTTCCCTTGAAGATAGAGAACATCATGTTGTTTTAGCACTTCTTCGGGATTCACCACCTTGAGCATTTCATCTTTCCGCATAATACCGAGTATATTAATACCATACTTGGCTCTTAGGTTCATTTCGGACAAAGGCTTTCCTAAAAATTTATTGCTGTCCGAGATGATTTTTAAACAGGTAATATGAAATTCAGGGAGATTTTTGGCCTTGTAGGTGGTTGCGCGTTTTTGATCGTCCTTAAAGAGTTGGTAATTGTCTGCCCGTACCTTTTCTACGATATGTTCTATATCATCCTCTGGTATTAAAAAGTTTTGTAGTACTCGGGAAAATATCTGTACCGAGGTTTCGAACTCTTCCGGTATTACGATATCGGCGCCAAGGGCTATTAATTCCGAAGTCTCTTTAACATATCTTGTGCGCACTACCAGATAAAGCGATTCTGATAGCGATCTCACGTTCTTAATGGTCGTTTTGGTTCCGTGGTTGTCAGATATGGCGATTACTGCCACCCGAGCGTCTTCTATATGTACCTTTTCTAGAATATGATGTTGTGTAGCATCCCCAAAGAGAATAGGCACT
>CAZUIE010000035.1:0-23208 GCA_964620945.1 uncultured Maribacter sp.
TGAAATGCCAAATACGCAAGCGCATCTTCGCTACACCAAATAAAATTAGCCACTGCCCCATAGCTATGGAGACTAGATTGCTTTTTAAATTCCAGAATTCTGAAAAATACTTTCTAATCTAAGTTCAATTTACCAAGCCCATTTAAAAGTTAGTCTTTTAGATTTTTTTAAGCTATTTTAGAAAACAGTGGGCAAGATTTTTTCCTCAGCATTCTCGTAGCCTGGCGCATGGCAGTATTGAAGGAGTTCCGGTAGAATTTATAACATAGGAGCAAGACGTAGTGTTGCCATAGCAACGTAGAAAGGTCGTAAGCACTTGCTACCACCAATCAGCCACTAGAAAGACTATAGCAAGAAACACGAACTATTGCGATAGAAAAGAGCGCTATACCGTAGGCTCTTTAGTAGCCTCCGCCGCAATAACATGTGACTTTATTTGAAAATAGAAAATAACTTGTTTGAATAATCACTATTTTTCTACTCCAAACCGACCCTTTATAGCTGATGGAACAACAAACAACTGCCGGTAAAAAATTTGGAACTTTTGGAGGGGTCTTTACTCCAACTTTTCTTACCATTTTGGGTGTTATCATGTACCTAAGATTGGGCTGGGTAGTAGGTAATGCCGGGCTTTTAGGGGCATGGTTAATTATTATTATTTCCTTTTTAATCACCTTGTGTACTGCCTTATCCATGTCAGCGATTACCACGAATATCCGTATTGGAGCAGGAGGTGCCTACGCGCTTGTTTCACAAGCCTTAGGATTAGAAGTTGGTGGTAGTTTGGGCATTCCGAGGTATATTTCTCAAGGCTTAGCGGTCACCATGTATATTTTTGGTTTCAGGGAAGGCTGGTTGGGTGTTTTTCCCGGTCATCATGCCTTTTTAGTAGATATTATAGTCTTCTCACTGCTCATCTCAATTGCCTATGTCAGCGCCAATCTTGCGATTAAAACACAATTTATTATTATGGGGATTATTGTATTATCCCTTATATCCATAGTTATTGCTGCGTATGAAGGATCTATGGTCATACCAACAAGTGACGCTTTAAGTTGGGGGTCGTTCAAAGGATCTTTCGAAAACGGATTTGGAGGTAGTGATTTTTGGATTGTATTTGCCGTGTTCTTTCCCGCTGCTACGGGAATTATGGCGGGTGCCAATATGTCCGGCGAATTGAAAGAACCAAAACGTAGTATTCCTATCGGTACACTTTGGGCTATTGGCGTTAGCTTCGTTATTTACATGCTCATAGCCTTTTGGATTTCTAGGAGTGCGACGGAAACCGAATTAGTGAACAACTATTATATTATGGTTGAAAAGGCCTATTTCGGACCTTTAATTCTTGCTGGGATACTTGGGGCTACTTTTTCTTCAGCATTGGCCTCCATCGTAGGTTCTTCGAGAATCTTATTCGCTATGGGAGAACATAAAGTGCTTCCATTTTCGGCCTTTTTAGCAGGAAAAAGTGCTAATGGCCAACCCAGAAATGCGATGTTGGTTACCGGAATCCTAATTTTCACCACCTTATTATTACGGAATTTGAACGCGGTTGCCCCATTGGTCACCCTATTTTTCTTGATTACCTATGCCATGATCAATATTGTGGTCATCATTGAACAAAACCTAGGGTTGATTAGTTATCGCCCCGTATTTAAGATTCACAGGTGGGTGCCTTGGTTTGGACTGGTTTCATCAGTTTTCGCCATGTTCATCATCAACCCTACCGTTAGTTTGTTGTCCATCATGATTGTTTTGATGGTGTACTGGTACCTATCACGACAAAATTTGGAAACCCCTTTTGAAGATGTTCGTTCAGGCTTGTTCGTTTCGTTCGCAGAATGGGCGGCCAAGCATACTTGGGGCATGAAAAAAATGCAACAACGCGCTTGGAAGGCGAAATTAATGGTGCCTGTAAGGGATGTAAATGGGTTAAGGGGAACTTTTGAGTTTTTACGAAATATAGCCAAACCCAAGGGATCTATAAAGTTATTGGGGGTTGAGCCATTTTCTGAATCGAGCACGTTCGCAAAAGAATTAGAGGATATTTCTGCCTCGTTTCGACAAAAGGGTGTCTTTTCATCTTCCTCGGTTATCCATACGGAAGAATTCGCCAAGGGAATCAATTATGGAAGCCAAGCCCTTCAAGGCGCTTTTTTTAAGCCCAATATCGTTTTTTTGAATCTACAGGACCATGATGACTACGAAAAAGAGTTACGGCCCGTGATAAAAGAGTCCATTCGATTAGAAATTGGGGTGCTTTTGTACTTATCGCATCCTACCGCCTTATTGGGGCAGCGTACTACCATAAATGTTTGGGTAAGTGATAGGAAGACCAAATGGGATTTGGGTTGGGATATCGGAAATCTAGACCTTTCCATTCTCGTGGCCTACAAGCTCAAAATGAATTGGGGCGCACGTATTCGATTGATTACCGTCATAAACGACCCCAAGGAAGCGGAGAATGCCAAGGATTTTTTGAATTTATTGACGAATCTGGCACGGCTCCCTGAAACGCTTACCGAAGTTCAAATTGGTGATTTTAATACGGTAATTTACAACGCACCTTCTGCAGACCTGAATATTTTTGGAATGGATGATGATCTTAAATTTGAATTTGTGAAGGAAATGTCGGCCAAAACAAAAAGCACGTGCTTATTTGTCAAGGATTCTGGACATGAAAGTATTTTAGCCTAAAGTACGTTTGTTTTTAATAGGTTCGTATACCCCTAAATGTCATCTGGCTGGCGCTTAATGTCATTCTTCAATTTTACAATCTTATCACGGCAAGACGAAGTGTTGGAAATAAAGGGTAGCACCCCATACTTTGCTTTACCTTAAGACCACAGCTACAGACCGCTCAAAAACCAAAAGGGCAACTAGACCCTTTTTGTTTATGCCAAAAACTCAGCTCAAATTACATAAGGCGGACCAATATAGTACTAATGTTATCATTGGTATTTTATGTAAGGAGGGCCTATGTTAGCGGCCATCAGGATAAGGGTTAACCAATTGCAATCCCTTAAATTCTTCATTGATTAAAAGAATAGTTATATTTCCCCTCCAATTTTTTCAATGAAAAAGATTCAAAAATTCGGAACCTTTGCAGGTGTTTTTACACCTTCAATTCTTACCATTTTGGGTGTCATCATGTACATGCGTTTGGGCTGGGTTGTTGGTAATGCAGGCTTAATTGGAGCGATCGTTATTATTATCATCGCCCATGTTATTTCAGTAACGACAGGATTGAGTATCTCATCGGTTGCCACAGATAAAAAAATTGGTGCTGGGGGTGTTTATTATGTGCTTTCACGCAGCATGGGCATTCCAATCGGTGGCTCAATCGGTATTACCCTTTATGTGGGTACGGCACTTTCTATTGCTTTGTATTTAATTGGATTTGCCGAAAGTTTCAATGACTTTTTTGACTTTGGGATGACCATCAACGATTTTAGGATAACCGGAACTATTGCTTTGGGTTCCATTACATTATTGGCCTTAATAAGCACTTCCATAGCCTTAAAAACACAATACATTATTTTATCCGCAATTCTCGTATCTATTGTATCCATCCTTTTTGGAACAAGGGAATTTGTACCTGAAACAATTAGTATGGTCGCTTCTGAAGGCGCAGTACCTATGGAAATTATATTTGCCGTATTTTTTCCTGCCGTAACCGGATTTACTGCTGGAATTGCCATGAGTGGCGATCTAAAAGATCCCAAGAAATCTATCCCTACAGGTACCTTATGGGCTATAGGCGTTGGACTTGTTGTTTATATATTCTTGGCAATATTTATTGCCATAAGCATCAATTCTGAAACCTTGAAATCGGATTATAATATTTTAATGAAAATGGCGCTGTTTTCACCTGCTGTGGTAGCTGGTATTTGGGGTGCTACACTTTCATCTGCTTTAGGTGGCATCCTTGGCGGACCAAGGATTTTACAGGCGATGTCTATGGATAAAGTAACTCCCAAAGTGTTTGCCAAGGGAAAAGGACGCAACAATGAACCTGTTAATGCCCTTATCCTGGTGTTCATTATTGCTGAAGCCGGAATTTTAATTGGAGAATTAGATGTTATTGCTCGGGTGGTTTCCATGTTTTACCTCACTGCCTATGGTTTTATAAATATTACTTTTTTTCTTGAAAACTGGGCAAATCCTGATTTCCAGCCCACGTTTAAAATCAAACGATGGATTGGCCTACTTGGTTTTTTTTCCTGCTTTGCCGTAATGTTTAAGTTAGACATGATTGCCATGTTTGCTGCTTTGGCAATTATTGCGAGTTTATACTTTTGGTTGCAACGAAAGGAAGTAAAAATTCAATCGAACGATGTATGGAGAAGTGTATGGGAAAATATTGTGAACAAGGGCTTAAAAAAAATAAACGCCAATACCGAAGTCCAATCCAGTTGGAATCCTAATATTATATTGTTCAGTGGCCGAAGTAAACACCAATCGTATTTATTGGAATTGAGTAAAACGGTATCAGGTCGTACCGGTATAGTTACAAATTTTAAACTCATTTTGGATAAGAACAACAATAAACCGTTGAAGAAAACGGAACAAATTGTTACAGACGATGTGTATGCCGATCTAGGTATCTTTGCTAGGCAAATTAAAGTGGACAATATCTATACAGGCATTAAAAATATAGCGACTACGTTCGGCTTTTCAGGTGTTGAGCCCAATACGATTATGATGGGTTGGCCAAAAGGGTTGGAAGACTCTAAAGAATATGCGGAAATGACAGAAGTCTTATTGCATTTGGATTATAATCTGTTATATCTTGATTTTGATAATAAATCAAAATTTGGAAATTATAAAGCCGTCGATTTGTGGTGGCGCGAAACCGATAGTAAAAATGCTGAAATGATGCTCAATATAGCGCGCTTTATTATAGCCTCACCACGTTGGCAGGAGACCAGTGTTAGAGTACTGTTTGTTAATAATAACAACGTAGAGAATTCTACGATTTACAATAAAATAGACAAACTTGTTGAGGATTTGCGAGTTAACATAGAAATTGAAATTATTGATAATGTGGTACAGCAAATAGCGTTTTATGATTTAATAAAGAAGTATTCCGCTGCTACCGATTTAACGTTGGTTGGTATTCCCAATTATAAAATTGAACAGCAAGCTGAATTTATAATAAAAACCAATCAGCTATTTGAAACTATTGGCTCTACGCTTTTAGTAAAAGCGGCTAATAATTTTAATGTTTTGGACCTGGACTTTTAGATCGTTCTAGGAATAACACTCAGCTAGTATTCCATTGAGACTCATAGGGCTTTCCACTTACCGCAATAAAAGTATTTGTTCATTGCTTTTTAGATATTCATCAACCGCGTATCTCGGTTATTTCAAAAGGTTTTTATTTCTTTTAAAGACTTTATGAATCTCGAAAAAGGCTGTATGTCATTAATTTAAAAGAAGAAATTTTTGAAAGTAGGACTTAAAGAAAGAGAAGTTTCGAATAAGCCAAGGACACGATCAAAAAAAAGAGGACTACTAAATCTATTATTTTATGCCACATAACGCAACACAATTTGTCCGCCTCTGTAGGTTATAGAAAATTTCACGCTTAGCATAAAGCAATACAAAACAGCCGCTGCAGCGTATCAACACATACTATAAGCTGATGATTCATTTAAGATTTCTCAGGTTATGCAAAAGCAAAAATCCAGCACCTAAATTTGGGAGTACTGGATGTGTGTTTTAGTATGTTCTTTTGGGGTTAATTACCCTTTTAGAGATTTCATGTCGATTACAAAACGATATTTTACATCGCTGTTCAACATTCGCTCATATGCTTGGTTAATCTCTTGAATTTTAATGACCTCCACGTCTGAGGTTATATTATGCTTTCCGCAGAAATCTAATAATTCTTGTGTTTCTGCTATACCACCAATCAAAGAACCTGCAACGGACTTACGCCCCATAATCATGGGTATGGTCACCAACATAGGGTCTAAGGGGCCTAGATACCCAACTACTACCAAAGTGCCACTTGTATTTAAGGTAGCAACATAGGGGTTTAAATCGTGGGCATAGGGAACGGTGTCGATAATGACATCGAAACGCCCCATCGCTTTGTTCATTTGGGCCTCATCCGTGGAAATAATTACCTCGTCTGCGCCCAGGGCTTTTGCATCTTCTATTTTATTGGTGGACCTTGAAAATAAGGTAACATGTGCTCCCAGTGCATGGGCTAGTTTTATAGCCATATGCCCTAATCCGCCCAAGCCAACGACCGCCACAGTGCTGTTTTTTCCAACATTCCAATGTCGTAACGGGGACCACGTTGTAATTCCTGCACATAATACAGGGGCAATACCGGCGTGATCTAGATTTTCTGGAACGCGCAGGACAAAAGCTTCATCTACCACAATACTTTCTGAATAGCCCCCATGGGTATTGGTATCTAAGTGTTTATCATAGCCACCATAGGTCCCTACCCATTCCGGGCAATACTGTTCCAAGTCGTCTTTACAATTGCTACATGTTCTACAGGAATCTACCAAACAACCTACGGCGACCAAATCACCAAGGGCATATTTGGTAACGCCTGACCCTATGTGAGTAACCCTACCCACAATTTCATGACCAGGCACCACTGGGTATTGGGTCATTCCCCAATCATTGCGTGCAAAATGCAGATCGGAATGGCATACACCGCAATATAAAATGTCGATTTCCACATCGGTTGGCGTTACTTCCCTACGATTAATGCTAAGCTGTTCTAATGAGGCATCGGCAGCTTCTGTACCGTAGGCCTTGACTTGTTTTGTGTTCATTTTGATGCTATTTTATGGTTCGTTGTTGGTCCCTACCAATTCTCATAAATATACAAAAATTTCTCATCGTAATTTTTGGGATAGCTATCCCATTCTACAAATATGTATTCATTCTTTGAATATTGTTTTTATAAGTATTCATGCCTCCACGTCGATTTCATTACCCTTTTAGAAGACGTCATAATATTAAAAAATCCTACTCTTTAATATTTGTGCGAGATGAAGTGCTTGCAAAGAAAGTGAAATACCAAATATGCCAACGCACCTACCCGATTAAAAAATAGAGGACAAACGACACACAAGACATATAGTTCAAAAAAGAAACATCATTTGACGTTATATCAAATAGCGATACGGTATACCTATACAAAGTCGTTGAGGTTGCCCCTAGTGGGGTTGCTTGTTATTTTAATTTGCAGCTAACCGTTTTTCGTTGTCTTTAGCACTACAAAATTCAGTCAGGTTTTTTCTCGCGGGTAAAGGGGACGAAACGCACGGGAATCAATTTTTTTCTGGTAACCTCGTAATTCGTCTTTTTGAGCAATACTAAATGACTAACCGCATGCTGTGGCCCAACAGGGATAATCATTCGGCCACCTTCTTTCAGCTGATCAACCAAGGGCTGGGGAATCGTAGCTGCCCCTGCGGTAACCATAATGGCATCAAAAGGGGCCTTGGCGGGCCAGCCCTCATATCCGTCGCCCTGTTTAACGATTACATTGTTATAGCCCAACTGGCGCAATCTTTCCTTTGCTGTACGTGCCAAGCTGTTAACAATTTCTATGGTGTATACCGAATCGACAATTTGCGCTAAAATAGCGGCCTGATAACCAGAACCCGTGCCAATTTCCAATACCCGATCACTGGGTTTTAGTTGTAGTTCTTGGGTCATATACCCTACAATATAGGGTTGAGAAATGGTCTGTCCATCTCCAATCGGCAGTGGGCCGTCGGTATAGGCATCCGACCTCAAATTTTCCGGGACAAAAAGATGCCTTGGGACCTTTCGCATGGCATTCAGGGTTTTCGAATGAAGAATGCCCCGAGATTCCAATTGTGTTTTTACCATAAGTTCTCGCTCTAAGGCATAGTCATCCTGGGCAGTACCAAAGGCAACCACAGAACATAGGATAATGCTCATACCTCCTTCAACTATGGAACCCAAACCACATATCATAACATCAAGTAATTTTTTGTTATACCATCTCTAAAGCCTGCCACTGGTTTTTATCCTATCGCCAATAAAGTCATAAGACTTCTGAACAGTCGGGCCTATCTATATCCTATGCCTCAATGTATTACGATAAGTAGAAGAAAACAATGATATAGATCATTTTGAAAAAACAGTGGTAAAGCATTGCAGCGACCTCAATATAGAAAAGGTACTTCCACAGCCATTGCGCTACCTCCT
The DNA here is from genome assembly GCA_964620945.1 of uncultured Maribacter sp. Taxonomy (GTDB): domain Bacteria; phylum Bacteroidota; class Bacteroidia; order Flavobacteriales; family Flavobacteriaceae; genus Maribacter. The sequence goes on from CAZUIE010000035.1 coordinate 8,215, forward strand.
ACGGTAAGTCCGTTACTCGTATGTAGTCCCAAGTTTTTTAAAAAATTTATAAATCGTGGAGAAGCAACAATGTTACTGGTTTCAATATCCGTCCTCGGTTTGTTAATTGCTAGCTATTTATTTGTCATTTGTATTCATGCATCTCACTAAACACTAAATGTAATTGCCTTTTTGGACGCTATCATTTTAGAAGAATACTAATCTTTTAAAATTTAGGCGAGATGAAGCGATGGCAAAAGAAAATGACGTACAACGGCGAACGTTCAGCTCCGACCTCTAAGGCTAAGGGATTTTAGTTTTTACGATGTGGTTGACAACTATTTTGTTAGTAAATGATTTCATAGCAAGTACTTATTGATATCGTACAGCACTGTTCAACTTACGTACATATGCTTGGCTAATTTCTTGAATCTTACTGACCGCTTCATCTGAGGTGAGCTTATGCTTCCCACAGAAACCGTATCATTCTTGTGTTTTCGCTATACCTCCGAAAAAAACCTGTAACGTTACGTATTGAAATCAGTGGCACGTTAACTAACAGCGCATCCAAGCGTCCTCAATAGTCAACAAAAACAAGCGTCCCATTGTCCCATTGTCAGGTAATGTAATACAGCTTGCGAAATAATCATGCGCTAAGGAACTAAGGCCCAACGCGCGCTTCAACAAAACTCAGCCCATACCGTCTGTTACATTGCCTTGATGGTAGATTTAAAGGATAGAATCGCTGTACTGTTTGTTCCACACTACCATAGCAACGAAAAGCGGGACATACCGTCCTTTTAAGATAACTTAACGTACCTAGTCTTGTAAGCCTTGCCCTTCTACCCATGGTGCGCCCGCTTTTTTTAACTCGGTTTGAAGCGTAGGCAGTTCTGAGTTCAGTATGGGCTGTAATTTAGCTTTTACTTGCCCTAATTGGCGTTCTACCCGATTCAGAAAGGCTTTGTGCTCCTCTGTTGGTCCATAGGTGTTGCCCAAGGCCCTTCGTGCTATAGAACCTCCATCACTAGCCGTAGGTTTGGTTCGCGCTCCAATTTCTTCCTTGGTTTTATCGCCTTGGAGTTCTTTTTCAATGGCGTACAAGGTATTTTTTGTGGTTGTTAAGCGCTTGTACAGCGCATCTGATGGGGAACTCGCTTTATTTAAGGCCCTTATCATGGCGTCAACCGTTTGCTGGCTTTTGTTCAAAGCAACAGTAGTAGCGGTCAGATCTTGCTGAAACGCAAAGGCCGCCTCTCGGAATGCATTCATTTCCTCAAAGGGTTTTCTAGGTAATGCACCTTCAAAAATGGGTGTTACCTCGAAAGATTCTGGACCTTGTAATACTGTGTTTACGCCATCTACTCGTTTTACCAAGGTTACCGAATACGTCCCAGGTGTCACCATTACTCCTCCCCTTCTTCTTCCGCGCCTACTTTCTCGAACTTGCAACAGTTCACCGCTTTTGTTGGGGTACGTTAAATTCCAGTTCACACGATTAAACCCTTTTTTGTTGGTACCTACTACGGTATTTACCACATTGTTATCCTCATCTTTGATTAGCAATAGCACAGACGGGCCATCCTGCGTGTTTTCTGCTTCCAAGGCATCCCAGCCAGGAAATTTAGCTCCTCCCTTTTTTTCGTTTTCTTTACGAATGTCCTTCTTTGATTTGATTTTATCTGCCATGAAATAGGTGAAATTGGCACCAAAAGGTGGATTCTTGGCAATCCACTCCGCATCACCCTGACTACCGACCCTACTAGATTCTTGATACCATGGTACGTTTTTTACAGAAAACAAAGTAGCCTCCGCATTCTTATTGGCTTCATACTCGCGCAAGGGCGAGATATCGTCCAAAATATAAATTCCCCTAGCAAAGGAGCCTGCCACTAAATCGTTCTCTCGCCGTTGTATGGTAATATCACGAATGGGAATAGTTGGCATCCCATCCTCTAGCTTTGTCCAGCTGCTGCCGCCATTGAGGGTCACATAGACGCCAAATTCCGTGGCGGCAAACAATAAATCTTTTTTGACATGGTCTTGTACCAATCTCCAGATTAATAATTTATTGGGTAAGTTCCCATTAATCAAGGACCATGATTTTCCCTTATCGGTGCTTTTGATAATATAAGGCTTATAGTCCCCATATTTATGGTTGTCCAAAGCGGCATACACCACATTGGCATCAAAAAGGTCTGCCCGAACATCGTTTACAAAGGGAGTGGTAGGTACTCCTTTTATAGTGTTCAACGAAAATTTTCTCCAGGTGGTTCCGCCGTCTTCCGTTACTTGGATAAGGCCATCATCGGTACCGGCATAGATCAAACCTTCTTGCTTTGGCGATTCGGCCAAGGAAGTTATCGTATTGTAATTGGACATGGCCTTAAGGTCCCAAGCGTTGTCCCAACTCTGGGATTCACCATAATACGGAAAGGTCATCCGGTCTTGATTCAAGGTAAGGTCGCCCGAGATGGGTTCCCAAGCATCTCCCCTATTCTCCGATTTCCAAACACGTTGCGACGCAAAATATAGTCTTGTTGGATTATGTGGACTTACCAAAATAGGTGCGTCCCAATTAAAGCGTTCGTGTGGGTCGCCTTCCCTAGCTTGTGGTTGGATAAAAACACTCTCCCTTGTTTTGCTATCTATACGCCATAGGGCGCCTTGCTGAAACTCCCCGTAGGTAATATCTGGATTGCCAGGTTCTGTAGCGGTCTGTGCGCCGTCTGCCCCCAGGGTTTTCCACCAATCGGCGCTGGCAATACCGTCCGAGCTAATCGTTCGTGAAGGTCCGCCATGCGAGCCGTTATCCTGTGTCCCGCCATATACATTATAAAAAGGGAGGGCATCATCAACCGCTATTTTAAAATATTGGGTAATGGGTAGGTTCCGTACATATTTCCAACTATCCGTGTTGTCAAAACTTTCATACAAACCACCATCGGTACCGATCAATAGGTAATTGGGGTCCGATTTTTTGAATACCAAGGCATGACTATCGCTGTGCTGGTTGGACCTGCTCATAGTAGTAAAGGTCTTTCCATGATCGTTAGACACCAAGGCACTGTTGTTCATAAAATAAATTGTACCTTCCTGATGTGGGGACGCAATGATTTCTTGATAGTAATGTGGGCCCGTACCCCCGGAAACGGCATCACTTTGTTTTACCCAAGATTCCCCGCCATTGGTAGTCATATAAAAACCTCCTTTTGTTCTGTCCAGTTCCAATGCCGCGTAAATTACTTCAGAATTAAAGGGAGACATGGCTAATCCGGTTTTGCCAAGATTTGATTTAGGAATGCCATTTTTTAAGGCTTTCCATGTTTCGCCACCATCGGTACTTTTGTGAAGTCCTGATCCTGGGCCACCACCTAAATACCCGGCAACTGTTCTGTGCCTTTGCCAAGTAGCTGCATATAAAATATCTGGATTGTTAGGATCAATGAGCATATCTGTAGCGCCTACCCATGCGTCATCGCCCAGCGTACGTTTCCACGTTATTCCACCATCTGTAGTTTTATAGACCCCGCGTTCGCCGCCTTTGCTCCATAACGGTCCTTGGGAGGCTACCCAAATGGTATTGGAATCCGAAGGGTGTACAATGATTTTGGAGATGTGCTCAGAATTGGGTAGGCCCATATTCTTCCAGGTCTTGCCATCGTCATGACTTACATAAACCCCATCGCCAAAACCAGCATGACGCCCGCCTACATTTTCACCGGTACCTACCCAAATAGTATGTGGGTTGTTAGGGTCAATCGTCACGCAACCCATGGAATATACCGATTGCTCATCAAATAATGAAGTCCAAGTAGTTCCAGAATTTATAGTCTTCCAAACTCCGCCAGAACCTACGGCAACGTACCAGACGTTTTCATTTTCTGGATGAATAGCAATATCGGCAATACGGCCCGAGGTCATAGCAGGACCAATATTTCTAAATTCTAAACCGTTAAAGGGATTTTTTGGTTTTTCTTGTGCTTGTATGCTAACTGCAAAACTGCTAAGGAATAAAAAAAGGAAAACGTATTTAATCATATTTTTCATAGAAAGGTTGGTTTTAGATACCGAATTGGCAAAGAGCGTTTAACTAATTCGTTAATTTAAAATTACAAAAAAATAAAGCTATATCCATAGGTAAAAAGGAAGAAACTTGCCGGTAATAAACTGTATGATATGGGGTCATATTACTTTTTCTCCCATCCCTGGGCAATTACAATCGTTTATTCAGCGGTTGTCTAGTATTCTTTATTTATGCCTATGCGAAATCATGAAACCGTTACAACAGTAGTTTTTTCATCCCTGCTTCAATATTCTTTACAATATAGCTCCAAAACGATTTGCTATTGTCTCGCCGAACTTCAACGGTGGTGCTATTAAATTGATTATTCCTCTTTGAAGAACTGCTAGAGACCAAAATATTAACAAGTGCGGAAACTATTTTTTTTCGCTTATGAGTATCTGGCTTTAGTAGGTATACGTTCACATTTTCGTAATTTGATTTGATATCTATTTTTGACGTAACCGAATTGCCATAGATATTAAAATATAGTTCATGTATGGAACCTTCAAGGCTCGTATTGGAATATGGCTCTGTAAATTTATTAAGTTCACTTAAGTTTAGACCGCGTAACGCTCCTTTATAAGTAAATGCATCGTTAGGGTCTGAAACATTAAATTTCCAATCAGCTTCAAAAGGTGCTGTTTTCATAAAGAGTGCTGTAAGATGCATAGTTGTGCTCGTGGTATCCGAATTACCCAAGTTTAAGATGTCCATGTTTAAGTCACTGAACTCAAGTTTACCACCCGCATTTTCAGGTTTTGATTTTTCAATATACGTAAATGAAGCCTTCTTCAATTGAAAGGTATCAATTTGCGTTTGTAGCGGCGAATTTCTCAGCAATTGGCTATACATGGGTTTCTCACGAGTGTCGTCTGGAAGAAGTTTATTTCTGTAAATGGATACAGAGGGATGAACCAGACTTATTTTTTGTGCTGAAACGGATATTTGATCCCCTACCCCACTTTGTAGTCCCAAGTTTTGAAATTGAAGTGAATCTATACTGATTGAATAACGGTCTTTTTCTTTAGTTAGGCTAGCATCAAAGTCAGTTTTTGACAAACCGGTCTTATAGGTGATTCCTGATAAAGAAGTATAGTTGTGATCACCATTAATCTTGGCGATGAATAAATCCTCCATTTTGGTGGCCTTTACAAAAATTGTATCGGAGCTAATCAGATAATCACTTCCTATAAAAGGTATAGAGTTAGCAATGGTTCTATCCGATACTTCAATATCCGATACGTCCAAATTGAAATTACTAAGTGAAAGTAAGAGTGAATCTGTTTGACCATCCTGTACGGTGATGTTACTTTCGGTCAGCACCAAGTCTTTGAGTATGATCGCTAAACCTAATTTCTTTCTAGGTGTGGTATCATCTATTTCTATACTGTCTACAAGGGCAGTTTTGAATGCAGCCTGAAGCTTATCTAGAGAAACAGACTTAATGTCTATATTCCCTGTGAGGAGAAATTCAAGATAATGAATATCGTTGATCTTAAAGTTCTTTAGGGTCATATCACCAACGAAGCCAATATTGGTCTGTTTGGTGATTTGTACCTCTGGATTTTTAAAACTGGCAGATCCGTTAAGAAGATTAAGGTCTATATGGTCATGGGCTATGTGAATGCCATACTTTTCTTGCTCTTTAAGTAAATCGTTTAATTTATACTTCAAAACCTGCCGTATTGCTATATAACTACAGGCCACGGCAATCAAAACGATTAAAATAGTCCTTACTCTTGAATTCATTAATGGAAAAGTCTTGGAGATGTATCTTTAAATATAGTTAGAAAATTTGTTTTAGGTCTTAGTTACCTGTTGAGCACTTTCATAACGAAAGAATTTGCAACAGGTAATAACATCTTGATTATCAAAGCACATCCCTAGGAAACTAATTCACAATTAGGTATGCATACCATGATTTTTATGTTAGGAAATACACCTGCGCTTTCACTCTTCTCCTACCATCGACTTTTATAATAGATGTTTCATTATTTTTCCAGGAGAAGTTTTTAGAAGACAACATCATTTTAAAAAGTACGAATGTTCAAAATCCGTGCGAGATATAGCGGTGGCAAAAAAAGTGAAGTAGAACATACGCCAACGCTATAGCCCGCTCTAAATCAAAAGGTCTATTATTTTATGCCACATCACGCAAGATTACATAGAACAATACTATCCAATAATCTCACATTTAGAAGTGAATAACCCTATCACTTTAGCCCTTATATTTGTTTTATGAAAAAAACCATTTGGACAGAACGATTATATGATTATCTGAACAATGAGGAAGATGCACGCTCGTGTGACGACATAAGTGAAGATGCATGTAGGGATACCCCGAGAAACTATTTTTTAATCATGCTCAGTAACATATTTACTAAACTTGGTGATACGTTGAGCAACCCTAAGACGGTTTTGAGCTGGGTAATGAGTTATGTCAATGCTCCTGTCTATCTCATAAGCTTTATCGTACCCATTCGTGAATCTGGCTCCATGTTGCCCCAAATACTGATTGCAAGCTATATTAGAACTAAAGAAAAACGCAAATGGGTCTATGCTACAGGCAGTATGTTGCAATGCTTTAGTATCATGGCCATAGGTTTGGTTACCCTACATACTTCAGGCGTTACTGCAGGATGGCTGATCATGCTTTTTTTAGTGCTATTTAGTCTAGCGCGCGGTTTGTGCTCCGTGGCCTCAAAAGATGTATTAGGAAAAACGATTGCTAAAAAGAAAAGGGGAAAATTGAAAGGATACACTGTTTCGGTATCGGGAGTTTTAGTTTTGTTGGCAGGCCTTTATCTGATGTATGCGTCTAAAAATGGTGCCACTGTTGCCTTTTACAGTTATACTATATACTTTGCCGGTAGCATGTGGTTAATTGCGGCCATCATCTATGCCTTTATCAAGGAATTTCCAGGAGAAACTTCTGGGGGTAAAAACGGATGGAAAGAAGTTAAGGAACGCATAGGGATTGTAGGGAGCGATACTAATTTCAGGAACTTTATCATTGCAAGATCCTTATTGTTGTGTTCTGCATTGACAGCGCCATTTTACGTGTTGCTCGCACAAACTTATTTGGGCAAAGAAGGATATTTACTCGGATTGTTCATTTTGGCGAACGGGCTTGCGGCCATCATTAGTGCACCTATCTGGGGCAGGATGGCGGATGTCTCCAGTAAAACAGTCATGGTGATTGCCGCAAGTATTGCGGCGATGCTTGGTATCATCATGTTTCTGCTAATTGCATACGTCCCTACCTTAAGAACGGAATTCTGGTTATATCCCACCGCTTTCTTCTTACTGGGCATAGCACATAGCGGTGTACGCTTGGGCCGTAAAACGTATATTGTGGATATGGCTAGTGGCAACAAACGAACGGATTACGTTTCCATTAGTAACACCATTATTGGATTTATTCTATTGATTACCGGTGGAATAAGTGCCTTGGCTTCGCTAATTTCTACAGAAGGAGTAATTTTGGTCCTATCCCTATTCGGAATTTTTGGGGCCTATCGTAGTTACCGATTACCCAACGTTGAATAATGAAGTTAACTATTTTAAAATAGCGATTTGTTGGATTCAAGAAACGGTATGTTCATTTGGACAAGCAAATCTTTGGTTTTATGCGCTTCTGATAGTACCTGTTGTAACCTATGGCCAAACCTAAGTTTGTAGATTTTGCTTATCAATACTAGCATCAATGGTCTTGTTATCCCGAAGACTTTGTTTTTGTTACTAATTCCCTTTCGGTCTAGGTCTTTTAAAATAGCTGTAAAAGGAGTTATTCCTGCGCCTGCTACAACAAAAATCCCTACTTTTTGATGGGCTATTGCCCAATGTCGTGCCTATAAATAAGGAGTCGATAAGCGTGTCTTCTGTTATGCATTGCAATCAACCATACACAAAATAGCTGCTTGACCTACTGCATATCTACTTTCACAACATTTATTTGAGTTAAGCCCCATTCATGGTTAATTTTATAGCTTTTATTGGATATACGCATGAACTCTCTTAATTTTTTTGGAAAAAACAAAGGTATGCTCAAAAAGAGGTGGTCTTTGGTTGCCTGTTTGTTCTTGCTTGGCACAGGTTTGACTACAGCACAACAGACCTATGGGGATACATTTTCTACCCAGGAATATGATAGAAATGACGGTACAGCAAATTGGGCCACAGATTGGATAGAGAGCGGGGATACGAACAATGGTCCGACGGCTGAATATATTCAAATACAAGGAGGTCAATTATACCTATATTGGTTATGGACGGAGGATATACGTCGTACGGCAGATTTAACCGGGGCGACAGCGGCAACCTTAAGTTTTGATTATACCTCAAATAGTTTAGGGGGTACCCGACGACTTGGAGTTTATATTTCGGACGATGGAGGTGCTAGCTTCGTGTCATTGGCTACCCTGTCGGGTAATGGTAGTTTCTCTCAGGATATCACAGCGTACATATCAGCCAATACGGTTATCCGATTTGCAAAATCAAATGCCAATTGGAATTCCGACGATAACGTATTTATAGACAATTTGCTGTTATCCGCCATCGTACCTGTACCCCTTGTGGACACCGATGGTGATGGTATACCAGATGTGACCGATTTGGATAATGATAATGATGGTATTTTAGATAGGGATGAGTGTGAATTTGTTCCTCTGGTAACACAAAGCTTTACCTCGTCCGGAGGCACCACCATTACCAACACTGCCGCAAATGGCAGGGGAAATTTATTTATTGATTTTATTAGTATAGATAATTCCTTTAATTTGACCATCAACGGAACCGATATTGCGACGGAATTTCAATTTCAACCTGGTGCACCTGGTAATTTTGCACGTTTTGATACGGGATTTACTTATGGACAAGCCGGAATACCACAATTATGGTCCTTGACCGGAACAGCAGCCAACCCAGTATTACGAGTGTTTATCGATGCCGATGGGAACCTTGAACTTTTTGGGGCACAATCCTCTGGCGGAGCTTTGGTTGAATTGACCTTGGATACCCCACCAGCAACAGTGCCTTGGGATGCAACCGGTAATAATACGATAAGTATTGGTCAATTGGTTACAGGACCAACCAATATGAACGGGGAACTTCGTTTTAGCGAAGAATGCGATACTGATATGGATGGTATTCTAAATCGCTTTGATCTCGATAGCGATAATGATGGTATTTATGATGCTGTTGAAGCAGGTCATGGCCAAGTGCATACGGATGGTATTTTGATTGGCGCCGTGGGTACAGACGGTGTTCCTAATAGTGTTCAAACCAATCCGAATAGTAAGATTGTAAATTATGTACTGCAAGATTCTGATGGAGACTCGATATCCGATGCTACTGAATTGGATAGTGATAATGATGGGTGTAATGATGTTTTGGAAGCAGGATATACCCAGAGTAGCACAATCACGGGAGAACTCCAAGGAACAGGATACAATGCAACAAATGGGCTTGTTATAGGAAATGTTGATGGTTATACGTCTCCCAATGATTTAAACGCCGATGGTACCTTCGATTTTCAACAGGGAATTGTTCCTGCGATTACCGGTGAACCTACAGCGGTAACTATTTGTACTAGTTGTACTGGGAACCTCTCTGTACTAGCAACCAATGCAGACACCTATCAATGGCAGTTTTTTGATGGTTCCGTCTGGTCCAATCTAGTAGCTTCTCCTATATACAGCGGTACAACTACAAGTACGTTGGCCATTGCAAATCCATCAGTGGATATTAGTGGTACGCAATTTAGGGTCCTGGTCTCAAATACAGCCAATATATGTGTCGAACGAATTTCTAACACGGCGATATTAAACGTTACCGTACCTACGATACTTACCAATAGACGAATTACGTTTAGAGTAAACAAAAATTAGAAAAGGGGAATGCTACAAGTACTTAGTGCTTGCTCAACTATTGCATCAATTAATTTACTGGGTAATATTTTTGTGCTAAGAGCACCACTACAATACTGCACCCTTATCCAACCAACGTTGCAAGAGCGTATCGTTGTGCGAAATGGCAACTAGGTGAAAGGTAGTAAAACGCTTAAAAACTCGAGATTCTTTAAGAGGTTCCATACAGACCGAGACTGGAGATAGGTAATTTGAATGGATCAGCAATAATTTGCCGTCACGTTTTAACAGGTAGCCTACATGCCCCTCATCAAAACCTATAAAATAAATCCCCTCTTGTGTTAACTGATCTATTTCTTCAAAAGCTTTTTCAGGTGTATCCTGTTCGATCTTGTCAATTGTAGTACCACAACTGATCATTTTGGCCTCATCTACCGGTGATTTTTGTGCAAGTTTATATCGGTTTAGATTTACACCCATATCGCGTAAGGTGGTAGATATGAAGTAACCACATGCAATTTTGCCTTGGTTCGGTACTGCAGTATGGCCGCCAAAGCTCCAAGGGGTGCCAAACCAATGCGGTATGATTTTGTCTACGAGTTGATCGGTAAAAGCTGATTTAACTTGGTCAAAAGAGGTTGTACCCAACCGAAGTCCTTCTTTCAAACGTAGACGAAGTTGATTTGCGTCTAGTTTGGTAGTAGCATAAGAAGCTGTAATACTGTCAGAATTTATAGTAACTGATAACGCTATGTTTTTGTTTACCGCTTTGCTGGTTGATGAGGTAATAACCCGTTCGGAATTGCCACCTCGGACGGCAACAGCGTTGTTGTCAACTAATGGTTCGTTCACAAAACCAAAAAAAGCAAGAATCGTAAAAAATAGCATATTTATGGTATATAATTGTACGCTTGGCGTATACCTTGGTAACGTGCAAGTTGGTGCTGTATTACATAATAACTGTTAAAATAGACAAGCTGCGCCTAACACACGTTATATGGTTAAGTTTACGCCCCACCAAACCTCATAATCCCTTGGTATCAATGGCCGATAACTCTGAAATCCTTGATCAGCGATTATGAGGCCTGTTATCTTATTTTCTTCATCACGTTCATAACGGATAAAAATAAATGAATGCCCGTAGGGATCTAATTTTTTTACGTTTGTTCCGCGCACTACCTCTTCATAATCGTCTTTAAAACGCCATACCTGCACTAGTGCTCCCGGTTTTAATTCACCGCTCCAAATTTCCGATGTATTTACCAGCGTACCCATACCGGCATACGCAATAGCACCTGCATTGCCCTTGCCCCTATATACCTCTGGAAGGCTTCGCCATCTCTTATGTTTTTCCGAAGCGGAGATGTACAGCAGGTCAAATACCTGTTTAGGGGTGTTAAATTTTGAAGCCATGGAATCGGGTAAATCTTGATAGGGTAAATGACCGTGAACTTTTTGATATGCACGTTCAAAACGCTTTTTACTTACCGAAAGGCAATGGCCGTTCGGCTCTTTGTTTTCACTACTAAGGTAGGTTTGTACCATGGTAGTCGCTACGGGACTGCTTTTTGGCGAAAGAGTTTCAGGCACTATTTTTACTAGTGTAGTATCAATAGTGATTTGCGCCAATGAATCTTCACTACTGATTAAAGCGGGTGCTTCTAGTTCTAGGCTAATATATTCATGATCATCAAAACCATACCTATTTCCGGAAGTTTCTAAAGTTCCAGTACTACTATGTGCTTGAGTGGTATGTTGACCAGACTGAATAGCGATTGTTTTCTCTTTGGTTGATTTGGTTCCGGTACAGTTCACTAATAGGAGTGGTAGGACTAGTAACCTTGTAAAGCAAACCTTAGATTTTATTATTATTTTTATGGGGAAACTCCTCATTGGTCCGTCTTAATTTTACTTTTTTGATTACTTTGGCATACTCACCGTTAGTACCTTACTTTTATATGAATTTAGCGGTGTAACGATAAAGATAACACAATTCTTGACGTATTTTTAAATGGCATTCGCATCAAAGTAATGGCTACCTATAAAACATAGAGACGCTAGCCGAATAGTTTTTAAATACCTAAAATACGCTTGAATAAACGAATCTCACATTTGTAAAATTTTAAAAGTATTGTCTTGAAGCTTTTTTCTTTAGATGCTTTGTTCATGATGGTATGCGGTTTTGTTTACTCTATAGGTATACGGACGTCTTACTTTATCACATAAATACCACTTAAATTTTTAGAAAACTGCACTGTATGCGGATGTAAGTCCACTAAATAAGGGGGTAGCTAGTTCTAATTTAATTGGTCCATATGTATCATAGCGCTGGCTATGGTATTCAATTCCTCATCGGAGATGTTCTGTAAAAATCCACCAATTTTAGCTTGCATACTAACGACTTGATTAGCAATAGTGTCAACCTTTGGCTTTGTCTGGCCTGTTAAAAACCAACAATATCCCCACTTTTTTCGTGTAAACTTTCAAGATCTTTTTGACGGAAGGTCCTATTTTTTCCGTATTACTTTCATGACAAGTGATACATGTTTTTTCTGTAAACAAAATCGGTTTCCAAGAAAAATTTATGAGTCTTTGCTCAACTCGGCATGCGCAGGTGCTTCATGTTCTATCACTTTTGTTGATTTCTTATTCGTATTACAGCTAAGTGCGATAGGAAGTAACATTAAAATCGTGATGCAGCGCATATTGATTCGTAATTTAGTAGCTTCTGTTATATATCGTGAAAAGTTGCTCCCGATGTTTTGTTGGTTTAAATTCAGGATTCTGTAGTCTTTCCTTGGAAACAACTGCTTTTATTCCACTTAAAAGCAGATACTTAATTTATTTAACTTGATTAGGCTCAAAAGTTCTAAAGTGCTTTCTTCTTTTTATTTTTCATCCTAAAAAACGTACCTTACCAACTGCTATGCGCGCATAACAATATCCCTAAAACAAACTGACAAATGACCAAGTACCCACATATTTTTGAGCCCTTGGATTTGGGTTTTACTACGCTAAAAAATAGAATCATTATGGGTTCTATGCATACTGGTCTGGAAGAGAAAAAAAACGGATTGGCAAAAATAGCTACCTACTATGCGGAGCGAGCCAAAGGTGGTGTTGGTTTAATCGTATCCGGTGGGATAGCACCAAACATACAAGGGTGGACTGCTCCGTTTTCAGCACGAATGAGCACCAAAAAGCATGCAAAACACCATAAAGTAATTACAGATGCCGTACATGTAGCAGGCGGTAAAATATGTATGCAAATTTTGCACTCAGGTCGGTATGGTTATCATCCTTTTGCAGTGGCCCCCTCGCCCATAAAATCGCCCATAACCCCCTTTAAACCTTTTAAGCTAAAAAAATCGGGTATAAAGCGAACCATTCGTGACTTTGTAAACTCCGCTACCCTAGCAAAAGCTGCCGGTTATGATGGCGTAGAAATTATGGGTTCGGAAGGTTATTTAATCAATCAGTTTATTGTCGAAAAAACAAACAAGCGTACAGACAATTATGGAGGGAGTTACGAAAATAGAATGCGTTTGCCCATTACTTTAGTGAAGCGGACACGTGAGGCCGTTGGAAGCGATTTTATCATCATCTACCGCTTATCCATGTTGGATTTGGTAGAAAACGGAAGTACATGGCAAGAAGTAGTGACCTTAGGAAAAGAAATTGAAAAAGCAGGTGCAACCATCATAAATACGGGAATTGGTTGGCACGAAGCACGGATTCCAACCATTGCCACTTCGGTACCGAGAGCAGCATTTACGTGGGTGACCAAAAAAATGAAAGAAGAACTTTCCATTCCCTTAGTTACTTCTAATCGAATAAATATGCCGGAAACAGCGGAACAGGTATTGGCAGAAGGTCATGCGGATTTAATTTCCATGGCACGGCCCTTCTTAGCAGATCCAGAATGGGTGAAAAAAGCCGAAGCGAACAAAGCTGATGAAATAAACACTTGTATTGGCTGCAATCAGGCATGCTTAGACCATGTTTTTGAACAAAAAGTAGCTAGCTGTTTGGTAAATCCAAGAGCTTGTCATGAAACAGAACTCAACTATCTTCCAACAGAGAAAAAGAAGAAGATAGCTGTTGTAGGTGCTGGCCCAGCCGGTTTGGCTGCATCCACAATTGCAGCGCAGCGCGGACATGAAGTCACTCTTTTTGATGCCGATACAGAAATTGGCGGACAGTTTAACATGGCCAAGCAGATACCGGGGAAAGAAGAATTCTACGAAACGTTACGCTATTTTGGCAAGCAAATAGAATTACATAAGGTAAGCCTAAAACTAAATAAACAAGTATCTGCCGAAGATTTGGAAAAAGGTGATTTTGACGAGGTTATCTTGGCCACGGGAATACGGCCAAGAACACTAAATATTGAAGGTATTGACCATGCCAAGGTGCTAGGTTATATTGATGTGTTAAAGCTTAAGAAACCGGTAGGCAAAAGGGTTGCTGTAATTGGTGCGGGAGGAATTGGTTTTGATGTTTCCGAATACCTATCATATGAAGGGGAAAGCACTGCATTGAATATTGATGCGTGGTTAGCGGAATGGGGCATTGATAAAACATTGGGAGCTAGGAGTGGTATTGAAGGTATTACTGCAGAAGTGCATCCATCGCCAAGAGAACTATTTATGTTCAAGCGCAGTAAGGGCAAGTTTGGGGGTAACCTAGGAAAAACTACAGGTTGGATTCATCGGTCTACATTAAAGAAGAAAAACGTACAGTTCATCAATGAGGTACGCTATACTAAAATTGATGATGAAGGATTGCATTACATCCAAAATGATCAACCAAAAGTGTTAGCCGTAGATAACGTCATTATTTGCGCAGGCCAAGTACCTTTAAATGACCTAGCAACACCATTGGAAACTATTGGTATAAAAGTACATGTGGTAGGTGGCGCAGCGGTAGCGTCCGAGCTAGATGCTAAACGGGCCATAAATCAAGCAAGTAGATTGGCGGCAAGCATCTAAAGATAATAGAACAAATGATATTGCTTCCAGTAAAATTCCTTTACGATAACATCATATAGTCCTATTACTACGGCCATACCTGTATTTTCAA
>CAZUIE010000035.1:23308-25894 GCA_964620945.1 uncultured Maribacter sp.
TCCTTTACGATAACATCATATAGTCCTATTACTACGGCCATACCTGTATTTTCAACTTCACAAACACCTTGCATCGCCCCGGCACGTGATGATATTAATTGTAAAGCAGATTTAAAGTCATTACATTCAATTGCGGCTAAAGCTGATATCTCACCTAACGAGTGACCAGCAACCATGTTGGGTTTAAATGCACTCCCAATAGTCTTAGTTTTAACAAATGAATGTAAAAAAATAGCTGGTTGAGCAAATTTTGTTTGTTTTAAATCTTCAACCGACCCTTCAAACATAACTTTAGTAATAGAAAAACCTAAAATATCATTTGCTTTTTTAAAATATTCTTGAGCTAATTTTGATTTATCAAATAACGCTTTCCCCATAGATGGAAATTGAGTGCCTTGACCAGGAAATAGATACGCTACCATAACAAAAGAATAAACTGAGATAATACAATGCTAAATAGTTGATACTATGTTTATTTAATTATGCCAGTTTTACCGAGCCAATATTTGTATTTCTACCCTTCTATTTATCCTTCCTTTTTCAATGTCTCGGGTTACTACCAGCGGTTTTTCCTGGCCCCATCCTTTTGTTTGGATATTGCGTTTGGAAACACCTTGGCCAACGAGGTACTTTTTGGTCGATGCTACCCTTCGCTCCGATAACCCCCTGTTCTGACGGGCATTTCCGATAGCGGTATGACCTTCCAATAAAATAATCATGGTGGGCTGGTTCTTCATTATTTGGGCCAACTGGTTCAGTACAACTTGAGCTTCCGGTTTAATCGTAGCTCTATCCAAGTCAAAAATCAGGTTTTTCAACACAAACGTGTCATAGTTCTCTATCAACACAGCTATGTCCGTACTTTCGCTCAGGTCTGGCTCTTCCTTGGTGATAGCAGTAACAGAATCTTCTGCAATAGCTGGATTACTTCCTATGTCTTCTTCACCAAAATCTTCTGTTACGTCTGAAC
The DNA here is from genome assembly GCA_964620945.1 of uncultured Maribacter sp. GTDB lineage: Bacteria > Bacteroidota > Bacteroidia > Flavobacteriales > Flavobacteriaceae > Maribacter. The sequence continues at coordinate 24,279 of CAZUIE010000035.1, forward strand.
CAACAATCGCATCCGCTTCATTGGTGATGTAATCAATGGATTCGGAAACGCTAGTTAAACAATTGGACCACGTTACCGTATAGGTGCCAAACTCCGTAACCGGTATTTCTTCTTGGTTGTCAAAAGGAAGTTTTTCTCCATTAAAAAACCATTCTACTGTATCTAAACTGCCAAAGCTACCAGGTTTAACAACAGTTGTTTTTAGTGCAGCACCGGTATTCCGTATATCTTTTACCACCGTAATCTTCTGTTCAGGATCAGGATTGCCAACTTTTAGAACAGCAAAGGCATACTCAGGGGCACAACGGGGTCTTTCGATAGTATTCTTACAAGAATATTCTAAGGTTCCTCCCATGGTAATGTAATAAATACCATCTTTCATGGGTGCCTGGAAGCTGTGCTTAGATTTCTTTTTACTAAAGCTATAACCACCAAAGCTTTTAGCACAGGTAGAGGTATAGCCATTAATTCCCCAATAGATTTGTACGATGCAGCCAGGACAATAGTCCCCGTTCTTTTTAGATCGTATTCTGGTCTTCATTTTTACGGTCTCCCCTTGTTCCACTTCTAAATAGGTTGTTTCCTTGCCATTCATGGTTACTTCAGAAAATGTGAGTTCCCTGTTTGCATAATCGATTTTTTTAACGGATGGGGGAATGTAAAGATCGTCTTGTGCGTGTATTTTTGGAAAACTGACTGCGATGACCAGTGATAAGCTAAAAAGTATGTTTCTCATAGTTTAAATTTCTATTTCTCGTAGGTTACCATAGTGATAGTCTACTTGACTATCTTATTTATGGTATGAAGCTTACATCAATAATTTATTAATCTTTAGGCCATGGGCTAATACCGTAGACCGATAATGCAGTAATAAAAGATTGCAAAGCAGTGGAATCTCCATCAATATCGAAGGCTTTTGATTTCTTAAACACCGATGTGCCAGCTCCTATGAGTCCGCCTAACAACAAACCACCGGAAACGGCTGCTATCCTTTCTCCCCCACTATACACAGAAGACCTTGAGGTTTCTGGGTCCCCCGCAATCAAACCGAATCCTAAGCTCCCCCCAATAATAGAACTCATAATTATATTTCCACCTAAAGAGTGTTTGGTTCTTATTTTTCCGATTTTCGAAATCGGAACAAAAACAAGACTATCTTTTGAAATTAACTTTAAGCCTGCATCACTGATGTGTTGCAGCTGTCCTTTGCTGAATTTTTTGCCGTTTGAATCGTACACTCGAACAAATAGATTTTCTGTTAGTTCATGTTCTTGTGCAGCACACAAAAAACCCAGTGCTAAAAAAATGCCGAGAACAACTCTTTTTGTTGGGTTCTTATTTATGGACATTTGAATTTGTTAATGCACTTGGTAGCTAACGTAATTAAACGGTGAAATATTGTAACACAACATTTAGGTAGAACATCCCGCAGATTTGTGAAGGTTTATAAGTACTTCTAGGAGCTATTTGTGAGTAGCCCATGGGAGTTAATAATCAAATACCAAGATAACAACTACAAATGCGCTAACATCCATAAAAAAATCCATCGAATTTAAATAGAATAATGCAACACACCATTTCGTATGAAAAAGCAATTACTTTTTATTTTCTTACTC
>CAZUIE010000036.1:0-25511 GCA_964620945.1 uncultured Maribacter sp.
TAGTGACCGCGAAGGGATTCAAACCCCCAACCCTCAGAGCCGAAATCTGATGCGCTATTCAGTTGCGCCACGCGGCCTTATTCAATATTCAAAAATAAAACTTCTTATTGCGATACTATTGTTCTAGGACAATTTATTCTTAACAATACTTGAAATGGTCTTTCCATCGGCTCGACCTGCTAATTCTTTTGAAACCATTCCCATGATCCTGCCCATATCCTTCATACCGGAGGCTCCTGTCGCTTCTATAATTTGAACTACTACTTTCTCTATTTCTTCATTGTTTAATTGCTCAGGTAAAAATTGTTCCAATACCGCAATTTGTGCTAATTCAGGATCAGCCAAATCCTGCCTACCCTGATTGCTAAATATAGTAGCGCTATCCTTACGTTGCTTTACCAGTTTTTGAACCAACTTCACTTCATCATCCTCAGAAAGCTCGCCGTCCCCACTGGTCTTGGCCAACAAGAGCGCGGACTTAATTGCACGCAAGGATTCCAACGCAATGGTATCCTTTGCTTTCATTGCCGTTTTCATTTGATCCATTACCTGTTGTTGCAATCCCATACTACAAATATTTTTAAAGCAGCAAATATAAAAAACAAACCCGAAAACAATACCTGTTTCCGGGTTTAAAACATATGGAACTATCCAGTTAATCTACATTATCATGTAAAAAAGAGTTGTTGGAGCGCATCTGTATATCATTGTTACTATCATCGCTTAAACTTGTTCGCGATATTTTTTGTTCCCTTGGACTATCGTTCAAATCAACCCCTTGCCTTTTATACGCGGGTTGCTTTTCAAACTCATCTATATTATTAACGCTGTTCTTAAACTTATAATTGAAATCCTTTAATTTTCTGCGGCGCTCGTCCGCTCTTTGTTTCAATAATTCCTCAATGGGGGTTTCCATAGGATCCAATTCTTCGTCCATTGATGTACTTGGCGGCTTCGGAGAAACCGTCCTTTTTTCAAAAACCAGCTCATCCTCTACTATTTTAGGCTCAAATTCCTCAGCTTTTGACTTTGCACCTGTAAGCTTGTTCTCCAGTTGCATATAATCGTCTAAACTGTATCTTGTTTCACCTTTTTTATTGTACTCCAATACCGGTATGATTTCAACACTATCCTTTACGTCCATATCCTTTACCTCGTCGTTGAGGTCAAACATAATAACATTTTCCTTTTCCTCTTCATCTGTTACCAAAGGCAAATCAAAACCTATCGCAAATTGTTCGTCTTTATCTTGAGCTTTTAATTCTTGTGGCTCAACTACCTCAATATCGCGCAAATTATCCGATGATTCTATGATAACAAAATCATCTTCCGAAAGATTCTTAGCAACTACCTCTTCATAAAAAACATTAAAGTTTTTAATATAATTCGTAGTAGGTATTAAATCAAAGTCGCCCTCATCTAATAATTCATATCGTTCTTGTGGCTTCTCTTCGGGTTGATCATCTTCAAGGACGTGAACAGTTTTATTTCTGGACATTAATTCCATCTCCGCTTTCTGTCCCTCTTCCAAATTATGGATTATTTTTTTTGACTCCGTATTTACAATATCATCTTGTTGTTCAATGTTAAATCCCGTGGCAATTACCGTTACGGCAATGGCCTCGCCTAAACTTTCGTCCTCGCCTACACCCATGATGATATTTGCACCGTGCCCTGCCTCTATTTGAATATGGTCATTAATTTCTCCAATTTCATCAATCGTAATTTCCTGAGCCCCGGAAACAATTAGTAACAATACGTTTTTAGCACCATGAATTTTGTTGTCGTTCAACAACGGTGAATCCAAAGCCTTCATTATAGCTTCGTTTGCCCGTGCAGAACCAGAAGATATTGCGGAACCCATAATAGCAGTACCACTATTGGAGAGTACCGTTTTAGCATCACGTAAATCTATATTCTGTGTATAATGATGGGTAATTACCTCTGCAATTCCTCTCGCCGCCGTGGCCAATACTTCATCCGCTTTTGAGAAACCGGCCTTAAAGCCAAGGTTACCGTAGACTTCTCGTAGTTTGTTGTTATTGATTACGATTAAGGAATCTACATTATTTCTAAGTTTTTCTATTCCTCTTTGCGCTTGATCACAACGCATTTTTCCCTCAAAGTTAAAAGGCATTGTTACAATACCAACAGTAAGCACATCCATCTCTTTAGCAAATTTGGCGATTACCGGAGCAGCACCAGTTCCTGTTCCTCCGCCCATTCCCGCTGTGATGAAAATCATCTTGGTGGTATTGTCCAACATTTGTTTAATGTCCTCCATGCTCTCCATAGCAGCTTGCTCACCAACTTCTGGGTTGGCACCAGCTCCCAATCCTTCTGTCAATGAAACCCCTAATTGAATTTTGTTTGGAACCGGACTATTGTCTAAAGCCTGTGAATCGGTATTGCAGATAACGAAGTCCACTCCGTTTATTCCGGCTTGGAACATATGGTTAATGGCGTTACTACCGCCACCCCCTACTCCGATAACCTTAATTACATTGCTTTGATTCTTTGGAAGATCAAAAGAAATATTGTCAAATTCGCTGCTGTTGCTCATAGTGTTATTATTACTGGTTATTGTATGCTATTTTCTATGCGTGTTCTACTCTGCGTTGTCCAGAAATTCCTTTAATTTTTCAGACCATTTATCAAAGACGGACTTACGTTCCTTTCTTCGTTCTTCGCTTGCTTGCAGTTCATATTCACCCTCCTCATCAACTATGGGAATGTCTGCCACCGAAGTAACTTCAGCTTGTATCTTGGATTGATTCTTAACTGCATTCATTAATAATCCTACTGCAGTAGCATATAGCGGACTAGCTATTTCGGCATCCGAATCACCTGCCAAATGCTCGTTTGGGTATCCAATTCTCGTATCCATACCGGTTATGTATTCTACCAATTGTTTTAAATGCTTCAACTGACTTCCACCACCGGTAAGCACAATTCCTGCAATTAATTTTTTCTTTTGTTCGTCATGCCCATAATTCTTTACCTCTACATAAACCTGCTCAATTATTTCCACCACCCTCGCATGAATTATTTTGGAAAGGTTTTTTAATGAAATCTCCTTTGGTTCCCTACCTCGTAAACCAGGTATGGAAACAATCTCGTTATCCCTGTTCTCACCAGGCCATGCAGAACCGAACTTCATCTTTAATAACTCTGCCTGCTTTTCTATAATGGAGCAGCCTTCTTTAATGTCTTCTGTAATGATACCGCCACCAAATGGAATAACGGCCGTATGCCTGATTATGCCATCTTTAAAAATGGCCAAATCCGTAGTACCACCCCCTATATCTATTAGCGCTACTCCTGCTTCTTTTTCTTCCTGACTTAAAACAGCATCCGATGATGCTAATGGTTCCAAGGTAATATTCCCCAACCCAAGACCTGCACTCTTAATACATCTGCCCACATTTTTTATGGATGTTACCTGGCCTACGACCACATGGAAATTAGCCTCTAGGCGACCACCGTACATTCCTATTGGTTGTTTAATTTCGGCCTGGCCATCTACTTTATATTCCTGTGGAAGCACATGGATAATTTCTTCTCCAGGCAACATAATTAATTTATGAACCTGATTAACCAACTTATCCAAATCTTTATCCCCGATTACCTCTTCGGAATCCGGTCTGGTAATGTAATCGCTGTGCTGTAAACTTCGTATGTGCTGGCCTGCTATACCTACCACCACATTTCCAATTTTGAGACCTGAATTGGCTTCTGCCTCTTCAACAGCCTGTTGAATGGATTTTATGGTTTGCGTGATATTATTTACAACACCTCTATGAACCCCTAAGCTTTTGGACTTACCAATTCCCAGAATCTCAATCTTTCCATATTCGTTTTCCTTACCAATAATGGCGACGATTTTGGTTGTTCCGATGTCTAACCCGACAGAATAATTAGCTTGTTCCATTCCTATTTATATTTTAGTGCACACTACCTGATTATTGAATTCTAAACTTACCACAGCAAAATCTTTTAAGGTTTTATCCTTGTTTGCCTTGGCGTAAAACGCTTTAAAATTGCTAAACTTATCCTCTAGATTATTTACAGTTCCTAAATTCACTACAAACTGATTTAATCTAAATTTCAATTTATAGTTATCCTTTTCTTCGATATGTATACCGATAACATTTTTACGCAAAAAACTATCCTCGTTGATGAATTCCAAAATCACATACACATCTTCCAGGGTTTCGCCTGTAACGTTGCCTGTGATTATGGGAACCCTAGCGGAATGATTACTAGAAAGCGGCATACGCTTTCCTTCGTCATCCAAATAGAATTTCGAATCCCCCTCTACACGACCGATCGGTTTACGTTGAATGATTTTTGACGTAAGTTCACCATCTATAGTAAGATACACTTGGGCACTTTTCACCATTTCATTGGCTTCTATAGCCTTTTCTACAGTATTCAAAGCTATCTTTTCTTTAGGGACGTTTTTAAGCCCACCATATTTTTGTATTAACAATTTATTAACCACCCCTTCCGTTAAATAGAGATTTTCGTCACCACCAAATTCCACATTCATTTTAACAATACTTTTCTTAGCGTTCCGGTGATTAGAAAACGCGTACAATACCATGATTGCCAAAACCAGGGCTATTAGTTTTATGTTATTCCAGTTCATATTCATACATCAGTTCATTTTTAATCCGTTCAATTTCTAGGCCTATATCCCCTGCTCCCATAGTAATCAAAACTTCCGGGTGCTGCCCCTTTATTTCATCTAGTAAATTTGCTTTGTCTACTCTTTTCGTATTAGCGTTGGTCATTTTCCCCAATAACCACTCTGAATCTATTCCAGTTATAGGTTCTTCCCTTGCTGGATAAATCTCTAACAATAGGACGTTATCGAATCTGGAAAGGCTTTTCGCAAATTCATCTCCAAAGTCACGTGTCCTTGAAAAAAGATGTGGTTGAAAAACAGCTAGTACCTTTTTATTCGAGTGCATTTCTTTCACCGCACTAAACACAGCATCGATTTCGACTGGGTGATGCGCATAATCATCTATAAAAACAAACTCCGAAGTGTTTATCTTATATGAAAATCTGCGCTTTACGCCCTTAAATGTTCCCAATGCATTTGCCAAGCGATCCGGAGGGGAACCGGATTCAATCGCCATGGCAAAAGCAGCCAGACCATTAAGCAAATTATGCCTGCCCGGCCTACTGAACTTAACCCCTTTCAAAACTATACTCGGGGTAACCAAATCAAATATGTATGTACCTTGTTCTATTTTTATATTGCGGATGCAAAAATCGGAATTGTCCTCTATACCATAAGTTACGCCCTCTAGCGGCAGACCATTCCTTACAAAAAGGGTTCCGCCCTGTTTTATCCGTTTCGTAAAGTCGATGAAGGAAGATATCAACTCCTCTTCACTCCCATAAATATCTAAATGGTCGGCATCCATAGATGTTATGCAGGCAACATTTGGGGTAAGTCGTAAAAAAGAACGATCAAATTCATCTGCTTCTACTACCGAATAATCCGTTCCTTCCAACAGAAAATTACTATTAAAATCTTCTGAGATACCGCCTAAAAAAGCGGTTAAGGGTGCTCCGGTCTCTTTCAACAAATGCGCAAGTATAGCGGAAGTCGTAGTCTTGCCATGCGTACCTGCAACAGCAAAACAAAAGGAATCTGCCGTAATAAGCCCCAATACTTCTGATCGCTTTTTTATCGCAAAACCATTCTTCTTAAAATAGTGGTATTCGCGATGGGACGCTTCCACCGCAGGTGTATAGACGATTAGGGTACTTTTAGCATCCAAAAATGGTTTTGAAACTAATCGTATATCGTCCGTATAGTGGATAGGAATTCCCGCGGCTACCAATTCTTTTGTTAGCGGGGTTTCCGTTTTATCATATCCTGCAACAGGTATATTTATGAACCTAAAATACCGGGCCAAAGCAGACATACCAATACCTCCTATGCCAATAAAGTAAACGCTATGTACATTTTTCAAGTCCAAAATTCAATTCTAAAATTTCACTATTTAATATTCTATTTCGTTAATAACTTTTCTACCTCGTCACAAATAGCACTGGTTGCATTGGGTAATGCTAAAGCCTTCATGTTTTTTGACAATTCCACTTGCTTCTCTTGCGAGTCATATACCCCTTTAAATGAGCTTTCAAAATCCGTATCCAAATCTGCCTCTTCAATCAATATAGCCGCTGAATCCTGCTCTAACGCCCGCGCATTTTTTGTTTGATGGTCTTCAGCGACATTTGGTGATGGAATAAAGAGTGTAGGCTTCCCCACAATACACAATTCCGATACGGAACCCGCCCCTGCCCTAGAAATAATAAAGTCGGCAGCCGCATATGCTTTACCCATGTCATTTAAAAACGCATGTACTTTCACCGTATTCGAATTATAACTCTTATATTTTTCAATATATCCTTTCCCACATTGCCACACTACCTGAATTCCCAGCTCCTCAAAGAAGGATAGCTTATCCGCTATAAGTTCATTTATGCGCTTGGCGCCCAAACTTCCACCTAGCACCAACACCGTTTTTTTTGTTGGATAAAGCTTAAAAAAATCCAAAGCATCTTTCTTATGTACATTTAACTGTATTAAATCTGCACGAACAGGATTGCCTGTTTTTACTATTTTGTCCGCGGGAAAAAATTGCTCCATACCATCATAGGCTACACATATTTTCTGTACCCTATTCTTAAGCAGCTTATTTGTAATGCCTGCATAAGAATTCTGCTCCTGTAACACACAAGGAATTCCCTTACCGGATGCAACACGTAATAAAGGGCCACTAGCAAAACCTCCCGTACCAATTACGGCATGAGGTTTCACTCGCTTTACTATCTTACCTGCTTTTATCAAACTACTCATCAATTTAAAAGGGAACATTACATTTTTAAATGTTAGCTTTCGCTGTATCCCTGTTATCCACAGTCCTTCTATTTTATAACCGGCTTGGGGCACTTTTTCCATTTCCATTCTGTCCTTAGCTCCTACGAACAAAAACTCCGCTTTAGGAAACCTGCGTTTTAATTCGTTCGCTATGGCTATCGCCGGATATATATGCCCTCCTGTACCTCCGCCAGATATTATAAACCTATAGCTGTCCACTTAATACTTCTAAAGGATTATTCTCATCAATGTCGGTTGAACCGTTAGCGTCTTGTACCAAACTCTTATTACTAGCACTCAAAATAATTCCTATGGCCAAGCAGGTCATCCAGCTAGATGTTCCTCCGCTACTTATCAATGGTAAATTCTGTCCCGTGACCGGAAACAGTTCCACCGCTACGGCCATATTTATCAATGCCTGAAACACAATAGGAAGGCCTACACCTAAGACCAATAGTTTACTAAAAATGGAGGTACTGCTATTTGCAACAACTACGATACGAAACAATAAAAACAGATAAAAGAACATAAGCGCAAAGCCACCGATTAATCCGTACTCTTCTACTATAATAGCATATATAAAATCCGAAGAGCTTTGTGGTAAAAAATTCTTTTGGACACTCTTTCCTGCACCCTTGCCTACAATACCGCCGGTTGCAATGGCTATTTTTGCTCTTTCTATTTGATAGTTCGCTTCTGTATCTTCTGGACTTGTGAAACTATCGATGCGACTCATCCAGGTGTCTACCCTGTTTGGAAACAAGTCAGGAAATGCCTTGGCCGTTACCACGAACAAGGTCAAACAAACCAATCCTGTCCCTATTATCCCTATCAGATATTTTATGGGATATCCCCCTAAAAAGCATAACATCAACACCATGGTAAATATGATCGCCGCTGTTGAAAAGTTCGCGGGCAAAATCAATACCACAACCAAAAACACAGGAAGCCATAAGGGTAAAATACTCTCAGTAAAAGTAACTGTCATCTCCTTAATCTTGGATAGATAGCGCGCCACATAAATAAGTAATACCACCGCTGCCAAATTAGAAGGCTGAAATCCGAAACCAACAAATGGAATACGAATCCACCGACTTGCGTTGGTCTCCCCACTGGTTGTTCCTTGTGCCAACACCACCACCAACAGCACCAAAATAATCGGTAATCCAATTAGGGAAAGTCCCTTAAAAAAATGAGTCGGAATTTTATGTACCCCGTAAATTATTCCAAATCCCAAAAACAACAGTAGCGCATGCTTAATCAAATGACCGGCCGTTGTACCGTTACCTACCACATAAACCAAGTTACTACTGGCACTGTACACAGGCAAGAAAGAAAATAAGGCCAAAAGGGCTGCAATGGCCCAAATAGCTTTATCTCCTTTGATATTTTGTAATAATTTTAGCACTTATAAATTTTTTACACAGTTTTTGAACTGATTTCCACGATCTTCATAGTTTTCAAATAAATCGAAACTGGCACAGGCGGGAGATAACAAAACAGTATCCCCACGTTCTGCAATCTTATAAGCTACTTTTACCGCTTCTTCCATAGCATATGTTTCAACTAATAAGTCCACCACATTTCCAAATGTCTCCTTGATTTTAGTGTTATCGGCGCCCAAACACACGATTGCTTTTACCTTTTCCCTCACTAAGGACATTAAAGCCTTGTAATCGTTCCCTTTATCCACACCACCAACAATCCATACCGTTTGCGTCTTTACACTATCTAAAGCAAAATAGGTAGCATTTACATTGGTTGCCTTGGAATCGTTTATGTATTGCACATGGCTAATTTTCAACACTTTCTCCAAACGGTGCGGCGCCCCCTGAAAATTGGAGATGCAATCCCGTATGGTCTCCTTACGGATACTTACCAATTTTGCGATGGTAGCAGCAGCCATTGTATTTTTTAAATTGTGTTGTCCTTCTAGTGCTAAAGCGTCTGTCGTCATAGTCATCTTATCCGTTGGTGTTGTTATTATAATATTAGTATCTTCTAAATATGTTCCTTCGTTAAATTTCTCCGTTAAGGAGAATGGCATTAATTTGGATTTGACTGGATTGGCTTTGAGCCAAGAAACAATTACCTCATCATCTGCATCATAAATCAGATAGTCCTTTTCCGTTTGGTTCATAGCGATTCTAAACTTTGATGCGATATAGTTCTCAAACTTATAATCATAACGATCTAAATGATCTGGTGTAATATTCGTAATCACAGCAATATCCGGTCTAAACTCTCGGACACCGTCCAACTGAAAACTACTGATCTCCAAAACGTAATACTCAAAATCATTCTCGGCCACCATTTTAGCAAAGCTGTCCCCAATATTACCTGCCATTCCAACATTAAGGCCTCCGCCTACCAATAGATGGTTGGTAAGCATTGTGGTGGTGGTCTTTCCGTTGCTTCCGGTTATTCCAATGATTTTAGCATCAGTATACTTGGATGCAAACTCTATCTCCGATACTACCGGAACACCCTTAGCCAACAATTGCTTTACCAGAGGTACCGTATCCGGAATACCAGGACTTTTCATAACGATATCAGCCTTTATAATCCGCTTCTCGGAATGTATTTCCTCTTCCCAATCAATTCCATAATGTGAAAGAACGTCCTTATACTTTTTATTAATATTTCCTTTATCGGACACAAAAACCTCGTATCCCTTTTTTTGGCCTAAAATCGCCGTACCTACTCCACTTTCACCACCTCCTAGGATTACCAGTAAAGCCATTTACCTAAGTTTTAACGTGACTATAGTGACAATGGCCAAAAGAATTCCTATAATCCAAAAACGAGTAACTATTTTGCTTTCGTGGTATCCTTTTTTCTGATAATGATGATGCAAGGGTGCCATTAAAAAAATACGTTTTCCTTCGCCATACTTATTCCTTGTATACTTAAAATAACCTACTTGTAACATGACTGAAATAGATTCGGCAAAGAAAATTCCACATAAAATGGGAATCAATAATTCTTTACGAATGATAATGGCTATTACGGCTATGACACCACCTATGGTAAGGCTTCCCGTATCACCCATAAAAACTTGGGCCGGAAAAGCGTTGTACCATAAAAAGCCGACCAGAGCACCGGTAAATGCAGTTATAAAGATTACCAATTCCTCTACGCCTCTTATATACATAATATCCAAGTACTCCGAGAAAATGATATTACTGGAAACCCATGCAAAAATTCCTAAAGTGATTACAATAATCGCAGAACTGCCCGCTGCGAGTCCGTCTATACCATCGGTTAGATTGGCTCCATTGGAAACAGCGGTAACGATTAAAATAATAATCGGGATAAAAATCAACCACGTATATGCCTCCAAACCATCACCCATCCATGAAATAAAACTGCTATAATCCAGCTCATTATTCTTAAAAAAAGGTACGGTTGTCATAGTCGACTTAATGTCTGCGCCTTTAACCTCCTCTACGGTAAAGTTCTCCGTAATCATTGTTTTAGTGTGCTCGCGCATGGTTACCTCTGGATGAAAATAAAGCGTGGCACCTACAACCAATCCCAGTACCACCTGACCCAATACCTTGAACCGACCTTTTAGTCCCTCTTTATTCTTTCTAAATATTTTAATATAATCATCTATAAAACCGATAATACCCATCCAAAGAGTAGTTACCACGAGCAGAATAATGTAAATGTTCTGCAGTTTGGCAAATAACAACACTGGAATAAGCGTTGCGAATATGATAATCAAACCGCCCATGGTAGGTGTTCCGGCCTTTTGCTTCTGACCATCCAGACCCAAGTCCCTAACCGTTTCTCCAATCTGTTTTTTTTGAAGGAAGAGAATAATGCGCTTGCCATATATTGTTGCCAAACCCAAAGAAAAGAGTATAGCCATAGCAGCCCTAAACGTAAGGAACCCAAAAAGGGAAGCTCCGGGAAACTGGTATTCGCTTTCTAAATATTCAAATAGGTAGGTTAACATATATTCTCGCTAAAAGACAAATAATTATTTGGCTCTTGTTATTTATTTAAACTCTTTAATACTTTGGTTACAATTTTATAATCATCAAATTCAATTCGCTTACCGTTCGTTTCTTGATAGGTCTCATGACCCTTACCTGCCACAAGGATAATATCATTAGCAGCAGCTAATTGGCACGCGGTCTTGATCGCTTGCTCCCTATTTTCAATAGCTAATATTTTATTGACATGCTGCGGCTCCACGCCAGATTCCATCTCTGAAATAATAGCTGTAGGCGATTCGGTTCTTGGATTATCCGAGGTAAAAATGACCTTGTTGCTCATTTCACCAGCGATATTGCCCATTACCGGACGCTTTGATCTGTCTCTGTCGCCACCACACCCCACAACGGTGATGACGTTTTCATTTCCAGTCCTCAATGTGTTGATCGTCTCAAGCACATTTTTTAAAGCATCCGGCGTATGGGCATAATCAACAATAGCCGTAATTTTTTGTTTTGATATGTAATATTGAAATCTGCCATCTACAGTTTCAAGCTCGCTTAACAAGCGTAGGGTTTCTAAATTTTCCAAGCCCAACAAATCTGCCGTAGCATAAATAGCCAGCATATTATAGGCGTTAAAATGACCTATTAATTTGGTCCATAACTCATTATCATTCACCTTCAACAGTTGCCCATCAAACTGATTCTCTAAAATCTGGGCTCTATAATCGGCGTAATTATTTAAAGCATAGGTATATTTTCTGGCTTTGGTATTTTGTAGCATTACCAAACCATTCTTATCATCTATATTGGTAAGGGCGAACGCTTTTTTAGAAAGCGTATCGAACAGTATCTTTTTAGTATCCCTGTATTCGGCAAAAGTGTTATGATAATCTAAATGATCATGCGACAGATTGGTGAAAATTGCACCTTCAAAAACTAAACCTTCTGTTCTTTTTTGATGGATTCCGTGAGAACTTACCTCCATAAAACAAAACTCTACCCCAGCACTGTTCATTAGACTCAAATGCTTGTTGATTACCAAGGCGTCCGGTGTAGTATGGGTAGTCGCATACTCCTTATTGTCTACCATGATTTTAATGGTAGACAATAAGCCTACTTTATAACCCGCCTTTTTAAAAAGCTGATATAACAAGCTAGTTACGGTGGTCTTACCATTAGTTCCGGTAACACCTATCAATTTTAAATTCTTAGACGGATTCCCATAAAAATTAGAAGCCATAATGGCGAGTGCACTATTCCCGTTAGCCACTTCCACGTAGGTAATTTCATTAACCAAATCTTCAGGAAGCTGCTCACATATAATCGCCTTAGCACCTAAATCAATCGCTTTTCTTATATAACTATGTCCATCCGTGATCGTTCCTTTAATCGCTACAAAGACATCGTCCATCTGAACCTTACGAGAGTCAAAACAAACGGCGTTGACACTACAATTAGTAGTGCCACTTACCGCTGTCAGGCTAACTCCAAATAATATGTCTTTTAGTAACTTCATGAAAGTTCCAACACTATTTTTTTCACTTCTTTAATATCTGTTCCTTTAGATATGGATTGGCGATAGACTTTTCCATTCCCTTTTACCTCAACCTCTATTCCCAAGTTCTCCAACATGGCAACAGCATCCATACCGCACATACCATGTAGATTTGGAATTTTTGCGTACTCTTTTTGTACATGTGCAAAATAACCTTGGTAGGCTTCTTCCAAATCGTTCCCATCACCATCTTTGATATCAATTTCATCCGTTAAAGGAGAAGTTGCATATACTTTTTGCGCTACTGACTTAAAAACGGGACCAGAAACATCAGCACCATAGTAGCCTACACTTTTATCTGGCTTATGAATGACTACAATACAGGAATACTTAGGATTGTCCGCTGGAAAGTAACCAGCGAATGAGGAAATATATTCGTACTTATCCTTATCCTTGGACACGTAATTGGTTTGCGTTGTCCCGGTTTTACCTGCCATGGAAAAATTACTAGAATACATACCATGACCGGTCCCTCTTTTCTTCTCTACCACATCTTTTAGCAACTGTCTTACTTTACGTGCCGTTTCCTTAGAACAGATGGCAGAATTCAATACTTCTTTATCAAATTTCTTTATACTCTTGTTCCACTCTTTCACTTCCTTTATCAATCTTGGTCTGATCAATTCGCCATCGTTTGCAATGGCATTATAAAATGCCAAAGTCTGCAAGGGTGTTAACGACACTTCATAACCATAAGCCATTTGCGCCAAGGAAAGACCGGACCATCCTTTATCCCCAGGATAGCGAATCACAGGAACACCCTCACCCTTTACCGGTAAGCCTAACTCTTTATGAAGACCCATGCTCATTAAACGATTCACATATTTTTCAGGATTATCCTTATAGCCATTATGTATCATCTTGGCGAAGGCTATATTTGATGACACCTCAAAGGCGTTGGCTACGGATATTTCACCATGACCACCCCTTTTGGTATCTCGTATTCTATGTCTATATAATTTCCAAGAACCCTTTTCCGTATCTATCACAGAACTTGTATCCGCTACTTTATCCTCTAGGGCAGCCACAAGATTCATCAACTTAAACGTAGAACCCGGCTCATGGGATTCTCCAATTGCATAGTTTAAGCGTTCATAATATTTTCCCTCGTTTGTCCTTCCGAGATTGGCAATGGCCTTAACTTCTCCAGTTTTGGTTTCCATTACGATTACAGTCCCATGGTCTGCCTTATACTGCTCCAATTGTCCCAATAATGCATGGTGCGCTATATCCTGAATATTGATATCTATGGTAGAATACACATCGTACCCATCTTTGGGTTCTACGATATTATCCGTTCCTATGGGCTTCCATTGATTCTTTGCTATTTTTTGCTTTAAACGCTGACCTTCAACACCACTTAGATACTCGCTAAATGCACCTTCCATACCTACTTTAGTTCGGTAGCCATTTTCATCTACTCTTTCATAACCAACACTTCGCTCTGCAATTTTTCCTAGAGGATGCTCCCGTTTTGTCTTTTGCTCAATAATAAGTCCACCTTTAAATGCTCCTTTTTCAAACAAAGGGAAACCCTTTACCGCGATATATTCCGAATAGTCTAGATTTCGCGCAATTAGTGCATATCTGTTTTTGTTCTGCTTTGCTTTTCTTAAAATTTGCTGGTAATGCGAGGATGTTTTACCAAAGAGTTTGGCAAGTGCGTCCGAAAGTGGTTTTACATTTTCCTTAAAATCCGTATCCGAAACGGTAACCGCATCGAACCGAATCGTATATCTAGATACCGAGGTGGCCAGTAGACTACCATCGTCCGAATATAGGTTACCCCTGTTGGGCGCAATAGTGAACATTTTGGTCGTTCGTGTTTCCGCCAGAGCCATATATTTTTCACCTTCTACAAACTGTATGGAAACCAACTTAAACAGCACGGCCCCGGCAAAGACTACCAGTGCGCCAGCTACAAAATATAATCGCGTTAATATGCTCTTGTCGGTTGCAGGCATGACTATTCTTTTGGTGTTTTAGAAGTAACCTTAATTTTTTGGGGAGGAGTTTCCGATGGAAACAGTCCTTTTTCGGCGACAGTAGTTGTTATGGTAGACTCCAACTTTAATTGCTGCACATCTGACCTTGCATCTACAAATTCGCTTCTTAACTCCCGTACCTCCTCATTCAAGGCAGCAATCCTATGCACCTTTTTATCGGCACTATGGGAACTTGTAATCATAACGGCAGCCAAAAATGAGGCGAAAATGATAAATAGCCAGTTTTTAGGGGCGTCCCCACTAATTAAGAACTTACCTTTTAAAATATCAAGTATGCCTTTTTTAACTCTCATTATTCTTGTGCTAATCTTTCCGCTATTCTCAGTTTTGCGCTTCGCGCCCTATTATTTAATGCTATTTCTTCTTTAGAAGGAATTATTAAAGGCCCTACTTTTTTCAAAGGCACTGAAATATTTCCGTAAAAATCCTTTTCTGGCTCCCCTTTAAATTGACCGGCGCGTATAAATCGTTTTACCAAACGATCTTCCAGGGAATGATAACTTATAACACTCAACCGGCCTCCTTCTACGAGCAATCCGGGGACTTGTTCCAAAAACTCTTCTATAACGGCAATCTCTTGGTTTACCTCTATACGAATCGCTTGATATATCTGCGCCAGTATTTTATGTCTTTTATGTTCTGGAAGAAACCTGTCTAAGGTCAATTTTAACTCTTCTGTTGTTTTAATTACCTTACCCTCTCTACCATCCACAATTGCTTTTGCTAAGGCGTTGGCATTTCTTAAATCACCATAAGCAAAGAACAAATTCCTGAGGTCATCATAAGAATAGGTATTCACCACATCATACGCCGAAAGTTCGTTACGTTTGCTCATCCGCATATCCAAATCGGCATCAAAACGGGTAGAAAAACCACGTTCGGCCTTGTCGAACTGATGCGAGGAAACCCCAAAATCTGCTAGGATACCATCTACTTTCCGAATGCCATAGAACTTTAGAAATTGGGTGATATACCTGAAATTTTCTGCGATTAACGTAAATCTTTCATCCCCAAGAGCATTGGCCTGCGCATCTTCATCTTGATCAAATGCGAAGAGCTTTCCGCCGCTTCCCAGATGTTTCAATATTTCTTTTGAATGCCCTCCTCCACCAAACGTAACATCCACATAAACCCCATTCTCTTTTATGGCCAAACCTGCAACAGACTCTTGAAGCAGTACCGGATTATGATAGATCTCACTCGTCTGCATCAAAAATGTCTTCAGCCATTGCTTCGTACTCTTCGTCGGACATCGAATCAAGTACGGTCTCATATTTATCCTTAGCCCAAATCTCTATTTTATCATGCTGCGCGTTAAGCATTACCTCTTTACTTATTCCCGCAAATTCAAAAAGGTCTTTTGGTATTTGCAAGCGTCCTGTATCGGAATCAATAGGAACCTCTTTTAATCCAGCAGTAAACTTCATCAAGAAAAGATCAAACTGTTTACCCCTTCCACCTTTCTTCATGACCTTTCGCATCACCTCATCAAACTTGACCTTAGGATGTAGCTCTAAACAGTCTTTGAAAACAGCTCGCTTAATCACAAACTCATCGTTCATAAACGGGAGTAGCTTGTTTTTCAAAGCAGTAGGAATATTTATTCTACCCTTTGCATCTGCTTTGCATGCATGTTGTCCTACTATTGTGGTCACTTAAATTGGTGTTATTTTCTAATAATAACTCAAATATATAGATTTTATTTCCAGAAATTTCCACTATTCTCCACTTTGTTAATAAATTTTCCACCTTAACTTTCACAAATACCCACTTTTTACCCAAAAAAAACACTTGAAATACATTTTACAATTTATAAGGAGTAGGTATTTTTTTGAAAATTTTGAATGGTATGAATTGCCTATATTTGCCTAAATACCAGTACCAATCTGAATGAAAGACGATTTAATTAAAGAAGGAAAATTCAGCTATACAGAAAAAGGAGAAGGAACCCCCATTGTTATCCTTCACGGATTAATGGGTGGTTTAAGCAATTTTCATGGTGTAACCGACTATTTTCCACAAAAAGGGTATAAGATATTGGTTCCCGAGTTACCTATATATGATATGCCTATGCTCAAAACCACCGTAAAGAATTTTGCAAAATATGTGGAAAGTTTTATTCGGTATAAGGGTTTAAAAGATGTAATTCTATTAGGGAATTCCCTTGGAGGACATATTGGCCTACTTCATACAAAAATGTATCCGGAATTAACAAAAGCTCTAGTGATTACAGGTAGTTCCGGACTCTACGAAAGCGCTATGGGCGATGGGTACCCTAAAAGGGGTGATTACGAGTTTATAAAGAAAAAGGCACAAGACGTTTTTTATGACCCGGCAGTTGCAACCAAAGAAATTGTAGATGAGGTTTTTGCCACGGTTAACGATAGGATCAAACTTGTAAAAACCTTGGCAATTGCAAAAAGCGCTATTCGCCATAACATGGCACAAGACCTGCCAAGTATGCATACGCCCACCTGTATCATCTGGGGAAAAAACGATGCTGTAACACCGCCGGACGTGGCCGAACTTTTTCACGAGCTATTACCAGACTCCGATTTGCACTGGATCAAGGAATGTGGTCATGCACCAATGATGGAACACCCGCAGGAGTTCAACAGTATTTTAAATGCTTGGTTGGAGAAGCGCCAGTTTTAACCTTTTTGAACTCACCCTATCAATTAATATCCTTTTAAAAATTTACTAAATACCATAATCTTTACCGTTTTGAAAATTAAATCTGCCGAATTCGTAATGAGCAACAGCGATGTTGCCAAATGCCCTAGGGAACCTATTCCGGAATACGCGTTTATTGGCCGATCTAACGTAGGAAAATCTTCCTTGATCAATATGCTTACCGATCGCAAAAGCTTGGCAAAGACCTCGGGCAGGCCAGGAAAGACCCAACTTATAAATCACTTTAAAATAAACGATAATTGGTTTTTAGTAGATTTACCGGGCTATGGTTACGCCAAAGTATCCAAAAGAGATAAAAATATTTTTCAAAAATACATTACCAACTACTTTCTACAGCGCGAACAACTTATTTGCTCCTTTATTCTTATCGATATAAGACACGAGCCTCAAAAAGTAGATATGGAATTTATGGAATGGATGGGCGAAAATGGAATTCCATTTGCCATAATATTCACCAAGGCAGACAAACTGAAACCAAAGGCCCTGGAACGCAGCGCTAAAAATTATATTGACCAAATGCTACAAGGTAGCTGGGCTGAAGCTCCCCAATTCTTTATTACTTCATCTAGCAAAACAATTGGTAGAGATGAGGTTTTAGCCTATATAGATGATATTAATAGCGCTTTCATTGAATCAAAAAAGGGTGGATGAGTTGGACTTGAAATGCTCAATCAATTCGCAAACTTCTTTATATCTTAAACAGCAAGTAGATATCACCTATACCGCTAACTCAATTACAGCTCCATAACAACAAAAGCAAAAATGACTTAACATTGATTACCGACCGAATCTAACCGCGAACGCTAACATCTTTCTTTAACTAGGTTTATAAGTTCTTCAGGTGACTTTAAATTGTCCAATTCATGGGTATGCACTAAAATCTCAAAGCCACTATTCCCTTCTATCAACACAATAGGATAGGTAAATTTATGACCAAATTTTGAACGGTACGCCTTTCCAAATTCATCCTTGTGCAGAAATTCTAGCCTTGTACCCGCGGCCTCGGTATCTTTACGGAAGCTTTGCCACACCTTCTTCTCCGAAAGAGCACCATGAGTAAGTTGGCAAAGACTACAACTATACGATTCAGGATTCAGAATTTTATGGGCTCCGTCTACAACCGCGTTTCGGAGTCCAGAATCTGCGTTATAAATAAATACAAGTTTTTGTGACATATCAAATTAACATTCTAAAATTTAGAAAAGAGTGTAGTTTTTACATAAAAAATAAAGTGTTCTCAAAGTGTGTACACCACTCTGAAAGTCAAAAATCGAGGTTGAATAAAGGTTTCTGAGGTGAAAACCGATAGATTGTTCGCACTGTTCCTCACTTGGGAATCTATATCCAAAATATTGGTCGCTTTTAACTCATATTCCCATTTTGCATCCCTATCTTTTCTATAGGCCAATGAGGCGTCCCAGTTTTGAAAAGACTGTGAGCTACCATTTCCAAGATCTTGATTTGTGTAAGTATAGTTACTTCGTAACGTAACCGATTTCCAAATATAGGCATCAAATTCGACAGAAGGAGCGTTGGTGACGAAAGTGGTTTCACGACTCCCTTGATTATTATTGGTTACACTATAACGGTATCTCAGATTAATGTTTGGCGCAACTTTAAAATTTGTGCGTATGCCAGGTGTGTAGGTTTGTGTAAAGCCTTCGTTTAACGACTGTTGCCCTTGAATAAACTGATTGATCTTGCTGTAATTAAAATTTGCATTTAAACTTGCCTGTACCTTCCCAAAAGTTCGCTGTACGCGTCCAATAAGACTTACATTTTCATCGGCGAAATTTGAATTGAAAAAAGTACTGGTTCTAATAACGTTATCAAAATTCGTTAAACTTCGTACTTGGTCTATATTGCTGGTATAAGCAGCTCTTGCAAAAACATTGGTATAATTGAAAAGGTTAAAACTACTATATAACATACTCACATTGTGTGATAGGGCATTCTGTAAATCGGGCGTACCAAATTGGATACTATTAAAATTATTAAGTACCAAGCCTTCAGCCAATCGTGTAACATCGGTAAATTGGTTTCGCATAGCATAGTTTACAGTGAGGGATTCACTTTTCTTAAACTGTAAGCGCGTTTCAAAATCGGGCAGTAGACGAAAAAAGTTATCCTCAAAAGTTTCTCCAAATTGAATGTTCTTGTTTCCGTAAGCATGCACAGAAAATCCTGGAGTAATCGTAAATATGCCAGTTTTTAATCGGTAATGTATCCCAAGATAAATATCACTAAAATTATATTCCGTATCATTAACGGCAAGACCACTATTGATTGTTGGGGTAGGTTCAAATTGAGACCCATCCAGTAAAAATTGGAAAATATTGGAATTGAATTCTTGTCGACTTAGAATAGTTCCTAACGTCAGGTTCAGGTTACTCTTGCCATTCAAGATTTTATAATAATCCAATTTTGCATCTACTTGATTGGAAACAATTCGTCTGTTCTGACCAAGATTATAATTAGCCAATGAAGTGTCGAGCCCTAGCGCATCTGCGGTAGTATCAAAAGCATCGTCACCATTCGGATCATTAACCAAAACCGCATTATAAAAAGGATCTTCGTTTTTGAACAAGTGCTGCGCTTCAAAAGCAAAAATATTAGTTTCCCCAAGCGTATAATAGTAATTGATATTTTGATTGATGCTAAACGGGGTAACCTCTTCGAGCTGAGTTGTATTCCCAATCACAGAGGAGAAATTATTCTGGTTCTGTCGGTCATTTGAGATTCTTCCCAAAATATCGTAATCCAACTGATTATTAATATTGGGCTGATACGATGCGCTTAGCTTCATCAATGCTTGGTTGGAACGCTCCCTACTGGATTGTTCGGTAGCCTCATCCGGAATACCCAAATCTGGATTTGTGTATTGGACAAAACTAGTTTCCCTTGATAAAATCCGGCTGCTGTTATAGATTACAAAACCACTAAGATCTAAGCCTTTATTTGGGGAATAGCTAAAATTACCTGTTGCTAACTTGTTCTCTATTTCTATGGCATTTGCTTGGGAGGTTAAAAAATTGAGGCTGTTGTCCCCTAAATTTATATTGGTACCGCTGCTGCTGCTAGGTGCCCTAAAACCGCCACCAAAACCCCTAATATCCCTTCTTGTAAGTGCTACCTCACCCGTGTTGTTTAAATCTCCAATAAAATTGAGGCTATATTTTGGACTGTAATAAAAGAGTTTAGGCTGCAAAATATAAAGCTCATTATCCGGGGCTGCACCT
The DNA here is from genome assembly GCA_964620945.1 of uncultured Maribacter sp. Taxonomy (GTDB): domain Bacteria; phylum Bacteroidota; class Bacteroidia; order Flavobacteriales; family Flavobacteriaceae; genus Maribacter. The sequence continues at coordinate 20,349 of CAZUIE010000036.1, forward strand.
GCACCTACCGTTACGTCACCAAACCAAAAATTCTCTTTACCCTCTTTAAGCTTAATATTTAATGCTACGTTGTCCTGATTGTTCCGTACACTACTCATTTGACCCACTTCGGAGTAGTTGCGTAATACCTGTATTTTATCTACTGCTTTTGATGGGATATTCTTCGTGGCCAATTTGGTGTCTCCGTCAAAAAAATCCTTGCCGTTCACCATCAATTTGTTCACTACTTTCCCTTCAACCTCTACCTGACCATCCTCATTTATTTCCACTCCTGGTAAATTTTCAAGAACATCCTCAAGCTTTCTTTCCGTGCCGGTATTAAAAGAATCAGCATTGTAAACTACTGTATCTCCCTGTATGCTTACGGGCATCTCATAAATAAGTTCTACTCCATCTAAAGAATTCTCTGGTTTAAGAATATAATCCTTAACGATATCAGCTTCTTTTATTGACAGAATTTCTTTATAAGTGGTCATACCCACGTAACTCACTTGTATTTCGTAGGTTCCGTTTGCACCGAGTTCAAGGGTGTACTTTCCTTGTGGGTCTGTAATCCCATAGGACTCAAGTCCACTTGTTGCTTGGTTCATTGCAATGACATTGGCAGATTCAAATGGCACCTTTAAACTATCGGTAACCATCCCCTCCAGTTTCACTTGGGCAAAGGAAATGCTGGCTACCATAAGTAGCATTAAAGAAACTATTTTTTTCATTTTTGAATATTGAAATGCAATCCGTTAGGAAATTAAGAGCGTTTTAGTTTCTTCTTCTACCTCTATTGTTTCGCATTTCGAGCATTTTGATCTGAATGGTATTTTGGTAATCGCTTTTTGTGATTTCCTTTCCTTTATCCGGGGCCTCAATTTTAATTTTATCCTTAGGATTCATTACGATTTTGGCGCAAAGCATGGTTGTACCACCTGCACTAACTTCCAAAATTAGACCTGGAAGTCCCCAGTATTCGGCAGGACCATGACTTACCGGTATTTGAGGTGTATACCAAGCCTCCACCTCGGTCATTTTTACCTCCGGTTCCAAGGTTTCGATAGCTGTAGAATCAATTGTTGCAGTATTGTTTTGCGCTCTTAAATCGCTCCAAGAAAAATCGAACCAAGTTAACTCGTTTGTTGGTACTAACGCGGTAGCTTTAAAGCACAAGTATTGTCCAATCTGCTTGGATTCCTTGCCCATATTCCAAGAAATTTCCTGTAGCTTATCTTTTACCAGAAACCTTTTTCCATAAAATTCCTGACTTTGGACCAAGGTATTTTCTTTTATATTCTTGTACTGCTCGCCTCTGGAAAAATTATTTCCCCAAGAATCCGTAGCTCCTGAAATAGCATCTAGCTTCTCCTCTTCATCAAATAAAGATTCTTCCTTATTAAAGTTGAGAATATAGGTTTTTTCCAACCTATTCTTTAACCGCGCCTGAACTTGCTTTTTTTGCGCTTCGCTCATTCGAGCTCCCCAACTGCCAAGCTCCATCTTAGATTTTGAAAAATAAAAGGCCTGCCCTTGAAATTCTTCAACGGTAGGTTTAAACGAGAATAAAAAAACAAGGGAAACGCAAGCTAATGTACTTAGAAATGCCTTCATGATAAGCTTTTGAGTTATAATTGTTTAACTAATATATCAAAAGTATAAACAATTTAATATTGTTTATAAGAATCTTAACTTGTACACCTCCCTTTTCATTCTTAAAAGTAGATTTTACTCTTCTTGGCTTACGCAAACGCAAAGAAATAGCCTCTTAAACAAGAGCATAAACAAATAAATTTTGAGTCCTCATAATTCTGAAAATCCAAATCGTTTCAGAAAACAAGCAAAATATACTACTTCTTTAAATCCAAGTTTTCCGCAAAATAATCGCAAAAATCCTTCATGGTAGCGGTCATCTTTTCATCTTGGGTCGCTTTCATGAATGTTTCGGATAAGGAAACCAAAGTCTGATGAAAAAACGTTTTCATTTCATCTACTGGCATGTCCTTTGTCCACAAATCTATCTTTAAAGATTCCTGATTCTTACTATCCCATACCGAAAGTAACATCGCTTTGGCGTCCTCATTGTCTATACCACCATCCTGGGCGGACCATGATAATTTTTCTGGTACACGATTATCATCTAATCCCACGCGCAAGGTTATTTCTGAAGTATGTAAATCTGCCATTTAATTTCTAGGTTTGTAATTCGATTTTTTAAATATTTCTTCCTCCGGCATCGTAAGTAACTGCTTAAGCCCTATGTCGTTATTGTCCATAAATGCCCTAACTATTTGCCATCCCATATAGCGGCCTAATCTACCTGGAGATTCATTGTCCAGTTCCAATCCAAATTTAGAAAATGGCGATGGATCTAAAAAACGAGCGTTTAATTTAGCATCCGTACTGTACAGATGTTCCTGTTCCACAAAATTACGCCAAATGGGCTCTTCATTAACCATAGCCCACTCTAACTCGTCCTGGGTATACCTAATCTTTTCCGTATCAGGTGTATCAGGCATAAGCATATCCTTTAAATAAAGTTCTTTTCCAAAATAAATCATACGCGCTAAAAAGGTACGGTCCCGTGGTTTTGGCACTACCCTTTTTGCAAAGGCACTAGCCACATCGCTTGTCATATACTTGCGATCCAAAGTTTTAGCAATATAACGTTGAAAACCTCCATAATACCTGTGCTCTGGCGCTAAATAATTATCCAAACCTATAAACAGCAACGAATCGGCCAGGATAATACGGTTATCATAATCCACATCGTTAGTAACCGTAATGACCTTTGGAATCCGTTGTTCGGGAAAGTAATACTTTACATGCTTAAAAAGTTGAACTAGGTCAGCTTCCTCATCGGTAAAACTATTGAAGGTGTTACCTACTTCTTGAAAAAGTTCAATTTGCAGGGTATCTTTCATTTTTGCTACCCATACACTATCAGGAGCAGGAAAAAGATAGGGATATGATTTACGCAATGCCGGTAATTTATCAGGTGTAGCTGTGGCAAACTCGCGATCAAAGCGCAATATCTCAAGATCAATGGGAATTTTATCAATTTCAGCTTTTACCCTATCGGTATCATTACAGCCAAAAAACAGCAAGGAACTTGATAATATCGTAAAAATGAGTTTCTTCATACTAGCTTTTTTGTGATACACTTTCGTATTCTCTTAGGACAACTTATTTTTAGGGTAAAGTTAATCGATTTCTAAATATTGACCCGCTTATGCAAACGGAAAAAGTAATAGACTATATTGTTTCTTGGTTAAAAGAGTATGCAACCAATGCAAATCAAAAAGGTTTTGTTATTGGTATTTCGGGCGGAATAGATTCTGCGGTTACCTCTACCCTATGTGCAAAAACAGGTCTCGACCTGCTTTGTCTGGAAATGCCTATTCACCAATCTCCGAACCAGATTGATCGTGCTTCTCGACATATCAGCTGGCTTCAAGAACATTTTACCAACGTAAAAAGACACCAAGTTAATCTTACACCCGTTTTCGATAGTTTAGTATCTACCTTCCCTTCCGTAGCTAACGAAGAAGAAAGGTTTATGTCCTTAGCCAATACCCGTGCCCGCCTACGTATGACCAGTTTATATTACTTTGCAGCGCTTAAGGGCTATCTAGTAGCCGGAACAGGTAACAAGGTTGAGGATTTTGGTGTAGGATTTTATACCAAATATGGAGATGGAGGCGTAGATTTAAGTCCAATCGCAGACTTACTAAAATCCGAGGTATATGAAATTGCCGAGGTACTTGGGGTAAATGAAGAAATTATAAAAGCTGCACCTACAGACGGCCTGTGGGGAGACGATCGCACAGACGAAGATCAGATAGGAGCATCTTATCCGGAGCTAGAGTGGGCCATGGAAATGAAGGACCAAGGAAAATCCGAAAACGATTTTACTGGAAGGCAAAAAGAGGTGTTTTCCATATTTATGCATTTCAACGGAATAAACCAACACAAGATGGTACCCATTCCTATTTGCGAAATTCCGAAAACCTTTAAATAAACCACTCACCTAACAATCAGGTAACTAAATCGAATAAATTCTACCAAATTATTACGTTTATCGCAAAATAACAGAACTTTGGTTTCGAAATAAGATTTAATAGTCTTACATTGCATGTGCGAATTCGTACATTTTACGGTTATGCTATTAGTCTTGAAAAACCTACATAATGATTAAAGTTTTAATAGCGGATAATCACCCAATAATTAGAATGGGTGTACGCCAAGTTCTTGAGTCCGAAGCAGGATTTGAAATGGTGGAGGATGTTTCCACCACAGAGGAACTTTTTAAAAAACTGGAAAATGTTACCCCCGACGTTGTCATGCTAGAAATGGATATTCCCGAAATAAACGGAATAGCCGCACTACGAAAAATCAAAAAAGAATATCCGGATGTAAAAGTACTTATGTACAGTGGACAATCTGAGGACGTATACGCACTTAGTGCTATCCGAGCCGGTGCATTTGGGTATTTATCCAAATCCTCCAACACGGAATACATTCTGGCCGCAGTTAGAAAAGTTAGTGAGGGCAGCATGTTCATCACCAATGAGTTAGCTCAAAGGTTAGCATTTGACGAGGGAACAAAAAAACCAAGAAGGTTCTTCCGTAAATTATCTACCCGGGAAGTAGAGGTCTTAAAATTATTAGCGAGTGGAAAACGCAACAAAGAGGTAGCCCAAGGTTTAAATCTTAACGAAAAAACAGTGAGCACCTACAAAGCACGTTTGATGAAAAAGTTAAACGTTGATAACATGGTAGATTTGTTACAGCAGGCCAAGGCTCTGGAACTATATTAATGAAAGAATATAAATATTAAAAAAACCCGCATATGCGGGTTTTTTTAATTTCAGCAATCACCTATTATCAAGATAGCACCCTATTCAATTTTTTATTCAATAGTTTATTTAATTGAATATAATTCATAATTTCCTCCAACACTTCTTTATTATCCTCCTGTATATCTTGAGTCTCATTTTGTAGGGATAACATTCTTTTTTTTATGAGAAAGCAACGTAAGGTCAAAATAGTTTCACTAACTAATTGGGCTACTCCCTTTTCCTTTGTTTTGGGGTAAATATCCTTACTTTCCCAATTATCTAGGCTATAGCGCTCCTCTTCCATTAAAATAGAGGAAATATCATTTGCCATTTCCTGCTC
>CAZUIE010000037.1:0-4570 GCA_964620945.1 uncultured Maribacter sp.
CTAGTTATGGCTCCTCGATAATAAACTATAGGATTACCAAACTTATCCAATCTAGAACGTATGTATCCCTGGCGATCTATTAATGCAAACAAACCGGAATGCTCAAACCCCCCAGGTGCATCGGGCATTTCTGCCGCAAATATGTTGAAGCCACTATTTGCCAAGTCGTAAACCGCCTCTTTATCCCCTGTTAGCAAATGCCAATCTATATCGGTAATCCCGTGATTCTCTGCATATTGTTTTAAGATTTTGGGCGTATCATAATCAGGTGTAATGCTAAAAGAAGCAACTCCGAAATCCGGTTTGTCAGAAAAATAATTCTGCAATTCCACCAAATTCTCCGTCATTAAAGGACAAATACTGGGGCATGAAGTAAAAAAAAATTCAACAACATACACCTTACCAATATAATCCTTATCGGAAATAAGTAAGCTATCCTGATTGATAAACTGGAAAGAGGGCACTTTACGTTTGACATCGTTCAACATCACATAACTTAAGCCTTTCTCTTGAGGCACCGTATTCATTCTGTCCATTTGAACAACGGTACCCGACTTTAGCCTATCAACAATCCTAGGAACCACAATAATTCCAAAAAGGAGCACGATTAAGGAAACCCAAACGTATGTATATTTCTTATTCACTATTTTGAGCGATTAGCATTATTCTTTTTGAGTGCGAGCCTATACTCTGCCAAGATAATCTTAACATCATCCTCCATCTTATTGTTTAGATCAGCTACGGAGTTGGTGTTAAAACCAAATTTCGTACCCTCATCTTCATCATCAGATCTACCTCTTAAATTTCTGTCTTTATCTATTATAAAAACATAAGGAGTACTCAGGTCCTTTCCCAATTGAATATCTGTGTTGAGATTATTAAAGAGGGTTTTGATTGTATCTTCATTCGTGAATACAAACCTCCATTTAGACACGTCTGCAAGGTTGGAAAGTTCGGTCTTCAACTCCGCCACTTTATCTTCATTACCTAATGGTAGTACCATTACCAATTGGAAGTCGTTAAACTCATGAAAGCGTTTGTAGATTTTCTGGTTAAGATTAAAGGCATTGCCCTTTTTACTTTCTACATCATTGCCCAAGAATCCGAGTATTGTAATTTTATCATCGAACTTAATGTCGGTATCGGAAAAGGTAAGCTCTGGGATTGCTTCGGTAAGCACGGCCAATCTCCCGAAATTATTCACTCCCGAAGCAAAAAAAAGGTAAGCCACTATGGGAAGTATAAAAAGAACTATAAGTACAAATGTTTTTTTCATCGATTGCCGCTTCATAGCTTGGTAACTCATAATCTTATTCATTTTGGCCGAGTACCTATGTCATACTACCCAACTTAAGCAAATGCAATTTTCTTGAACCCTAAATCTAGCAGAGAACATAAACTAAGCCACCTAAAACTAAACACTACAAAAATAAAAAAGACGGTGTTTAAACCGTCTTTTAATTCTGTTAATTATATCTTAGAAATTCCAGGTTATAAACCCATCTTTGTAAATATTGTGTATATAATCTGCTTCAACAAGTAAAATAAAAACTAAATAGATAACCAAAAAAATAGGTGTCCATACAATTGCTCTTCTCAATGAACTTTTCTCGTCCCTTAAGTGCATAAAATCCCATGCGATGTAATATGCCTTCACCAAAGTCAGGATTATGAAAATCCAATTTAAGAGCTTCATACCTAAAAAGTAAGTTCCCGTAAGCATTGCAGGTTTTAGAATACCAAGAACAACTTCAACTATTGTCACAACGGTCAGGAATATTAATACGCCCCATATTTTTGATACATTGGACTTGAACTTAAGCAATCCTCTAAAAATTTCTAATTTATGTCCGTCTGCCATTTTAACTATTATATTTGAACTCTATTTTTAAAATCAATTCTTTTCTTTCTTGTATTACACCAAATAGAAAAAGGTGAATACAAATACCCATACTAAATCTACAAAGTGCCAGTATAGGCCTACCTTTTCTACCATCTCATAATGTCCCCTTCGCTCGTATGTACCCAACACTACATTAAAGAAGATAATAAGATTGATCATAACTCCTGAAAAAACATGAAATCCGTGAAACCCTGTAATGAAGAAGAAAAAATCAGCAAACAATCTACTTCCATATTCGTTACGCACCAAATTGGCACCCTCTACCACAAGCCTTGCACTTTTTATTTTTTCCAAGGACTCCTGCCTAGTAAGGAGCGTCTTTTCCCCTTTTTCGTTAAGCATCTCTGTCCTTATCAATATGTTCGAATTAGCTTCAAACCCTTTTGTTACTTCATTTAACGAGTAGGACGGAAGAGCCTTTTCTCCGTAATACCAGATACCGTTCTTTTTTTCATGCTCCAATCTTTCATCCGGTATTACAGTAGCAAAATCTGCAAGCGCAGCTCTCTTTCCCGTATCGGCATCTACAAACTGTAGTATTCTTCCTCCTTTGGTTTCCAAGGCACCAAAATCTCCTTTAATAAAAGTTGCCCATTCCCATGCCTGAGACCCAACAAATATAGCACCCCCAATAATAGTGGCGAACATATACCAAATAACAGCATTCTTCTTCATCTTATGTCCGGCATCCACGGCCAATACCATAGTCACGGAAGACATAATAAGTACAAATGTCATAAACGCCACATAATACATTGGAGCTTCTACACCATGTAATCCCGGAAAGTGTGTAAATACTTCATCCGCTATTGGCCAAGTTTCCATAAACTTAAACCTTGAGAATCCATAAGCAGCCAAAAACCCAGAAAAAGTAAGGGCATCCGATACAAGGAAAAACCACATCATTAATTTCCCGTAGCTTGCCCCTAGAGGCCTATTACCACCACCCCAAACGTTTCCTTCTTCTCCCACTGTAACCGTAGTATCCATAAATTAATTTATCGTTTTAATAAAACTTTAGCAAATTTACATTTTTTTCAACTATTTAAAAGCTGAATTGTATTCAAAACTATTTTTGTTTAAAAATATTATCTCATAAAGGTCATAAATAGCACTAAATAGACCCATAACAAATCTAAAAAATGCCAAAATGTAGCTCCCAGGGATATTCCTAAATACTCTTGGGAGGAGTAGTTGCCTTTTATCTGTTTGTAAATCACAACCAACAGGGAAGCAATACCTGCCACGACATGCACAATATGTACCATTGCGATCAAAAACATATAGGACATTTTTATGCTACTTGTGGGTCCTGTAAAATAATAGCCTTGGGCGACCATCTCCGAAAACCCGACAAACTGGAACGCTATAAATGCAATACCCAAACCAAGGGTTGTCAATAGCCATCTGGTCCCTCCTTTTTGATTATCCTTTTTTACGGCCATTTTAGCCAAGATATATGTTATGCTGCTTATGACCAGCAGAACCGTACTTATATAAAATGCGTTTGGAAGACTTAGGTCACTTGCCCAGTCTTCTCGTGCGCTACTTACAATATACGCACTTGTCCAACCAGCAAAACCCATCAGCAGACTCACAATACCAAACCACAGCATCATTTGTTGCGCCCTGTCTTTCTTCTCCTTTGACGTTCCTTGAGTTAAATCCATCCTACCCTATATATTTATCAATAACATAAACAATCTGCATTAGCGTAATATAGCTTACACTTGCCAACATTAACCTTCTAGCAGAACCATTATCCCTTTTTGTATATAGACGCAACGCAAAAAATAACATTACGCCCCCCATTACGAATATCAAAACTGCAGCAGGAACAGATAATTGCAGTTCACCTGTAATTCCAAAAGCAGGAATAACGGATATGACCATCATCCAAATAGTATACATTATAATTTGCAATGCCGTTCCAGCATCTTTTTTTCCTGTTGGAAGCATTTTAAAACCTCCTTTTTTATAATCCTCGTCCAACATCCAACCTAAGGCCCAAAAATGTGGAAATTGCCAAAAGAACTGAATCATGAACAAGGTGCCGGGCTCAATACCAAACTCGTTAGTTGCGGCTACCCAACCCAACATAAAAGGTATGGCACCTGGAAAAGCTCCAACAAATACCGCTAGGGGTGTTTTTGTCTTTAGAGGTGTGTAAACACTGGTATACAGAAAAATGGAAATGGCCCCAAACATAGCAGTTTTAGCATTCAAAAAATACAAGCTAACCACACCCATTATTGTTAAAGCTATAGCTATCGCCATAGCAGTGCCAACGGTCATTCTTCCAGCGGGTATAGGTCTATTTGCGGTACGGCTCATTAAGGCGTCCAAATCACGCTCAATAACTTGGTTGTAAGCATTACTGGCGCCCACCATACAGTAACCACCAAACGCCAACAAGAAAATTGCAGATAAACTCAGTTGTTCCGCTCCAAGAAAATACCCCGCTATGGAAGAAAAAACTACACTAACCGCGAGTCTTGCTTTAGTAATTTCCTTAAAATCGGCAAAAATCAACGCAAATGTGTTACTTTTTGCTTCACCTACAACGGTTTTCATCTTCTTTAAAATAGGGGTACAAAGATAACCTCCAAGGAATATCCCTGCAACCAAATACCGCTATTTCTGTTTTATTTAAGAACTCTTGAAAAA
>CAZUIE010000037.1:4670-22123 GCA_964620945.1 uncultured Maribacter sp.
ATCCCTGCAACCAAATACCGCTATTTCTGTTTTATTTAAGAACTCTTGAAAAAGATCCTAATCAATGAGCATAAAAACACACGATTATCCAAATACATTTTGGTCCCAAAAAATTGAGCACAAAAAAATCCCGAGAAATTTCTCGGGATTTTTTTTAACATAAGCTTATTTGTATCTATTGCAATTTGAAAGTGATTGGAATACTAAATGGTACACGTACCGCTCTTCCTCTTTGCTTTCCTGGAGTCATCTTAGGTAATTTGTCTATAATCCTAGCTGCTTCCTTTTCTAAGTTCTTATCCGGTCCTCTCATTCTTACACCACCAATACTTCCATCTTTTTGGATTACGAACATCACGTTTACCCTACCTTGCACGCCCATTTCTTGGGCAATTTCAGGATAACGGAAATTTTTAGCGATATGTTTCTGAATCATCTTATTGAAACAAGCCCTTTTATCACTTTCGTTTTCACATCCAGGAAATACCGGCACATCTTCAATTACAGAGAAAGGAACATCCAAATCTTCTTCCATCTCCTCTACTACAACATCTTCTACCTCAATAATCTCCTCGTCTTGACTTGTTTCCGTTGACTCTATGATAGTTTCCTCTACCTCTTCTTCATCTTCTACAATCTCTATAACTTCGGGAGCTTGTGGCGGTGGTGGAGGTGGTGGTGTTTTAATCTGCTCTGTCATTGGAACTTCTTCGTCCAACAAATCATCTACATTCATAGAAGTGTCATACTCACTGACTTTATCGTACGTTTTCCACTCAAATGCCACATAAGTAAGTAGCATTACCGCAGCCAAACCTAATACGAAATAGAGACTACTATTTTTTGTTAAGTCTGCCTTTGGATTCTTTTTCGGTTCCATATTTATTGAATTTAGTGTTTGCTAATTTAACTAATTTATTACTAAAAATACAATTAAAATTTTCATTTTAAAGCCCAATCCTTGGAAACTAGGCTCTTAACAGTGAACATACCTACCAAAGCACCAACGGAATTAGCCAAAACGTCCAATATATCCCCATGTCGGTTCACTGTATACACATATTGTAAGAATTCTATGAGTATCCCATAAGCAATCGCAAAACACAAAGTATATAAAAGTACTTTCCCAAGCGTTGGTTTTATGGTTAAAAATTCTTGAATGGCCTTAACCCCTAAAAATACCAATACAAAGTAAAATGTAAAGTGCACCACTTTATCTGCATGGGGTACGTTGAGGCTATGCACACTCATAGTACCTTTAAAAGAAAATAAGCTGGAAAATGTTATGAACAGTAACCAACTTATAAAAAGTATTCTAAATAAAAAAGTTTTAAGCACCAATCAATTCTTTGTAATCGGCATCACTCAAAAGTTCACTTGCCTCATCTGGATTGCTTATTTTTATCTTTACCATCCATCCATTTCCGTAAGGATCAGAATTCACCACCTCTGGCTCATCTTCTAATCCTTCGTTAAACTCAATAATCTCTCCTGATAAAGGTAAAAATAAATCAGATACCGTTTTCACTGCTTCAACCGTTCCAAAAACCGCATCCTTTTCTAATACTTCGTCGAGCGTATCGACCTCTACATAAACAATATCACCTAATTCGCCTTGTGCAAAATCGGTAATGCCAACCGTAGCTATGTCGCCTTCGATTTTAATCCATTCGTGGTCTTTGGTGTACTTTAATTCTGCCGGTATATTCATTTTTTTCAAGTTAGATATTGGACAAATGTAACTGATTCTGTAAAGGTTTTCAAAAAAATATTAAAGACCGCTACGTACGTATTTAATTAAACGATTGAACAGGAGGTTAAAAAACTATTAAAAACTCAAATAGAGGAATTCACATCCCCTGACTTACCATATAAGCGGTGCCTTATCTTCATCTTTTTAGTTACCAAAGTTGTACCGTAGTGTAAAGCCAGCATTAATGGTAGTTTGTGGAAAGGCCGTGGAAACGGCAAACTGGGAAAAAGAATGGTCATAGAAAAACAATGCGTTCAATTGTTTGCTCAACGCATAATCCGCTGTAAACTTAAAAGACAATAGATTTTGGCCCGAAGTGATTTGGTTATTATCAATATCCAAGTTTCTAATAATCGTAATATTATCCCTTAATGTAAGGTCTGCTTTTAAATTTAAGTCCCCCTTTAACCGTGTCTTATTACCACCTATATTGGTCACCAGTTTTACATCCTTAATACGGTAACCTAGGCCTACGGTATAGTCTGTTCCGTTGATTTCCGTCATCAGGTTATTATCGAAACTTAAGGACAATGCCCTATCGGTTCGTACCTCGGCCAGTACGCTTACTGAATTTTTCATCTCAAAATCTACCCGTACCAACGGGTTAAAACCATCTACCATAACCACATTATTGATAATATTATCAGGTAAAATGTCAAAGGTCTCCGGGTCAATTGCGCCATTTTGCTTTTCTAAATTGGTCTGGAACGAATTGATACTATAGGAGGAACGATACCCATGCTGTAAAGAAAACCGCTTGAACTTCTTTTTAAAGAATTTGCTCTTCATCAACCCAGTATACTTAATGTTCCAATTAGGAATAGGAATATCCCTGAAGGCATCTAAATTTACCCTATCTGCATTTTGGCCGCTGTAGGCAGCAAAAAACGCCGGTAACAAGACCTCCTGTTGGGTTTTACCGTACCGTTGTGGGAAACCATCCTCGTCCAGCGCTCCCGTGTCTTGACCCCGATCCGAAACCAAACGATTTGCAATGGTTATCCTGTTCTCCTTAAACTGCTCAAAAGTGCTGGAGTCAAATTCATCACTTTTACTAAATGCGGTACCAATCATCATCGTAGAAATACTGAAACTTCCAAAATTATTACCTAATTGTAGCCTGTAGGGCTCATCTGCCGACAAATCTACATTAAAGTTTTCCTGATAACTTTCTGAAAACTGCCTGTCGGCCACTAAATCTATTGTCAAATCCCTTGTAGGCTGCGCTGTTGCGGTAATATTCAACTGCGTATTTGTTCTTCTAATAAACTGTTCATTAAATTCCGGAAACGTAGTTAACCAACCATTTCTGGCCGCTTCAAAACGAATATCGCTCTGGCTACCTAAAACAAAACCTAAAGAAGGCCTAGATGTACCTATAAATCCAATAGATTGTGTATAGCCCGGAAGGACGGTACCATTGCTCTCGTTATAGTTAATATTCAGTCGTTTTATCATGGTAACCACATCTACCACCGTATTGAACAATCCACTAGTTTTTTTCTTTTCTTTTTCTTCTTCATTCGCCACCAAACCAAGATTTGCTCTTTGGGACTTTGTTGCAGCTGCCTTAGAATTTCCTTCACGCTTTTTAAGTCCAATTAAATCGTAGAATTTTTGCATGGTCAGGGATGCAGTAAGATTATGGGTGTTCGCATTCTGTATGGTATTTAATTGTGCATTAGGGTCATTTAGAGCTGTTTGCACTACTTCTGCAATAGCATCACCCCCACGTTGCCAATCAAAATTACCAGTATAACTATATTGTGCATTTATGAAATCCAAGGCCGGTATCTTGGCAAAAGGTATCTCATAATTTAATTGTAGTTCTTGGGAGTGCCTATTTGGCTCGCCAATATCAAAAAATCCATCCCAAAGCCCTAAGGCCTGGTCGATCCTATCCCTGGAATCTACAGGCTCGTTTTCGTTAAAATAGTTTCGTACAATATTGTTATTGGAAGCCGTCATATTTAAACGAAGGGATTTCGTTAAATTATAATTCAACGCATATTGCCAATTAAACAAGTAGTTACGCTGCTGTAGCTCTGGAAGCTCCAAACGATCTACACCCTCTTCTCGCACATCCCTAAAGCGTTGTGCATTAAATTGCCTGTTGATATTGGAATTCAAAGAAACACTTGCCGGCAAAAGATTCAGGTTCAGATCTTTTAACCATTTCCAATAGGCACCGTTGAACAAAGAATCCTTTTTAGCGAAGGGAGCCACCTCAACCGGATCGAAACTATGTGCATATACAAAGCCTGTATTTACGTTCTGATCACGCAATTTCGCAATCTCAAAATCCCTATGATCTGTTTCGTTATAAGAATAGTTAAACGTAAAATTTTCTATATCGTAAAAGTTGGCATCCGCTTCTTCTCCCCTATCCTTTCGAACACCAATTAAGTTAATGCTGGTTCTTTTTGTATAATCTTCTGCCTGCTCCCTTATTTCATCTGCCGCTTGCTGATCTGGCGCAGCATCGATTAAGTCGTCCAATTTTAAATCATCATAAACTGGATCAAATTCCGGAGTAATAATTTGTTCCGAAATACCATAATTGAACGGTAGTTGTATGCCCCATTTTTTTGGTAACAACTGACCTACATTCACATTGGTAACCAGGTCATAAGAAACAGCATCTTCCCGTGCGCGCTCATTCGGCATTTGATCAATAGTACCAAAACCGGAGGTACTTGTACTACCTGTTGCAGTCATATTCGCAAAATCTGCAATATTGGCGTCTAACGCGGCTACCGCTGCCCACCCGCCATTATTATCCAGACCTGCCAAACGGAGCTCATTGAACCAAACCTCTCCTCTCGCCGGTAAGTTATCTTGGTTCTTTATACCTACCATAATACTCCGGATACTACCCAAAGATGGGTTTCCCCGTATACCGATACGCAACCTTCCTGGGGTTCGAATATCAAATTCGTTTACAGGAAATACCTCACCATTTTCCACTTCAAAGAAACGTACCTCGCTCAGATCCCCACTTTGAATCCATAACGATTTTACTTTGTTCAAATCGCTTAGGCTAATATTCATCTCATTTTCCTCTGGCCAAATCTCGCTCTCGGATGCTGCCCCAAAAGGAGTAAACTGCAACGGTAGTTCAACCTGATAAAAGTTTTGCGAAAAATCTGTTCCAAATCGCAAAAAACCAACCAACGGCGTAGAACTATCTGCATAGTCACTGTCTACCACCTTTTCTGCATGCAAGAACATTTTAAGGTTTTTATACTGGCGGATGTCAATATTCAAATTCTTAAACACCCCTCTGGAATCCTGTGGCTCCAAACCTTCCACCAATAAAGAAAGTGACTGCTCGTTCTGCCGGATAATCGTATTGTTATTGTTCAATTGTTCCCTTGCCACGCCCGGAGGCAAAACGTAAGGAATAGGAAGTCTACTATTATTCTCCTCGATATTTACCGTATTCACATCCAATGTAGTACCATCATCGGCAGGGTTATCATCAACGCCGTTTGCTTGTAAGGATTTTGTGTAAGTACGCCAGTCGCCACGCACCAAATCCAAAGTAGCAAAACGCAGCACCGTAGTACCTGTAAAGCCGGTCATATACATCCGCATAAAGCTAATAGACCTAAAATCTGTAATCCCGCCAACGGCATCGGTAAAATCACTTAGGGGAATTTTGTACTGTATCCATCTTCTGTTCAGCTGATCTCCGTTCGGAAGTTCGGGCGTGGTTCCTTCCTTAATGTCGGTTACATACTTATCGTTAATGGTCATATTGGGTTTGATGTCGATACGATATTCATAGTAACTGTTTACCGTATTCATGGTCAGGTCCCTATCGATATCCTCTACATCCGGCAAGGTGGTAGATCCTCTGTTGGTATTGGTTACCTGCACGGGAGAGTTCCCATCAGGATTGTTGAAATCAAAATAGCGTTCCAAAATACTACCCTCGCGATTCAAATAATACTGAAAGTTATCCAATGCGGGATCAGGTCCCGGATTGCTATCATAGATAGCCTGTTCGGCCTCGTCATTCAGACCATCAAGACCAATATCCTGTAAGGCTCGGTTGGGCTCACTAGCATCAAAGGCATAGACCAAAGACTGTGTAGCGGGAACTTCTCCCCAAGCTGAAGGCGCAACAAAATCGTTGCTGTCTACCCCAGGCAAGCCGTTTTCGTACTGTTTTTTTCCATCTCGTAAAATATCCTCAGAAATGTTTCCTAGGTTCAGCACTAATTCACCTGCGCTAGTAGCTTCTCCGTCCACGTAGGGATCCAATACCCAAAACTGTACGAACTCCACATTGGTCTGCTCAAAATTAGTACTGCTCAACGAGCGCATAATACCACCCCACTTTTCTCCTGGAGCCGCCGTATCAAAGCTAGGATTATTATTATAAGGGCCTTTAGCATTAGGATAATACGCCATATCCAAGGTGCCTTGGACGGTCGTCTGCCCTTGTGCAATATCTACCTGCGGAAATACTTCATCTATAAAAACCCTTCTAGTAGGATTCGTAGAGATATCGTTATCGCTTATACCTGCGGGACGTTGGTTCGTATAAAAAATAGGATCGATGGTGTACCATGCCATTTTTGCCCTTCCAAAACCATTCTGTAAGTTGGCGGCATCTTCGGGCGAACTTCCTGACAATTGACCACCAGGCGCAAATTCCAATGGCGTACTCGCCAAGGACCATGCCAGGGAACCGCGCACATCCAAGAGTGTTTGAGCTCCTTCAAAATCATCCAAATAAGTTGTTGTCTCGCCTTGAAAATCAGCATTCTTAGGCGAATTAGGTTTTAACCAAGCTACCTCGGCACGCACAGACACATTTGAAGGTACATCTGTATCAATATTCGGTAGTTTATTCACCATTCGGGTTAAAAAGGGAACCTCTGTGGAAAAATTTGAATTAAGTCCAAAAATGGTATTGTTTACCGGTTCTATTCCAAAATTTGACTTTTGTGTAAGCGGGCGCTCGTTCAAGTTTAACAAAGTACCACCCAAAACGAAATTCTTATTGATTTGATGCTCTACGTTAATTCCCGTAAAGCGACGTGTTTGCTGCCCAAAAACAGCATTGTTCTCTACAGAAATATTAATGGGGATATTGGACGCCTCCAAACTTGGGTCTAGCAGTTGTACAGTACCTGCTTGATAGTTTACGGTATAATCGATACCTTCTTGTAGTTGGCGTCCCCCAGCCGTTACCGTTACCGAACCTCTAGGCACATTGAACGCCCCTATGGGAATACCGTTACTACCTTCTGCCTTAAACCTCCCTTTTAGGATAAACTTATTCTTCTCCGGGTCTTGTAATGCCGCTGCCTTGGTAAGCTCGTACATATCCCTAAATACGTATTGGTCTTGATTTGGGTTGTAGGCAGATGGCGTATTATACTGTCCGGCATTGCCGTTCTCCAGCGTTTCAAACAAATACTCACCAAACGGCTCTACTTTTGTGAAAATAATCCGACCGCCTTGGGTATCAACGGTAATACCAGGATAAAAATCGAAAAATCCATCACCACCTGGCTGTAAATCATTGTAAATATTCAACCTATCTAAATTAAACACATCCAATAAAATACGTTCTTCCAAACCGTCTGGCCATCCGGAACCTGGCCCCTCGTCTATTGGAGTGATATAGTTCCTAGGTGTAGGGTCGGAATACAATATATTTAATTTAAAATCTTCCTGACTCAACCGAAAGGCACCTGTAGCATAAATATTTTTCATCATTAAATCCCAAATAGGATCGCTGATATTGGTAATGTTACTCTTTAACAATTTAAGAACTAAGGTGTTGTTTTCTATAATAGGATTGGCACCTTGGGAAACTGTGGTTGCATCCAAACCTCCATTGGCAAATTCACCCACCTGAAAAACCTCTCCTCCAAACGTATACTGAAAAGCGACCGCAAGTACCTCATCATTACTTAACCTTTGATTTAAGGAAACATAACCTAGTTGAGAGTTGAAGGTATAATCACGCGTTAGCTCCAATTTTCGAGCGTTTTCCAAAATGGCATAGTCAAATCCTTGGTTGGGACGATATCCTGCCGAAAAGCTCGCTGGATTAAAAGCATTCTCTACTGTTGCGATATCCCTAACATTAGCTGTTAATGCGCCACCTGCACCAATTAATTCAGGATCATAATCATTGGCATTGTTGCGGGGTCTAACATCCGCAGGATTATTAAAAAAACCGGCAGTAGCAGCCCCATTTTGACCTACTCTTGTTTTCTCAGGAAAAACTTCCCCTAAATCCTGTAAGGCGACTACGTTACGAACATTCAAGGTTTGCTGGCTCCTATTGGTGACCCAAACCTCTAATCTGGTAATTTGAATCTGACTTTGGATATACGGATAGGTTTCCAAAGCCCTATCATAATTATCTCTAAAGTAATGAGATAAAAAGAAGTGCTTGTCCTCATCATAATCCAAAGCGGTGATATTAAATTCGTTCAGAGTTCCACCACCTTGTGCTACTACCGTATTGTTCTGGGAACGTTGTTCCGAAAAAACTGCGGTGACCGTGGTTTTCCCAAATTGCAACTGTGTCTTTACCCCAAACAAGCTTTGTGCCCCTTTTATAAGCGAACTGTTCAACGGCATGTTTACGTTACCTACCTCAATTTTCTGAAGAATATCATCTTCGGTAGGTGTATAATCCAGCTTTACGATGTTCTGAAAATCGAAGGTAGCCTCGGTATCGTAGTTGGCGTTTACCTCTAACCGCTCGCCGATTTTTCCCAACATACTCAAACTAATGCGCTGATCAAAATCAAAAGACAAGTTGGTCCTGTTCCGTGGAGAAAGTGCCGGATTATCGTTTTTCTGCCAAATAACACCAAGATCCATAGCTACGGAACCTTGCGGTATCACCTCTATGGTATTCCCTCCAAATACGGATTCAAAAAAATCGTTGTTGACATAGAAATTGGGCAGTAAGTTTCGTCTTGCTTCTTCGCTTCCTTCCTTCTTACCGGAATACGCATCTGATTTTTCCTTGAAGTAGGACTTAATACCCTCCTTTTTAATGAGGTCGTAATACTGCTCTGGCGTAAGGATAATTGGATATCCAATATTGAAATCCCCAATCTGTTCATTGTAGACATACCTGTCTAACTTTTCATCATAGAGATATTTAGAAACTATGCTTTCCGGATTTTCCAGAACGATGCGCCCTAGTTCAAATCCAGTTTTTACAGAATCAACTTCTTGCTCATCTGTTTCCTGTGCGATAGCTACTTCTGCACTGCATAAAACAAAAAAGACCAGAAAAAGATACTTAAAAGATGTTTTAAGATTATTGATTGCCCCTAATTTCAAACTGATTACAAATTTTTGAGCGCGAGTTTTATGATGTTCTCAACGCTTAGCGAGGTATCTTGGGAAATTACCTTATCAACTACCTTTTCGGCCTGTCGTCTAGCGAATCCTAGAACCTCTAAAGCAGATAACGCTTCATCTTTATTTGTATTGTTTGAAGGTGTGGAAAGTTCGTCTATATCGTACACTTTCAAAATCTTGTCCCTGAGGTCTAAAATTACTCTTTGTGCCGTTTTAGCTCCAATTCCTTTTATAGACTGAATAGCGGGCACATCACCATTAGCAATAGCATCTCTTATTTGTGCGGGAGACAAGGAGGACAACATGGTTCTTGCCGTGCTAGATCCTATTCCGGAAACGGACAGCAATAGTCGGAAAATTTCACGTTCCGATTTCTCGGCAAAACCGAACAAGGTATGGGAATCTTCCTTTACCTGCAAATGAGTAAAGAGGCTGATTAGCTCTCCATCCGGAATTTTGGAAAATGTATGCAGCGATATATTCACAAAATACCCAACTCCGCCACACTCGATAATGACATGGGTTGGGTTTTTTTCTATTAATTTTCCTTTAAGGTGATGAATCATGTACTAAAAATTCAAAAATCAAGTTCAAGTGTCAAGTTTGCGATTTCAAAATTCATTACCGAGTGAGGTCTAACTCGCAATTGTAACCGCTCTTTTTGTATCGCAAGTTACCGGCTTGTCCACTTATTATTAATTACTATTGACTATTGCCTACCCGCTATCCATTAACAACTATTGAGCAGACTTTGCTTTCTTACGTTTTTCTCGTTCTTGCGCATCGATAACCGCAACAGCGGTCATATTCACGATCTCATCTACGCTAGCCCCCAATTGCATAATGTGCACCGACTTTCTTAAGCCAACCATAATTGGACCAATAGAGTCCGATTTGTTTAGTTCCTTTAGAAGTTTGTAGGTGATATTGGCGGATTCCAAATTGGGGAAGACTAAACTATTCACCTTCCTACCTGCAAGCTTGGAAAATGGGAATTTACTTTCCAACAATTCTCTATTCAGGGCAAAATCTGTTTGTATTTCACCATCAACCACTAAGTCCGGATTTTTTTCATGCAGTATTCTAACCGCCTCTCGAACTTTCTTTGCATTGGGATGTGATGAAGAACCAAAGTTCGCATAGCTCAACAATGCCATTACCGGTTCAAATCCGAAAGTGCTGGCAACATTTGCCGTCATTTGGGCAATTTCTGCAATTTCTTCGGCATTAGGATCTATGTTTATGGAAGTATCCGCCAAAAACAAGGGTCCCCTAGCCGTAATCATAATGTTTACCGTAGACACCTTCTTTACGTTTGCAGCCCTTCCAATGACTTCCAAAATAGGTTTTACTACCGTTGGATATGCCCTTGAATACCCTGAAATCATTCCATCCGCATCACCTTCTAAAACCATCATGGCACCAAAATAGTTGCGCTCCTTCATTCTTATTTTTGCGCTATATAGGGTAGTGCCGCTGCGCCTTCGACTCTCCCAAAACTTAGCGGCATACTTGGCTAGGCGTTCGTCAAATTCTTTATCCAATGGGTCTACAATAGGAATATCGGCATCGAACTCCAATTCTTTCTTCAATTCGAGAATAATATCCTTGCGACCTAATAGAATAGGCCGTGCAATACCCTCCTCATAAACGATCTGAGCTGCTTTTAAAACATCCAAATGATCTGCTTCGGCAAATACGATGCGTTTCGCATTGGATTTTGCACGGCTATGCAGTAAACGCACTACTTTATTGTCGTTCCCGGAACGCTGTAACAATTCTTCTTCATATTTATCCCAGTCCTCTATCGGTGCTTTTGCCACGCCACTCTCCATAGCTGCTTTAGCTACTGCTGGCGGTATTTTCGCAATTAGTCGCTGATCAAAAGGTTTGGGAATAATATACTCTTTTCCAAATGTTAATCTTGTTTCTCCATATGCAATATTCACTTGCTCGGGAACAGGTTCTTTGGTTAATTCTGCCAGTGCCTTAACCGCTGCCATTTTCATTTCTTCGTTGATGGATTTGGCACGCACATCCAAAGCACCTCTGAATATAAAAGGAAAACCAAGTACATTATTTACCTGGTTAGGATGGTCGGACCGTCCTGTGGCCATAATGATGTCCTTTCTTGTTGCAATGGCCAAATCATATTTTATTTCTGGATTCGGGTTGGCCATGGCAAAAACTATGGGATTATCTGCCATTGAAAGTAACATTTCTGGAGAAACAATATCTGCAATGGATAGACCTACAAAAACATCAGCATCAACCATTGCCTCTTCTAAAGTGTCTATTTTCTTATCAGAGGCAAATTCCAGTTTTTCTTTGGACAAACTTTCACGGTCGCTTCTGATCACGCCTTTACTGTCCAGCATTACTATATTCTCGGCACGGGCACCAAATGCTTTATACAATCTCGTGCACGATACAGCAGCAGCACCTGCCCCGCTAATGACAATCCGCACCTCCTCCATCTTCTTATGGGTAAGTTCCAAGGCATTCAGTAAAGCGGCCGCCGAAATAATGGCGGTACCGTGTTGGTCATCATGCATTACGGGAATATCCAATTCCTCTTTTAACCGTCTTTCTATCTCAAAAGCTTCAGGAGCCTTTATATCTTCTAGGTTGATACCTCCAAACGTAGGGGCTATCATTTTTACGGTTTCTACAAACTTGTCTACATCTTCAGTATCGACTTCTATATCAATACCATCGATATCGGCAAAAATCTTAAAAAGCAGACTTTTCCCTTCCATAACGGGTTTGGAAGCTTCAGGGCCAATATTTCCAAGACCTAGTACGGCAGTACCGTTAGAAATTACCGCTACTATATTTCCCTTAGCGGTGTACTTGTATACATTTTCAATATTTTTTGCAATTTCCAAACAAGGTTCTGCAACGCCAGGTGAGTATGCCAAAGCTAAATCTCTTTGCGTGGCGTATGGTTTAGTAGGCACAATTTTTATTTTTCCTGGCTGAGGCTTGGCGTGATATATCAACGCTTCCCTTCTTTGTTTTTGTTTGCTCATAGTGTGACTTTAAAACACAAATTTAGGCACTATTCTTATTAAAAGTGCAAGACCTTTGATTTTTAAAAAATATAAGAAATTGAATTAGACCTACAAACCATAAGTTTAATTATCCTTTGTTGTTCGGAACGTTCAACCGCATTGCCAAAATAGCCGCAATGATAAAAAAAGCACCTGCAAATAGTATGGCATTAACCGCATTACCACCCAACAGATATTTATATATGGGACCAAAGGTCAGGGTTTCTATCCCCATAGGTATAACAATCATCATATTTAAGATACCCATGTAGACACCACGCCTATCCTGAGGCACCACCTTTGAAACCATAGTGTAAGGAATTCCCATCATGGCCGCCCAACCAATACCGAACAATATCATTGGAACAAGTACGAAAAGCGCGTCACTAATAAATGGGATAGTGAACAACGCCAGACCAGTACCAACCAGACTTAAAGCATATACCCTTTTTCCTCCAAATTTTAACGTTAATGGAACAAGCGCCAAAGCAACGACCATGGTAACAATATTATATGTTAGACTCATTTGAGCCGACTGCGATGCGGCTTCAGACACACCATAATCCATTGTTTTCATAAATAGAGGGGTGATGTACTGCCAATAAATAAATAGCGCATACCACTGAAATAGATATACGGCTCCTATTTTCCACATAAACGTCGGCATTTCTTTTATAGCGCTAGAAATTTCCAGAAATGGCTTTGCTATCCTTGTTGCGATAGGTTGGGCTTTATCATGATTGATTTCTGCAAGTTCTTCGGCAGATGGTGGAATTTCTGGTGTTTTTAATACCGACCATAGAATCGTCGCTACTGAAAGTACGCCTCCAATGTAAAATGAATAATACAACCATTGTGGAATGGTTCCGGCAACTTCAATAGACTCATCTCCTAGAAGATATTGAAAAAGCACTATAGACCCGTTTGCCAACAAAATTCCGGCCCCAACAAAAAGGCTTTGCATTTGAAATCCAAGGCTAAGCTGTTTTTCAGGTAGCTTATCCCCAACAAAAGCCCTATAGGGTTCCATCGCCATATTATTCCCAGCATCTAAAATCCATAAAAGACCTACAGCAAACCAAAGCACTGGACTTGTGGGAAAAGCGAATAAACACAAACTACCTATGATAGCACCGACTAGAAAATACGGCTTTCGTCTACCCCACTTAGGAGACCACGTCTTATCTGACATGGCTCCGATAATAGGTTGAACTATTAATCCCGTAATTGGGCCAGCAATATTCAAAATCGGAAGCATTTCCTCTGTAGCCCCTAAGTATATAAAAATAGGGTTGATTGCCGTCTGTTGCAATCCAAAACTGTACTGGATACCTAAAAACCCGACATTCATGTTGAATATCTGCCAGAAACTTAAACTTGGTTTAGCTATTTTCATTCTCTTTACTTTTGGTTTGGTTTGGTTCTTCACTTGTATCAATATGACAATAACGCTAGGTTATAAATTCATATTTCTCAGTTTAAAATGGACTCCAAGATAGTATTTTTAATAATTGTTTAATCGTAACGTTAAAAAAAGGAGTTAATTCGGTTTACGAAAACCATAGCGTAGCTCCCTATTACTTCAAAAAGTTGATGTTTCTTTGCAAACCGGCAAATTTCGTGCGCTTTACCGCAGACTTCTGAAACACTTTCTTGAATACGTCTTCGGTTATTTCCTCCCAATCCTTTTTGGACATGGAAAGTAACTCCGGGTGCGGATTGAACAAAGGTTCGCTGTGCGGTTTAGAGAATTTATTCCAAGGACATACATCTTGGCATACATCACAGCCAAAGGCCCAGTCATCAAATTGCCCTTGAAATTCATTTGGAATTTCGTTCTTCAATTCTATGGTAACATAGGATATACATTTGCTACCATCTACCACGTATGGTTCTACAATGGCCTCGGTTGGGCAGGCATCTATACAAGCAGTACAAGTACCACAATGGTCCGTTACAGGAGTGTCGTATTCCAAGTCCAAATCAACTATTAATTCCGCAATAAAATAAAAAGAACCTACTTGTTGTGTTAGTAGATTACTGTGTTTTCCTATCCAACCCAATCCACTTTTCGCTGCCCAAGCTTTATCCAAAACCGGTGCAGAATCTACAAAAGCGCGTCCATTTACTTCGCCTATTTCTTGGGTTATGAACTCTTGTAGCTTCCGTAGTTTGGATTTTATAACGTGATGGTAGTCGTGACCGTAAGCATATTTGGAAATTTTATAGGTGTTGTCTATCTGTTTTTCTTCCGGATAGTAATTCAGCAATACCGAAATAATGGATTTGGAACCTTCAACCAGAAGCCTGGGATCTAAACGCTTATCAAAATGGTTTTCCATATAAGCCATCTCCCCATGCATATTCTTCTTCAACCATTTTTCTAAGCGCGGCGCATCTTCCTCTAAAAAAGCTGCTTTAGAGATACCGCACGATAGAAACCCAAGACGCTTGGCCTCGGCCTTTATCATTTCTGATGTCTTTGACCGATTCATCGAAGTTTAAAGTGAATATTAACGGCTACCGGTTTTAAAGAAATGAGCGGATCTATCTGTATCGCGTCAAAATCTGGCTCCAAAGTATATTTGTTAAGGATTTCTGCAACCGTAAGTATCATCTCCTGCATTGCAAAATTATTGCCTACGCACATACGTGGCCCTGCGCCAAAAGGAAAATAATAATCGGAAAAATCTTTCTTATTACTAGGGTCAAATCGTTCAGGAACATAATCTTCAGGCGCATCCCAAAAACGTTCGTCCCGATGCAGTTCATACATGGCCAATAGTAACATGGTATTTTTCGGAATTTTATACCCATCAATCTCGTCCTCTGTTATGGATTCCCTATCTATATAGTACGCTGGAGGGTATAAGCGCATGGCCTCTTCCACACATTGCTTTACATAGCCGAGGTTTCTAATATCTTCCATTTCCAAGTCCTTTTCCCAATCTATCCTAGAAATTTCTCGATATGCCTTTTCCTGCACCTCTGGATTTTTGGAGAGCAAATACAAGGTAAATCCTAGGGCATTTGCGCTAGTTTCATGACCTGCGGCGAACAGTATAAGAACTTCGTCTATCAATTGCTCTTCTGTCATAGCACCACCATCTTCATAACGGGAGCTTAAAAGCATATCCATTAAATCGTCCTTATCTGTATTTTCTTGGACACGTTCCGCTATTATTCCGCTCAAAATTCTCCTTGCTTTTTTGGAAAGGGTCAAGTGCTGGTTTATTTTACCGGAAAGGGTGTACCACCAGTTTAGATAAGGCTGCCGCATTTCCTTAATCAACATGCGTTGGTTCGCCTCGGTAATATCCTTTAAATCGGACATTTGTTGTTGTATATCATTCCTACTGAACAAGGAAGTTGCCACTACTTGAAACGCCAAATCTCCCATTAAGGGATACACATCCTGCAATTCGTTAGGGCGAATTCGGGATAGTTCACTTCTAATAGACCTTTGCATAATATGTAAAAGCCCCTTCAATTTTTTTTTATGAAAAGCTGGCTGTACCATGCGGCGGTGTTTTCGCCAATGCTCTCCGTTAGACGTCAACAAACCTTTGCCAATGTACTTTGCCAAGTCCTCTGTTTGCAAGGATGATTTTTGATACTTTTTTTGTTCTGTTTGAAGTACCTGTTTTATGAATTGGGCATGGCGTGTAAATACAATCCGCTTTTTAAAACCGACCTCTACCTCAAAAATATCACCCAACCGATTAAAATTATCATGATGAAAGGGTATAGGGTTTTTTAGGATTTGTTTCCTATTCTTAAATACATGCATTCGGGAAACCAAGGGAAGTTTTTTCATTAAAATAGACCGCCTTGTATATTGTTTTTTATTCTACCTAGATGTCTATATGCTAACTCTGTGACTTCCCGTCCGCGGGGTGTTCTCATTATAAACCCTTGTTGTATCAAAAAAGGTTCGTAAACTTCCTCTATAGTTTCCGAACTTTCGGATACCGCTGTTGCCAATGTAGTTAACCCTACAGGCCCACCTTTAAACTTATCTATAATCGTCATTAATATTTTGTTGTCCATTTCGTCCAACCCATGGGCATCCACATTAAGTGCCTTTAAACTAAACTTGGATATTTCCATATCTATGTTTCCGTTTCCTTTGATTTGAGCAAAATCTCGAACACGTCTTAACAAGGAATTGCATATTCTTGGCGTTCCTCTACTCCGGCCTGCAATCTCAATAGCAGCATCTTGGGTAATGGGAACTTTTAGGATTTCTGCACTTCGCTCCACAATTGTAGACAATAATTCAGTGGAGTAGTATTGTAATCGACTTTGAATACCAAAACGGGCGCGCATGGGTGCTGTTAACAATCCGGAGCGGGTGGTAGCTCCAATAAGCGTAAAGGGACTCAAATTAATCTGAACCGATCTCGCATTGGGACCACTCTCAATCATAATATCAATGCGATAATCTTCCATGGCAGAGTACAAATACTCCTCAACAATAGGACTTAACCGATGTATTTCATCAATAAAGAGCACGTCGCGTTCATCTAGGTTGGTCAAGAGCCCTGCCAAATCCCCGGGTTTATCCAAAACAGGCCCAGAGGTAATTTTAATACCCACCCCTAATTCATTGGCCAAGATATTGGCCAAAGTGGTCTTCCCCAAACCTGGAGGACCGTGGAACAAGGTATGATCTAAGGCCTCACCGCGCTGGTTTGCCGCAGCCACAAATATTTTCAGATTTTCCAAAACTTGTTCCTGCCCTGTAAAATCGTCGAAATTAACTGGCCTTAAGGCCTTTTCAATGTCTAGTTCCGCTTCGGAAAAACCCTCTGCCGAGGGGTCTAAATACTCGTTCATACACTAACAAAGATACGTAAACCGTAAAGAAGTTTTTTCAAGTAACACTAGGTTTATTTAGAATGATTTGATGTAGAAATTTGTAATTTCATACCATGAAAAAGAACCAATACACCTCTGGAATCCTTCAGTACATTCCTTTCTTTTATGTAATCTGGTCAGATGACCTTATCTCCGCCTCAGAAATTAATGTAGTAGAAAAAGCGATTAGTAGCGACGACAGTTTAACGGCAAATGAACAAGACACCCTGAACTCTTGGTTGCGTGTTACAAAACCTCCTAAGGACGAAACCTTTAAACACTGGAAACAAACTATTTCCAGTTCAAGGGTCCAGTTGATAGAGAGTGAGACCTATCCGTTGACAACATTCAGCAAGAATGTAGTTTGCCATTATTATGAAACCTGTCCTTTCAATGATAGTCTAAAGCATATAGAAATTAATCTTGGTATACAGCCT
>CAZUIE010000037.1:22223-24870 GCA_964620945.1 uncultured Maribacter sp.
CTGTCCTTTCAATGATAGTCTAAAGCATATAGAAATTAATCTTGGTATACAGCCTAACCACTATAATCATCTTTTTGATGTAGCCGTACAACACGAAATTTCCTCTGATTATTATAATGCATCAGAAATTGATGAAATCTTAAAAGGTAATAACGCAAAGGTGGTAGACAATTTTAGAGCGGCTTTGGCTCACCCCATTTTTAAGTGGCAGATTCACAGAAATAAAGAGAAATTCAGATCTACCGTTTTAGAACAAGTAAAACACTTAGCCGAAAAAGGTTACGGTGCCATGGCTTTTTCCGAACCCTATGGAGGAACGGGAGACATGGAAGGCTATGCAACCATTTTTGAAAACATGATGTATGCAGATGGCAGTCTAACCATTAAATTCGGAGTCCAATTTGGACTATTTGGCGGCAGCATACAAAAACTGGGCACCAAAAAGCACCATGACGCCTATTTGTCACAGACGGGGAAAGCGGAGTTGCTAGGGTGTTTCGCTATGACGGAAACCGGTCATGGATCAAATGTAAGAGGTATAAAAACTACGGCGACCTATAATAAGGCAACAGATAGTCTAATCATACACACGCCAGGAAAAAACGACAACAAAGAATATATAGGAAATGCCTTGCATGCTACCATGGCATCAGTTTTTGCACAATTGATCGTGAACGGCAAAAATGAAGGAGTACATGCTATATTAGTTCCCATAAGAGATAAGAACCATGATACATTACCGGGTGTTAGAATTGAAGATAATGGTTATAAGCTGGGACTAAATGGCGTAGATAATGGAAAGATTTGGTTTCATCAGGTAAGCGTACCCCGGGAAAATCTTTTGAACAAATATGGTAACGTAACAAAGGATGGCACCTATGAATCTGACATCAAAAATCCAAACAAACGATTTTTCACTATGTTGGGCACGTTGGTAGGAGGGCGCATCTGTGTTGCCAGGGCTAGTCTTGGTGGTGCTAAAATGGCCCTGACCATAGCTATTAAGCATGCATTAAAAAGAAGGCAGTTCAATGATAGTGTAAAAGTGCAAGAAGACTTGTTGATGGATTACCCTAGCCATCAATTACGACTTACTCCTTTGGTGGCAAGTGCCTATGTATATCATGTTACTCTAGATAAGATGATGGAAATCTATTGTGATGACACCCAACCGGACAAGCGTAAGGTAGAAACGCAAGTGGCCGGATTAAAAGCAATGATTACCTGGTATGCCAACAGCAGCATACAAGAAGCAAGGGAGGCCTGCGGTGGTAAAGGATACCTGTTAGAAAACAGAATTGCGGACCTAAAGGGCGATGTCGATATTTTTACTACTTTTGAAGGCGATAACAATGTCTTACTTCTCTTAGCAGCTAAAGGCGTATTATCTGATTTTAAAGCGGAATTTAACAGCGCCGGTTTTACCACGGTACTTAAGTTATTAAGTCAACAGTTGAGCGATAAACTTGCTACGGTGAATCCCATCTACGCTAACAAAACGGACAAAAATCATTTATACAACCCAAAATTTCACAAGCACGCTTTCGATTATAGAACTAGGAGACTCACCTATACTTTGGCTATGCGTATCAGGAATTATATCAAGAAAGGAGTACCTTCCTACCAAGCCTTTCTCAAAGTGCAGACCCATTTGTTGGCATTGGGAAAAGCATATAGTGTTGAGTTAGCCTACGCTACTTACCTTACATTTACAGAAACAATAGCAGACGAAAAAAATCGGGAATTATTCAGAAAACTAGGTAGTTTATATGCCCTGTCCGAAATTAGGAAAGATGCCTCGTGGTATTTGGAACAAGGATATATTGGCAGCACAAAATCAAAGGCGATAAGACAGCGCCAAGAACGCTTGTGCACGGAACTTAGACCTCACCTGAATAGTTTAGTAGAAGGGTTTGGTATTCCTGATCATTGCATGTCCGCACCAATTGCAACATAAGATAACATCCTAAACAAGTTAGTTGCTTTTGATTGTCAGTTATTTTCTTTGTGCAGCTGGGAGGTATCCAGAAATTCTAGCATAGTAATCCTTGGGTTCCCATACAAACTGGTCTTTGAGGCACCTTTGGACGAAAGTTCAAATTCATCAACTGCAAATACTCTGGCATCCGGTGAATCCTCTGAGGATATCCGTATAATATCGGACTTAAACTCTTCGGCCTTTAAAGTACTATTCCCATATAATTTTACGGTGAACAACTCCGTGTTCCCCTCCATTTTAACTGATGCGTTTTTGTACATAAACAAAGTATTGCTTTGTCCAGTTGCATACACTTTTGCATCTATTCTATCCTTAAATATTAGGTTTAAGGAGTCACTAGCTACGTTGAAATCTCCTGAACTATTTTCTTCCATATTAATGTTGATAACGTCAGCGGAGGCATTTAAAACCACCCTAGCTGCACCAGAAGTTTTCAATTTAAAGTTATCCGCTGTAATAACATCCTTCATGGTAACTAAGCCATTGCCAATGGTTAAGGCTTCCAGTTCTGTATAATACACTGTAATATTTAGTTTCTTTTTAGACGTAATATTATAAAAAGAAGAAATAAATAGGGTGCCATCCGAGACATCGAACTTTAGAACATCTATCAAATTATCGTCCGCTTCTACTGTAACGCTTTCTACG
>CAZUIE010000038.1:0-12982 GCA_964620945.1 uncultured Maribacter sp.
CCAAGGTTGCTGTCCATTGTGAAATGGCATTCAAACCTACGTTGCTTTCCAAAGCGCTGGTGACCCACCAACCAATTCCATACTCCTCTGCAATAGCTATCCATTCTTCACTACCCCTAAAACCACCTACCAAACTAGGCTTAAGAATAATGTATTGTGGACCGATTTTTTGTAATAGCTCCCGTTTTTCTTCTACCTCGTAAACACCAATGAGTTCCTCATCCAAAGCTATGGGCAATGGTGTTTGCTCACACAAAATTCTCATCTCTGGCCATTGCCCCTGTTTTATGGGTTGCTCAATGGAATGTATATCCAACTGCGATAATACCCGTAGCTTTTCCAAAGCTTTGCTGGGAGAAAATGCACCATTGGCATCTACCCGCAGCTCAATTTTAGCAGCATTGAAGTTTTTTCTGATAGCCGCCAATAAATCTACCTCGGCGGCAAAATCAATAGCCCCAATCTTCATTTTAATACACCTAAAACCTTGCTCCAGTTTTTGCTGTATTTGATTCTTCATAAATTCTATATCACCCATCCATACCAGACCATTTATTTCAATAGGCCGTTCGGATGCCGTAAACGCTGAAGGAAAAAGCTGAAAAGGGTTTTCGGAAGCCAAGGACAACAGCGCCTGCTCCAAACCAAATTGTATGCTGGGGTATTTTTGCAAAGCCTGAAGTAGGGCATCGGTTTCTTGGTTAATATTTGAAGTCAACCACTTTAATTGTTCCTCATAATTTGGCACATCATCACTGCTTAAACCTCTAAAAATTCCGCATTCCCCAATTCCGAAATTACCATTTTCTTCTAAAATCAAAAACCAAGTTTCCTTGGTTCTAAGTACGCCACGAGAGGTGCCACTAGGATTCTTAAACTTTAATATGTACTTTTTATAGCTTGCTTTCATACAACCGTATAAATTTAGGTATATTTTTAGTGTTTAAATGAAATAGATTCATCAGATGAAGGAAAAAATTATATGGATTACGGGAGCATCTTCAGGTATTGGTGAGGCCTTGGCTTATGAGCTTGGTAAACAAGGGAATATACTTATATTATCTGCAAGAAGGAAAGATGCACTGGAAACCGTAAAATCCAATTGTACATTCCCTGAAAAAATAGCTATCGTACCCCTAGATCTTTCCGATTTTGAATCACTTCCAAAACGTACTGAGCAAGCAATTGCAATACATGGTAAAATAGATATTCTTATAAATAATGGAGGGATTAGCCAACGTTCATTACTAGCAGATACCAAATTTGAAGTATTTAAAACGATGATAGATGTTAACTATCTGGGAACAATACAGTTGACAAAATCATTACTACCTCATTTTATCGCAGAAAAAAAAGGGCATTTTGTAACGGTAACTAGTTTAATGGGGAAATTTGGATCGCCCTATCGCTCTGGGTATTGCGGGGCAAAACACGCACTCCATGGCTTTTTTGATGTGTTGCGCATGGAACATGAAAAAGACAATATCAACGTGACACTTATCTGCCCTGGATTTATTCAAACCAATGTTGCTAAAAATGCATTGACCGCTGATGGAAGTCCACAAGAAAAACAGGATCACGCTACCGCTAAAGGCTTACCGGTAGCAAGCTGTGCAAAACAAATTATTCGCGCAATGGAAAGAAAAAAGTTTGAGGCTTATATTGGCGGAAAAGAAACCTTTGCGGTCTACCTGAAGCGCTTTTTTCCTAAGCTGCTACATAAGATTGTCTTAAAAAGCAACGTACGCTAAGATTTATTTGAAGTTAAACCAAAAGCGCACACCGTCGGATGTTTTATCCGTATTCAAGTTGGTTTGCAGCTGGTTTGCAAGTCTATTCATTAAACGTATTCCCATAGACGAATTAGCTCTTTCCTCTGTATCTTCCGGAAGTCCAACGCCGTTATCGGTATATTCAAAAAATCCTTCCTGTCCGTTTATTTTGCGTAGATGGATATATATTTTTCCATCATCTTCGTCGTTGGGAAAGGCGTATTTAAAGGAATTGGAAACTAACTCATTCAAAATCAAACCAAAAGGAATTGCTCGATCTATATCAAGCTCCACCCCTTCTGCATCAATCGTAATATTGATATTATGACCACCCTTTTTATAAACGGATTGTACACTATTGATTAGACTTTCTATATATCCCTGCATTTCTATTACCGATAGGTCATCATTTTGATAAAGTTTTTGATGTATCAAAGCCATGGCCTTAACCCTACTCTTCCCTTCTTCCAATGCAGCTATAGCAGCCTTGCTCCGTGTATTTTTAGTCTGTAAACTAAGTAAGCTGGAAACCATCTGCAGGTTATTTTTTACCCGATGATGAATCTCCTTTAGCAAAGAATCTTTCTCTACCAAAGAATTTTCTATAATATGCTTTTGTTCGGCAATAAGCCGTTGGTTTTTTATACTTTTTAAATACGCGTACACCAAGCCAGCAAAACCAAGAAGCGTGAACACTAATGAAATAAACACTAAACTAATGCTCTTGTCCTTTTCAATAATATCTATTCGAGATTTCTCCAAAGCCAATTTTTGCTTTTCCAACATGCTTCTGGAATTCTCTAAATTTTGATTGAGTACCGCGGTAAGCTGCTGATTTATAATTTTAGATTGGTTTTCATCAATAGAGTCCCTGATACGAACATTGCGTTTTAAATACTCATTAGCTGTTTTATAATCTCCTGTTCTATCATAAAGCGCCGCAGAAATTCTATTCTTTTTAATTACATTGCTTGCCTTTTTGGGTTCATCTATTTGACTAAGATAATTTGTAACTTTATTGTAATCTTTTAATTGCAAATAACACTCTACCAATTCCAAACTATTCTCGATAAGATCAGAAGAGAATTTACCTTTATTGTAATCATTTAAAGTCTTCACACTCTCCTCTAGAAATGGAATAGCCTTTTCGTAATCCTTATCCAGAACATGGCACTTTCCAATATTCCCAACAATCTTTCCTTTTAAAACATGAGCCGCAACAAGCTCTTGTTCTGTTCTATTCTCAAGAATATCATTAAAATAAACATCCATAAAAGCATTCGCCTTTTTGAAATACGTTAACGCCGTCGGGACAGACTTGTCCAACCTAAGATAATTTCCCACGTTATTGTTATAGACCGCCTTTGCATAAAAATCACCTTCATCTATTAAGCTTTTCTGTTCCGCTATGTAATCCTTCATAGCTTTGCGATATTGTCCTAAATTGGAATAAATATCATAAAACATGATATTTTCCGTAAGACCTAGTTCTCGTTTGTCACTACGGATTTCAAATTGTCTTTCATATAGCTCAAGTTTGGAATAATTGGTATCCATCAATTCTAATATGATGGTCTTTGTAGGCAATTCAAAACGATCTAATTCATCATATAGACTTTTGGTAATTGCCAGGCTTTTCTCGTAATCTCCTAAATCATAATATATCTGGGACTGGATAAGTTGATAATCGACAACAGCCGAAGAGTCATTGATTTTCTGAGAAGAATTGAGATATACATTAACGGAATCCAACCAATCATAGGCAGAATTTTTTGCATACCGATTTTGGGTATCAAAAAAAAATTTGGCACGTTCCTCCCCTCCTTCAAGCTCTTTAAACTCTTTAAAAAAGTCGCGCTCCTGAGATGCAATCTCTTGAGAGCGTAAAACACTGCTCATAAGAAAAGCACATAGTATTGCTGCTGTCCTCAAATAAACTACTCCTTTCATATTCTGCACTCTACTACATCAAACATAAGGATATTCCTTTATTTGGTTACATTTTTGTTGTGAACCGTAGCGCACAAAAAGTTCCGCTTCATATTTTCTAGTTCACTACAACATCTGTAGACACATCATATTATCATAATTACGAACTAAGATTCCATAAAGACAACTTATAAAATAAACGTAACACATTATAAAACAACTACTTAAAATTTTTAATGCAAAGCTATCCTAACACTTCAGTTCCAATGTTTTCGTTTATAACACACATATAACCATCAGTTTTAAGGCAGTCTATTTTGTTGTGTAGGTATTGTTTTTTGTTGTGTACGCTCGAGACTCAAATAGGCTATTGGTATTATCCATATGGCCAAAAAAGTCAAAATAATAGCAGCATCTTTAAATCAAAATCAGAATTATTTTAAAAAGAAAAACGATTCACAGATATTAATTTATGAGTTCATTGCAGAAATTATAAACTCCTTGAAATCCTTTGAGATTGGTATAAGGGTATTATTAATCATAATATCCTTAGAGTTTATGGCATCAATATGATCTACATTTACAATATAGGACTTATGAGCTCTGTAAAATTTGTTCTTAGGAAGTTTCTCTAAATAGTCTTTTAAAGGAGATCTAACCAAAAACTTCTTGTCGGCCGTATTCACCTCTAAGTAAACGTTATCCGCCTTAATAAAATGAATATCACCAAACTGAATCCGATAGTAAAGATGTTGTTTCTTAACAAATATAGAATCCTTAAGTATGGAGTTTGACATTGCGACATCATCCTCCGACTTCTCTTTACCTATATTCGTGCCTTTGGTTGCTGATTCTTTTCCATAAATAAAATTAGACAGTGCTATCTCAATTGAAGTATATAAGTCTTGCTGTTCAAAAGGTTTTACCAAATACCCGTTTGGCTTTACCGTTTTGGCATTTTCTACCGTGGCACGATCTGAGTTTGATGTTACGAATATAAAAGGTATATCATAATTTTCTCGGATGTGCTTTCCTAAATCTATACCAGTTTTGTCTGATGCCAGAATTATATCTATCAACACCAGATCTACTTGCTTAGATTTTAAAACCTCAATCGCTTGTTCGTAAACGATTACGTTATCCACTATTTCATAGCCAATCTCCTCTAACATTGACTGCATATCATCAGCAATGATGACATTATCCTCAACTATGAGTATTTTAATAGCTTGCTCCAAAGTTCTATACGGTTTAGATGGTTGATACTCAAAATTACAAAAAATAAACGTAACTAAAATAAAACAACAAGGCCAATAGGAAGGTGCTCAAGGCTAACTTTTTAAGTTCTGGATCCAACAGCTGAGGACTCGTAGTTTTCATTACGAACCCCAAATGGATAAAAATTGGGACAAAAGCAATAAGACAAATGAACTGAAAGAAATGCACAACATCGGAAAAAAGAAAAATACAAATACAAACAAACGACAATACTAGTAGCAGTGTGTGGTATCGTTTGCCGTTTTCAAAACCCATTTTCACTACCATGGTATTTTTCCCCGCAAGCTTATCGGAAGTTACATCTCTTAAATTATTGAGGTTAAGTACCCCAACACTTAATAAACCAATACTCATTGCTGGTAATACAGAAACGAAAGGAATCGTTTTTATATACAAAAACATACTTCCAAGAACTCCTAACAAACCAAAAAAAAGAAAAACAAAAATATCACCTAATCCCTTATACCCGTAAGCTGAGTCACCAACCGTATATTTTATTGCGGCCCAAACACTAAATCCTCCCAAGAATAAAAATAAAATACCCCAATGAAGATATTCCCGCCCAAAAGAGACGACCAAAAGACACAGTACTAAAATTAGGTTGATACTAACCGAAATAATAATCCCTTTTTTAAGTGCCTTACGAGACAGTAATCCGCTTTGCAACGCCCTTTTAGGTCCTATTCTGTCATCGTTGTCCGTGCCCTTAACACCGTCACCATAATCATTGGCAAAATTTGAGGTAACCTGAAAACCTATTGTAGTTAAAAGTGCTAGAAAAAAGATAATATAGTTAATCTCTCCATACGAACTTGCCATAGCCGTACCAACCAAAATTCCTGAAACAGACAAGGGAAGTGTTCTTGGTCTGGCCGCATTTAGCCAAACTTTAAAAGCAGTCACTAGTAAGGGTCTTCTATTTGAAGTCGTTTGCCTTCTCTATACGATGCTACGAAAGCATCCTCAAAACCAAGGTCTACCAATTGTTTTCTGAATAATTGTGCTTCCGCAAGCGTTTCAAAATTGCCTAGCGAATAAGAATAGAAAGGATTTGTTTTTACAAAAAGTGTATTTGTAAGGGCTTCGGAAGCCAAGGTTATATTATTATCTACAAAGGATTTTACCTGTACGGAATAAATTTTTTCCTTCTCCAAAAATTCTTTTGCCAAATAAAATTCCTTAACAAGGCTTAACTCAGCGTTTTGTAACTTTAAATTATCTATGCGCGTCTTAATCGCATCTAAACTATCTATGGAAACCAATAAATTATTATTTTGTCTTTCGTAGTTGTTACCCATGCTCCAACCGGTTGCCATTGAACCAATAGCCAAACCGCCAATTAAAAAGAACGCAGTTATACCGGCAAAAATATTTCTTTGAAATTTACTTCGTTTAAGTTCCTTGTTTTTAAACTTAATCTGATCTAATAAGCGTTCGTTGATAATCTGGGCCTTATCAACATCTTTATGAAGTTCCAATAAATCACTTTCTTCTATAAACGGCATTTGTGGGTATTTTTAGGCTTAACTTATTAAATGTAAGTAAAATATTAAACTATAATTGAAATTTTGTGCTAATGTTACAAAAATAAACGTTCTACTGTATTACACCAACAAAAAAGGCATAAATAAGGTCACACAAAACTGAAATACAAGCGTTTGTGGAATGAACTAGCTGGAATTAATTCTCAAGCAAACGAACTCCATCTTCCTCCAGCTCAATTTTTCTTGCCTTGTACAGGGTACCTAAGCCTTTCTTAAAAGTTTTCTTGCTCATTTGCATCCTATCCCTAATTTCATCAGGGCTAGATTTATCATGTAACCCCAAATATCCACCTTGCTCTTTCAGCACATTATAAATTTTATTTGCCGCCGGCTCCAGCACCCTAGTCCCTAGGGGCTGCAAGGAAATATCTATTTTGTTGTCCTTTCTAATCGTCTTTACGCAACCTGGTAAAACATCACCAATATTAATGGTTTTAAACACTTCATTGAAGTACACCAAACCCTTATGTTTCTCATTAACAATTACCTCCCATCCTAAGTCCGTTTGTCTGGTGACAACCAAATCTACTTCGTCCCATTCCCTAAACTCCAAATAATCATTACTTAAGAATTTGTCCAATTTATTGGATGCGACCAATCTACCACTGCGACTGTCTAAATAACAATGTACAACATACCATTGTCCTTCTTTCATTTTTTCCCTTTGTTCCCTAAACGGAACCAAAAGATGTTTTTCCAATCCCCACTGCATAAAAGCCCCAAATTCGTTGATCTCGGCTACCTGTAACAAACGAAACTCCCCAAGCATGATATAGGGTTCCAAAGTGGTGGCAATAGGCCTTTCATCATAATCCAAATAGCAAAATACTTCGATGGTATCGCCTATTTCATAGGCTTCAGGAACATACTTATTTGGCAAAAGCACATCGTTGCCTTCTTCATCGCCCAAAAAAAGACCTACACTGGTATCCCTTAGAATCTCTAACTTATTTTTTTTACCTAACTCAATCATGTTTACAAAATTACATTTTATAATCCGCAAGACCACGCTTTAAAGACTCAAGATCTTTCATAACCAAAAAAGCTGCTTCCTAAGAAACAGCTTTTTAATACTATATACATTTTTACTAATAGATAGAAGCCTTGTCAAAGTGCTTGCACAGCATGTAATATACTACTGCTCTATGCTTATTTTTATTAGAAGAACCGTATTTATCCATAACGGTTTTGATGGCATCCATTAGCTTTGGACTATCGGCCATACCTAATTTTTTTATTAGATAATTGTTCTTAACTGTCTCTAATTCTTTTTCATCACCACCGGAAACCTTAGAGGCATCCAAGTTGTAAATGGATGGTCCTAAACCTACGGTTACTTTTGTAAGCAAATCCATATCGGCACTTTCTCCGAACTTGTCCTTAATGTCCGCAGCGTACTTTTCGATTAAATCATCACGTTTACTCATAATCTTTAGCGTTTGTAATTAATAGTTAATAGTGCTCTAAGATATAAAATGAAAGTAATCCATCAAAATTTTATTATTTAATAATCTCGGGGTTTGAATTTCAAGTAATCGCGGTATTTCGGAAACTTCAAAAAACGCTAATAATCCTTGTTCCAAGGAACCCTCGTCATAGGCATTGCCATAGTCGAATCCAAACATTTTACAAAGTTCGGTAGCCTGTAATTTATGCTTGGTTTCAAAAAAACGTTCGAAATTTTCTGAGTCCTCTTTTCCTGGCAAAATTCTAAATATTCCGCCTCCGCTATTGTTTACAAGAATAATCCTAAAATCTTTTCTAAGATAATTGTTCCACAAGGCATTACTGTCGTAGAAAAAACTTAAATCACCTGTTATCAATAGCGTTGGATTCTTGTTATGAATTGATGCTCCGATTGCTGTAGAAGTACTGCCATCTATACCACTGGTGCCCCTATTGCAGAAAACCTGAACCGATTCTTTTATGTTGAACAATTGTGCATAACGTATTGTAGAACTATTGGCCAACTGTAACTGATATGCATCGGGTATGCTACCAAGAACGGTATTGAACACGGTAAAATCGGAAAACGGAACCTGCTGCAAGTAGTCTTCTCTCTTCTGCCGATAGTGTTGTTTTATATCGTTCCAATAAGGGAAATAAAAACCTTCCTGTGCGCTATCTTCTTCATAAAACCCCCTTAAAACGGTATTGATAGGCAACTTTATATGGGTATCTAAACAAAAGAAGGTGTCGTTTGCCCGTTTTTCACCTACATGCCAATGGTATTTTGGACTATACTGGCGCAAAAAGGCTTTAATTTTTTTCGATACAATAAGTCCGCCAAAAGTAAGTAACACCTCTGGCTGCAGCGCTTTAAATAGTTCTACTTTATTTTCGGACAACTCAATAGGTGCTACTAAGGTGTCAATACTACTAAAAAAATTCAGATGATGCAGATTAGAGGTGGTTTCCGTTAAGACCAAAACAGAAGGGTCGGTTCCCAACCTGTCCAATAATGCTTGTTCCACCGAATCAGGGTCATTTACTCCAACCAAAACTATTTTTTTTGATGCGTTTTTCCATATAGTCTTAAACGTATCCAAAGCGATAGTACCTTCTTTGTTCTGGTGTACCGGAGCGGAAATAGAAATTACTGTTGGCTCCTTAACAAAATCATACAAGGGCTCTTCAAAAGGAACGTTTATATGTACAGGCAAAAATTCTTGTTGCGCCGTATACAGGGCGCGATTGAGTTCCGCATTATTAAAATTTTGGATTTCTTTCTGTAGCGCGTTGACTTCTTTGTTGTTCAGCCAATCAGCTTTATAACGCAGAATGCGGTCGGTAGCATGTGAAACATCTTGTTTTAGGTTAGCGCTGTATCCAATATGCCTATGAAACACATGGTCCTGTCTAATGGTTTGTCCATCTCCTACATCAATTTTATAAGAAGGTCTATCGGCGGATATAACTATTAAGGGTATTTCACTGTAGTACGCCTCGGTTACTGCCGGATAATAGTTTAACAACGCACTGCCAGACGTACAAACCACTGCTACCGGTTTTTTACTATTTTGTGCCATACCTAAAGCAAAAAAAGCTGCACAACGCTCATCTACAATACTATAACAACTAAAAAAAGGGTCCTCGGAAAAAGATATTGTCAATGGAGCATTTCTAGAGCCCGGAGAAATTACGATATTGGAAATACCGTTTTCCTTGCATTGAGCTACAACCGTCTGCGCTAAGGGAATTGAAGAATATTTCATGCCCAACAAAAATACAACCTGCAACTTACTTAACCCAATTCTTATATAGTTAAGTAGCCAACAACTGTAACATAGTCTGTGCCTTACTCTCGGTTTCTAGCCACTCATTATTAGGGTCGGAATCTGCCGTAATACCTCCACCTACATAAATGATGACCGAATCATTAATTTTTTGCATACATCTAAGGTTTACATATAGTTCGGAACTCTGTACAACGGAACGGTAGGCACTATTTTCCTGATTTTTACGATTTCTATTTCTTGGGTTTTCTTCCATAAAGTTCAGTTCACCTAAAAATCCGGTGTAATACGTTCGTGGATACTTCTCATTTTCCAAAATAAAGGGTTTAGCATGGGCTAATGGCAAACCACAGACCGCAGGTGTAGGATGTAATGCAGTGAGTAGATTTTTGAACTGACCTTTGGAAAACCTACCTGTTATTTTAGACCTTAGATGCCAAAGATGACCTGCACTTACAGTTTCCACGTTACCGACACTCATTTGTGTAGCCCTAGAAGCCAAAACTTCCGCAATATAGTCCGTAACCAATTGCTGCTCCTCTATTTCTTTTGCAGACCAATTGGGATGTTCCTTTCCTGTCTCTTTATTCTGTGTTCCAGCCAAAGACATTGTTATAAACTGTTGACCTCTAGCCTTTACCAAAATTTCTGGTGTTGCTCCTAGCCATAAACCCACTTTTGGATGATACCAGAGATAACAAAAAGCATTGGTGTATGAGTTCAAAAGCTCCTGAAAGATTTTTAAAATAGGCTTCGTAAGCGAAACTTTAATAGTTCTGGAGAGTACTATTTTTTTGCAATTACCAGCGTGTATTTCTGATATCGCCTTTTCTATCAAGTTACTATATCGCTCCTTTTCATCGGAATTACCTAGGGTCTGATGTATGAAGTGCACCTTTTCATTCCTTACAACGTCTAGTGCGGCTTTACAAACCTCATCAGCTTTTAGTAGCACCGGATTTTTAATGTCTAAAAACGGTGCGAACACAAAACCCCGTTCTGTGTAATCTACCACTTCATTTAAGCTGTTATCGTACTGAAAAATTGCATTTAGTATGTTTTGCTCAGGTTTTCTATACAACACAAAGGGTAACTCTTTTTCCAAATGAGTTTTGGCTCTGGCCATTAGTTCGGCACCCATACTATTTTCTTGGTAATGCGATAGTTGTTAATTTACATACCGATATCAATTGGTCGGCTTCATCGGTAATCTTTATGTCCCATACTTGCGTGGTCCTGCCTTTATGAATGAAGGTAGCCTTTGCGAACACATAACCAGAAACTATACTTTTTACATGATTCGCAGATATTTCTATACCTCTTACGATAAATTGTTGTGCATCTAGAAAAATATAGGAGGCAGCACTCCCAACACTTTCGGCAAGGGCAACCATAGCTCCACCATGTAAAACTCCGTCTGGTTGATGCACACGTGGATTTACAGGCATTTTACCTACTAAAAAATCCTGACCCACATCTATATATTCTATCTCCAAGGTCTCCATAAGCGTATTCTTTGAAGATGCGTTACATATATTTAAAATTTTTTCCTTGTGATCGTTCATCTTTTTTTTGTAAAATTAAGGAATACAAATACAATGAACCTGTTATAATCTAATGAATAGTACGACTAAAACAGTAACATACGCAGCCAAAAATACCTACACGACCCTCAATCAATTGACTGCCAAAACCAAAAACGTTTGGGTAGTGTTTCACGGTATTGGCTATTTAAGTCGCTATTTTATAAAATATTTTACCGAGCTAAATGCTGAAGAAAACTATATAATTGCACCGCAAGCTCCTTCTAAATACTACTTAAACGATACCTACCGTCATGTGGGTGCTAGTTGGCTTACGAAAGAGGATACGCAACAAGAAACTCAAAACCTTTTTCAATATATAGATGCCGTACTAAATGCAGAATCGATTCCCGAGCACTGTAATCTGATTGTATTCGGCTTCTCACAAGGCGTATCCATTGCAACCCGATGGGTAGCACAAGATAAAATACAGTGCAGTAAACTGATACTTTATGCTGGTGGCCTGCCCAAGGAACTTGGCCCCGAGAATTTTGAACATTTAGTCGCAAATAAAACAGAAATCATTACAATCATTGGGAATAATGATGCCTATCTTACGCCAAAAAGGATGCTAGAGGAAGGAGAAAAAACAATGGTATTATTTAAAGGAAAGGCGAAAGAGATTCGATTTACTGGCGGACATGAAGTAAAAAAAGATATTATTAATTCCTTGGTCCAACGTCCATGAAAAACATTCTAGAAAATTCCAAAGTAAAACTACTACCATTACAAACGGAGCACTGGACACTTCTTTGGCCTATTGCACAACAAGTGGACTTATACCGATACGGAACAAGTGATGTCTCGTCAACTGAAAAGTTGAAAAACTATATTAAGGTTGCCTTGGACGAAGCGGCTGTTCATAAATCCATACCGTTCGTAATTTATAATCAAGAAACCAATGAAATCATAGGCTGTACCCGATTCGGCAATATAGATAGGATAAACAAAGTGCTACATATCGGATGGACATGGATTTCTCCTGTCGTACAAGGCACAGGCCTTAATCAGCAAATCAAATTCTTGATGCTCACCCATGCTTTTGAAACCTTAAAATTCAAAAAAGTAGAATTTCGTATTGATGAAAGAAACATAGCATCCAAAAAGGCCGTTGAAAAATTAGGCGCATATCTAGAAGGGATTCTTAGAGAAAATATGATTGTTAAAAATGGATTCAGAAGAAGTTCTTGCTGCTACGGAATTCTGAGCGAAGAATGGCCAACACTAAAGACCACAAATTTCAAAGGATTGTATAATTGAAACAATAAAGCACATTACTCTTTTAC
The DNA here is from genome assembly GCA_964620945.1 of uncultured Maribacter sp. Lineage (GTDB taxonomy): Bacteria > Bacteroidota > Bacteroidia > Flavobacteriales > Flavobacteriaceae > Maribacter. The sequence continues at coordinate 12,629 of CAZUIE010000038.1, forward strand.
AGGTTCTTCTTCGTAATACGTAATCTTACGCGTAACATAAGAATTTTCTGGAGTAATAATCTGTTTCACCCAATTACCGTCTTCCTTATCGTCATACTGATAGATGTAACTTTTTTTCTCTACTGTATTTAGTCCTTTTATCACTTCTTCCACTAACATATTCTTTTCGTCATAACTGTAGGTGGTCCGTATGGTGGGCATAAACGTGTTATCCTGCTCCGCATACTCAAATTCTTGCTTCGCGATTAGTTTGCCAGCAGCATCAAATACCTCTTCAAAAGCCTTGTTTTCTTCTCCTCTTAAAAATTCTTTGATCAATACTACTTCCTGTACATCTCCATTTTTTTTCTTAAT
>CAZUIE010000038.1:13082-24627 GCA_964620945.1 uncultured Maribacter sp.
TTAAAAATTCTTTGATCAATACTACTTCCTGTACATCTCCATTTTTTTTCTTAATTGTAGACGTACGGATTGATTTCAATGGCACATCATTCATAAGATAGGTAATGGTATACTCACCTTTATACTTCTTATACTCCACTAAAGTTTCATCTATGCCTTCATCATTTAATCGGGTAATTTTAACCAAATCCCCATTCTCATCGTATTCGTAAACGTATTGTTCCAAAAATTCATTTTGGTATGAAAATATTTTTTCGGTTACTTTCCGGTGCTCTAGCGTGTCCAACGTATATAAATGCGCTATGGAAGTACTTGGGTCAAAGGTATTATCCCGATAAGATTCAGACCGCTTCTCCGTAAGTTCTCCATTTAAATACCTGTACGAAACCAAATCGTAGTCAGCATCGTTAAACCTTGTAATCGCCTTGGTCAACCGCCCTAACCTATCAAAATCATACTCTTCCTTCCCGTAACTGGTACTCACCAAACACGTCTTTACCTTGTTGTTAAGGTCAAAATCATTTAGCGTGAATAGTTCAATTTCTTGCGCATGGGATTGACCAGCACAAACAAAAACAATGAATAGAAAAATACGGGGAAATTGATATAACATAGCTACAAAGGTACTTTTTATTGTAAAACGCAAGAACAAAATAGATGCCAAACTAAAAAGGACCGAATAAATCCGGTCCTTTTTTTACTGATATGTAATCTGTCGTCTACTTAACTTCTTCGAAGTCTACGTCTTCTACATTATCACCTTCAGCTGTTGCATCTGGCGCAGGTTCCCCTTCTGGAGCACTACCACCTTGTTGTGCCTCGGCTTGAGCCTTATACATTTCTTCGGAAGCAACTTTCCAAGCTTCGTTTATTTTGTCCAAAGCTGGAGTTATAACCGCTAAATCCTTGGACTCGTATGCAGCTTTTAATTCCGTTAAAGCCTCTTCAATAGGTTTTTTCTTATCATCGGATAATTTATCGCCAAACTCTTCCAATTGTTTTTCCGTTTGGAAAATCATACCGTCTGCTTCGTTCAACTTATCGGCAGTTTCCTTAGCTTTTTTATCAGACTCGGCATTTGCCTCTGCTTCGGCCTTCATTTTCTTGATTTCCTCCTCGGTCAATCCTGAAGAAGCTTCGATACGAATATCTTGCGACTTGTTGGTTGCCTTGTCCGTTGCAGAAACCTTAATGATTCCGTTTGCATCAATATCAAAGGTTACTTCAATTTGCGGTGTACCTCTTTTTGCAGGTGGAATACCGTCTAAATGAAACCGTCCTATTGTTTTATTATCGTTTGCCATGGGGCGTTCTCCCTGCAGCACGTGTATTTCAACCGAAGGCTGATTATCCGCTGCGGTAGAAAACACTTGCGATTTTTTTGTTGGTATCGTTGTATTGGCCTCGATCAGCTTTGTCATTACACTTCCCATGGTCTCAATACCTAGCGATAACGGTGTTACATCCAACAACAACACATCTTTAACATCTCCAGTTAATACTCCTCCTTGTATGGCAGCTCCTACAGCAACAACCTCATCTGGATTCACACCTTTAGATGGCTTCTTGCCAAAGAATTTCTCAACTGCTTCTTGTACCGCTGGAATCCTAGTAGAACCACCTACCAAGATTATCTGATCAATATCACTTTTTGATAAACCTGCAGCCTTTAACGCAGTCTGGCATGGCTCAATAGTCCTTTTTACCAAATCATCTATCAACTTGTTGAAGTTTGCCAATGTTAACGTACGCACCAAGTGCTTTGGTCCACTGGCAGTGGCCGTAACGTAAGGTAAGTTGATTTCGGTCTGTGCAGAAGAAGACAATTCTATTTTCGCTTTCTCCGCAGCTTCTCGTAAACGCTGTAATGCCATAGCATCTTCACGTAAATCTATGCTTTCATCTTTCTTGAACTCATCTGCCAACCAATCAATTATTTTTTGATCTACATCATCACCACCCAAATGCGTGTCACCATCAGTAGATAGTACCTCAAAAACGCCATCTCCTAATTCCAAAATGGAAACATCATGTGTACCGCCACCAAAATCGAAAACAACGATTTTTTGGTCGGTATCTTTTTTATCCATTCCGTACGCCAAAGATGCTGCGGTAGGTTCGTTGATTATACGTTCTACAGTAAGACCGGCGATTTCGCCAGCCTCCTTGGTAGCTTGTCTTTGTGCATCGTTAAAGTAAGCAGGAACCGTAATCACCGCTCGGGTTACATCTTGTCCTAAATAATCCTCAGCAGTTTTCTTCATTTTCTGAAGAATCATTGCAGACAATTCTTGTGGAGAGTACATACGACCGTTAATATCCACCCTTGGTGTATCGTTATCTCCCTTAACTACTTTATAAGGTACTCGATCTGCTTCTTTTTTAGACTCGGAATACTTATTGCCCATAAAACGCTTTATGGAGTAAATGGTGTTGTTTGGATTGGTTACCGCCTGTCTTTTAGCAGGATCTCCAACCTTAATTTCTCCCCCTTCTACGAAAGCGATAACGGATGGTGTTGTTCTTTTCCCTTCTGCATTTGGAATTACTACTGGCTCGTTACCTTCCATTACGGAGACACAGGAGTTTGTAGTACCCAAATCTATTCCTATAATTTTGCTCATTGTATGTGTTTTAATTATTAGTGCTAATTTCTTTTAACCAACTTTGAATTGACAAACAATATGCCAAGGGACAGTAACCTGACAGGATGTCATTACAACTTGTTTTCAAATAGGTTATCGATACTAATATTTTAGGATTATCAATATTTTGCTAGAAGAAACCACTAAACTTCTATGTAAATTAGCCACACAAATTGACCAATATGTTACAAATTGAATGTATCAGTATTTTTGATATGCTTAAGATAGGCGTTGGCCCATCTAGTTCGCATACCTTAGGGCCATGGCGTGCCGCGGAGAGATGGCTTGCAGAATTACGCCTCAAAGGAAATTTTAATGATATTGAAGCGGTTACAGTACATATGTATGGTTCGCTATCCCTTACGGGCAAGGGCCATGCCACCGATTATGCAGTAATGTTAGGTCTATCTGGAGCCGACCCTGAATATACCCCTATTGAGGATATCCATCCGCTTGTAGAAGATATAAAAACCAACAAGCTATTAAAATTAGGGAACCAAAGGGAAATTACTTTCGATCCCACAACCCATATCATCTTCCACCGTAAATTTCTGCCTTTTCATGCCAACGGATTAAAGTTTGAAGCCCGTTTGACATCCGGTCAAAAAAAATCCAAGACCTATTATTCTATTGGAGGCGGATTTGTTGTGGTAGAGGAGCGTAAAAATGCAAAGAAGAAAATAGATGCGTTTAAAACGTTTCCATTTCCCGTTCAAAAAGGTGCAGAATTATTAGCCTTCTGTGAAAAAGAACAAAAAAGCATTTCGGAAATCGTATTAGAAAACGAGCGTTCCCTTAGAACCGATGAACAAATAGACACTGAAATAAAGCGTATTTGGGATACCATGCTCGAATGCATGTATACCGGGTGCCATACCGAAGGAAAACTTCCTGGTGGACTCAACGTGAAACGAAGAGCTTACAACATACATAACGGTTTAAAAGGGAACTTACCGTATAGCAATCATGAAGAGTGGCTGATGACCATCAGACAGACGGAAGTCAAGTTTCGACAAATACTACAATGGGTAAGTTGTTTTGCACTAAGTGTAAACGAAGTAAATGCGGCACTTGGCAGAGTGGTTACGGCCCCTACAAATGGAAGTGCTGGAGTAATACCATCAGTGTTGATGTATTATATGGTGATTGAAAACCATGGAGGAAATTTTGAGCACATCAAGCAATTTCTTTTAGTAGCAGGGGAAATTGGCAGTATTTTTAAGAAAGGAGCGACAATTTCGGCAGCTATGGGAGGTTGCCAGGCAGAAATTGGTGTTTCCTCTGCCATGGCAGCGGGAGCACTGACCGAATTGCTGGGCGGCACACCCGAGCAGGTGTTAATGGCGGCTGAAATAGCTATGGAACATCACTTGGGACTAACGTGCGACCCAATTGGAGGTTTGGTTCAGATTCCGTGTATAGAACGCAATTCCATGGGCGCCATAAAGGCAATCAATGCTGCGGAACTCGCTTTGGGCTCTGACCCAAAAGAAGCAAAAGTACCCTTGGACAAAGTAGTAGAGACCATGTGGGAAACTGCAAAGGATATGAGTTCCAAATACAAGGAGACTTCCGAAGGTGGCCTTGCCGTAGGCGTATTTTTAAGTGATTGCTAGAACTCTTGAACATAGTTTAGAAATATAACGCTAGTCATAAGGTGTGTTCAAACTACGCTATATGAATCAACCTAAAGTTAAAAGCCCAATCTAATCGGGAGTCTTATAAAAGGCTTGAAAAGTCTTTATCGGGCTTAAAAGTGGTACATATGCTTCGACCCGTAACAAGAGCTATTAACGAGTAATTTTCCTCATCTAAAATCAGAAGATATCTTGTGTATTTGGAAACAATAGATAGCTTAAAATCTAACAAAATAGTAGTGTCTTTAAACGATTATCCCTTCAAAAAAGCCAGCACGTTTTTCTCAATACGCTCCTGTATATTTTCGGTATCTGCTTTTAAGAATTTTTCACCTGTAATTTTTTCGTAGAGTTCTATATATCGATCTGATACGGAAGTGATATACTCATCGGTCATTTCTGGAACGGTTTGTCCTTCCAAACCTTGAAACCCATTAGAGATTAACCATTGTCGCACAAACTCTTTTGATAATTGTTTCTGCTCCTCTCCCCTTTCTTGACGTTCTTCATAACCATCGACATAAAAATAACGAGAAGAATCGGGGGTATGAATTTCATCAATCAAGACAATTTCACCATCCTTTGTTTTACCAAACTCATATTTGGTATCAACCAAAATCAAACCTCTCTTAGCCGCAATTTCCGTTCCCCTGGCAAAAAGGGCATAGGTATATTTTTCCAAAATCTCATAATCTTCTTTGGATACGATTCCTTGTTTTAAAATATCACCTTTTGAAATATCCTCGTCGTGATTGCCCATTTCGGCTTTGGTGGCTGGTGTTATAATGGGTCGTGGAAATTTATCGTTCTCCTTCATTCCTTCTGGCATTGGCACACCGCAGAGCATTCTTTTACCGACTTTATATTCGCGTGCCGCATGTCCGCTCATATACCCTCTAATTACCATTTCCACTTTAAAAGGTTCACAGGCGTGACCAATGGCAACATTTGGGTCAGGTACAGCGGTCAACCAATTGGGAACAATATCTGCCGTATCGGCCATCATTTTTGTTGCTATTTGATTCAAAATCTGACCTTTGTAAGGTATACCTTTTGGCATGACCACATCAAAAGCAGAAAGCCTGTCCGTAGCTACCATGACCAGAATATTGTTCGCCAACGAATAGACTTCGCGAACCTTGCCTTTGTATACGCTAAGTTGCCCCGGAAAATTAAAATTGGTATCTGTAATCGTATTCATACTGTTGTAACTAAATTAATTACGTTGGCCGTTATACATCTAAGCAAGATGTAAGCATCTAATTTTGATGTTCGATGGTCTTGTAGGCATCTATTACCTTTTTCACTAGCTTATGTCTAATGACATCTTTATCGTCCAAATAAATCATTTCAATACCTGGAACGTTCTGCAAAATCAATAAAGCTTCCTTAAGTCCGGATATCGTTCTGCGTGGCAAGTCTATCTGACCTGGATCACCTGTAATCAAAAATTTAGCATTCTTTCCCATACGTGTGAGAAACATTTTCATTTGTGCATGGGTAGTGTTTTGTGCCTCATCGAGTATGACAAAAGCATTATCCAAGGTTCTCCCGCGCATAAAGGCCATTGGAGCTACTTGTATGATTCCAGTTTCAATATAATGCGTAAGCTTTTCAGGACTAATCATGTCTCGCAAGGCATCATAAAGTGGTTGCATATAAGGATCTAACTTTTCCCTTAGATCACCCGGTAAAAAACCCAAGTTTTCACCAGCTTCTACAGCAGGTCGGGTTAGAATAATTTTACGAACCTGCTTCTCTTTAAGCGCCTTTACGGCCAAGGCTACGCCAGTGTAGGTTTTACCGGTCCCAGCGGGTCCTATGGCAAATACCATATCATTTTTTTTAGAAGCATCGACCAATCGTCTCTGATTGGGAGTCTGGGCTTTTATGAGCCGGCCACTAACGCCGTGTACCAAAGTTTCCCCGCTTTTCGCGGAAGATTGGTTTTTACTCGTCTCCTCGGTATCCATTAGAACACGCTCTATACTATTCTCGTCTAATTTATTGTATTTGACGAAATGGTCGGTCAGCATTCCAAAACGCTTTTCGAATTCTTCTAGAAGTACATCGTCACCATAAGCTTTGATTTTATTACCCCTTGCCACAATTTTCAATTTAGGAAAATACTTTTTTAAGAGGTCAATATGTTCGTTTTGTTGTCCAAAGAAATCTCGTGGACTTATCTCGGTAAGTTCTAAAATCAGTTCGTTCAAATAGTTATTTTTAGTAAGGTCTAAACTAAGCTCGGTTTAATTTCGCCCAGCTTTTTTTTTGTGTAATTTTGTTCATCAAATTTAGGTAAAAAATAGGTTTACATAAACAAAAACATATCAACATTGCGGTATGGCGATAATCACCTTAACGACTGATTTTGGACTTAAAGACCACTTTGTTGGGGTACTTAAGGGCTCTATTCATACAGAACTACCAGAAGCAACCATTGTTGATATTTCCCATGGCATTTCCCCCTTTAACATTCAAGAGTGTGCTTATATACTACAAAACTCTTATCATAGTTTTCCCAAAGGCTCCATACATATTGTTGGCGTAGATTCGGAGGCGACCCCAGAGAACAAACATATTGCCGTATTGGTAGATGGGCATTTTTTTGTAAGTGCGAACACAGGTGTCATTGGTCTTATCACCTCTGAAATGAAGCCTGAAAAAGTGGTTGAACTTCACCTTCCAGAACGCATACAAGGCTCTTTTCCTGTAATGAGCGTTTTTATTCGGGTAGCCTGTCATATCGCCAGAGGCGGTACACTAGAGGTTGTTGGAAAGCCGTATACAGAACTCAAAACCTTAAGAGAATTTTCGCCAAGAATGGCCGAAGATGGTAAGAAAATAACTGGAAGCGTAATATATATAGATAATTACGGGAACGTAGTAACTAACATAAAGAAATCCTTTTTTGATAGCTACGGCAAAGACCGACAATTTGAACTACATGCAAGAAATAAAAAGATTAGAAAAATACACGGTACTTACAGCGGTATTGTAGATTTCAATGGAAAAGCGGACAAACAAAAAAGCGATGGAGATTTGTTGGCCCTTTTTAATTCATCGGGGTATTTGGAACTTGCCATCTACCGAAGCAACCTCAACACCGTGGGTGGTGCGTCTACCTTACTGGGCTTGGAATATAGAGATACGATTATAATTGATTTTTTCGACTAAACAAACGCCAGCAACAAGTGCTAATTCCATACACACCAAAAAATCACTTTTATGTGGTCAACGGGTTTAATTGAAGAATGTTCCGAACCGATAACGGTTAATAACTCCCCAGAAGAAAAGCCCAAGCGAGCAGAGTGAGTTGGTATTGCGGTCTTTGAGTGGGAAAAATTGGTTTAGATTAGTGTTAATAAGTTTGTTTCCGATAAAACCCCAATTCAAATATCTTTGTTTTACTAGGATTCTATTGAAATTGAAGCCTTATGTTGATAATCTAGAGAGATCTAACTCAAAGTAGACCAAAATGAAATTTATAGTATCTAGCACCTATTTGTTAAAGCAACTTCAAATTTTAGGGGGTGTTATTAATAATAGCAACACCCTACCGATTTTGGATAATTTTCTTTTCGACCTAAAAAAGGACAAGCTTATGGTATCGGCATCCGACTTGGAAACCACTATGAGTTCTGAGCTTAATGTAGATTCGGATAACGAAGGCATTATTGCGGTTCCAGCACGCTTATTATTGGAAACTTTGAAAACCTTTCCGGAGCAACCCTTGACCTTTATGGTTACCGATAATAATACCGTGGAAATAAGCAGTAATCATGGTAAATATGCACTAGCGTACGCAGATGGTGCAGAGTTTCCAAAAGCTGTGGAACTTGCAAGCCCTAGCTCCACCACCATTTTAGGAGATATATTGGCAACAGCTATTACAAAAACAATTTTCGCAGCAGGCAACGATGACCTAAGACCCGTTATGAGCGGCGTTTTCTTTCAATTTTCCCCAGAAAATCTAACGTTTGTAGCGACAGATGCTCACAAACTGGTCAAATATAGGCGGGCAGATGTCAGTGCATCCGAGGTAGCAGAATTCATTATGCCAAAGAAACCGCTGACCCTATTAAAAGGAATTTTGGCAGGTAGCGAGTCGGATGTTTTAATAGAATACAATGAGAGTAATGCTAAATTTACGTTTGATGAAACGGAGTTGATTTGCCGACTGATCGATGGAAAATACCCAAACTATGAAGCTGTAATTCCGAAAGAAAACCCAAACAAACTAACTATAGCGCGTAACCAGTTTTTAAGCTCGGTACGAAGAGTTTCTATATTCTCCAATAAAACAACCCACCAAATACGATTAAAAATTGCAGGGGCCGAACTGAATATTTCAGCAGAAGATTTAGATTATTCAAACAAGGCTGAGGAACGTTTGACGTGTGCTTACCAAGGGGATGATATGCAAATAGGATTTAATTCCCGGTTTTTGACAGAAATGTTAAACAACCTTGGATGTGATGAAGTTTCCCTAGAAATGAGCCTACCCAACAGAGCTGGAATTCTTACACCGATAGATGGTTTGGATGAAGGCGAAAGTGTAACCATGCTTGTAATGCCCGTGATGCTAAACGGATAAAAGCAACAGTAATATATCGAAAAAGGGAGCAAAACTTGCTCCCTTTTATTTTTTTAAAAACACCTACCTTTTGGTTAAGACTCTTATTTTTCGATTGAAAGGATAATACTAACACGATGGTTATGCTGCTGAATTAGTCATAAAACCTGTACGCCTTTCTTAAAGTTGCATTGTTGTACTAAGTCCTCAGTGCCAAACCATAATGATGACGAAGTTTACTATATTATTTAAGCTATAAATCGTATTGTTCCAAAATAACTGGGCGACTCTCCATTACTGGCTCTTACGGCATTTACAAGTGGCATAACAAATGACAGAATAGCTGTCAAAAGGAGGAGTATTATACCCAATCCAAATAAAAGAATTGACGGAATACCTATAATCACATATAATATAAGACTCAATTGAAAATTAATAATAGACTTCCCATGCTCGTCCATACCGATAACCGTATCCTTCATAGTAAGCCAAAGTGCTAAAGGCACCAAAAGGCCTCCAACCCCGGTGATATAGTCTAAATATTGAGTTAAGTGTGCGATGACCAACACATTTCGGTCTTCTCTGAGAACTCTATCTTGGTTAATAATTTCCATTTTTCGATTGATTTAAAGATGAATACTACCTATATGACGCGAAAAAAGGAAAAATGTTACAAAACCAATTTTGAACAGCCTGTTTTATTTCTTATGTAGTTTTTCTAGCTTGCCCTGACTCTTAGCCATCTTTGCATTCAATTTTCGAATTTTATCATTCATTTTTTCAATATCCATAGGTGCTAATTTTCCTTTGGCCTTCCCCTTTTCCATCTTATCACTTAATTTGTCCATTTGGTTTTTGTACTTTTCAATATCTCTTTCTATGGACTCTATATCTTTTTTGAGTTTTTCTTCCTGCTCTTTTTTCTTTGCCGCCTTTTCTGTCTTTTTTGCTTTTTTCTTCTCTTTATTGGCTTTTTTTTCGGCGTCGTTTACCTTTTTCTTAACTGCCTTTAGCGTTTCCTCCCTTTGCATCAAGGCAGCTTTTACTGGTTTCGTCGACGCAGATTCCTGTGCATGGGTACTAAACGTTATCCCAATTAATAGGAGTATCGTTGCTGCATACCTTAAGTTTTTCATGGTTTTAAATTTTTAATTAACGGTCCGAATGTACTTTATTTATTACTACATACGACGCCTTGTAATGTGACAGTGAAAAGGCGTACTAAGTTAATATTATTTACTTTTGCCAGATGATTCAAGACGACACTATTATTGCCTTGGCAACACCCTCGGGAGCAGGTGCCATTGCCGTTATAAGAATATCAGGAGCTAATGCTATTCACCTGGTTTCAGAACATTTTAAATCGGTTACTACTCATAAGAAACTAAAAGAGCAAAAAAGTCACACCATACATTTAGGGCATATTATAGATGGGGACATACTACTAGACGAAGTCCTTGTTTCTATCTTTAAAAATCCACGCTCCTATACGGGAGAAGATGTTATAGAAATCTCCTGTCACGGCTCCTCTTATATCCAACAACAAATTATTCAGTTGTTTTTAAGAAAAGGATGTCGCATGGCAGCAGCAGGAGAATTTACCATGCGCGCTTTTTTAAATGGCAAGATGGATTTGAGTCAGGCCGAAGCCGTGGCCGACCTTATTGCAAGCGATAGCGAGGCGGCGCACCAAATAGCGATACAACAGATGCGCGGTGGGTTTAGCTCTACAATTAACGATCTGAGACAAGAGTTATTAAATTTTGCTTCGTTAATAGAGCTAGAGCTGGACTTTTCTGGGGAAGACGTGGAGTTTGCGGATAGAACACAATTCAATCAACTTTTACAAAAAATCACAAAAGTACTGAAAGACCTGATAGATTCCTTCGCCCTTGGTAATGTTATTAAGAATGGTATTCCAATTGCCATTGTGGGGGAACCCAACGTGGGTAAATCTACGCTGCTCAATGCTATTTTAAATGAAGAACGTGCCATTGTAAGCGATATTCCGGGCACCACACGGGATACCGTGGAGGACCAAATAGCCATAGGAGGTATTAATTTCAGGTTTATCGACACGGCCGGACTACGAGACACCAGTGACAAAGTTGAACAAATTGGTATCGCACGAGCTTTTGAAAAAATAGAACAAGCACAGCTCGTTATTTATCTTTTCGAGGCCGCAAAGAACAAAGAGGCTGAAATCAATACCCTAAAGGAAAAGTATCAGGATAAGAATATGCTGCTGATCGCCAATAAGATAGACGAAGTAGATGAAGCTCGCTTAAGTGATTTACAAAACAAATATTCTAAATTACAGCTCATTTCGGCAAAGAACGGTAAAGGTATCGAAGAGCTGAAGCAGACACTATTATCGCTCTCTAGTGCAGGCAGTTTAGGTAAAAATGATACCATAGTAACCAATAACCGACATTATGATGCTTTATTAAAAGCCTTGGAGTCTATTCAAAGAGTTAAGGAAGGGATGGATATGGAATTATCCAGTGATTTGATGGCCATAGATATCCGCGAAGCACTTTTCCATTTGGGCGAGATTACCGGAAGCGTTTCTACGGATGATTTATTAGGAAATATTTTTTCCAATTTTTGTATCGGCAAATAATAAGCTTAACCACACTATCCCGCTAAAGTCTATGAGTAAAATTTAATTTGAGGATAATCTA
>CAZUIE010000039.1:0-5854 GCA_964620945.1 uncultured Maribacter sp.
CCGAGTTGTCGATAATCTTTTCACCACCTTTACCTAGCAGGTAGCCAACTATTCCGCAAATTATTCCGACTAAAGTAGGAATTAACCAGCACCAGATATTCATATTTTCAAAATCCATTTTTATCTTGTTTTAAGTATTAGTGTTTGTTTAGTTCAGTGTTACAACCGTTCTTCTGTTTCGGTGGCTCCACATTCGCTACAACAGGTAATGTAAAAATAAGTGCCGATGAGAATGGTTAGGAGCATCAGCAATAGATACTTTGTTGTTCTCGTCATTGTTGCAATTGGTTTAGTGTTTACAACAATGTATTAAAAAAATCTTAAAACAGTTAAAATATTATACGTTAATTACTAGTAATCAGTATGTAGTGAATTTAACAGCTACACAGAATTTATTTCCATTGGTACAGAGTAGGGTGTGAACTATATAAACTTCAAGCTAAATAAATTGTATTATAAGTAACTTTAAATATATTGATAAATACATTACCACTCCCGACAATGATTCGGCATTGTGATAGGGTACTATCAAATATTTGAGTTAGTTGGTTTACTAAAAAGCCCTTTTGCGGATACGCAAAAGGGCTTCGTTTTTTGGCAATAGTTTCCATTTACACAAAGACAATATCAAATTGTACAGAAATAACAACAGCCCGCTTAAAATTGCAGTATATTATTGTTGTTAGAAAAAATAAAATGAAAAAGGTAGTAAAACAATTTTTTGCCTTGCTCACCCTTTTATGGATGATTGTCATATTGGGAACACAAGCACTACTAAAAGGTAGTTGGACCTCAGAAAATAGAGATCAAACTACCGTTTAAATCTTGTATTGCTAAAATGTTGATTTACAAATCAAATTTAATGCCTTGTGCCAAGGGCAATTCATCAGAGTAGTTAACGGTATTTGTTTGTCTTCTCATATATACTTTCCAAGCGTCGGAACCAGACTCACGTCCGCCACCAGTTTCTTTTTCGCCTCCAAAAGCTCCGCCAATTTCAGCGCCCGAAGTTCCTATGTTTACATTGGCAATTCCACAATCACTCCCTGCATAAGACAAGAATTTTTCTGCTTCTTTAAGATTGTTGGTCATAATTGATGACGACAAACCTTGCGCAACCCCGTTTTGCTTTTCAATCGCATTTTCTACATCACCAGAGTATTTCATGATATATAAAATGGGCGCAAACGTTTCGTGTTGTACAATTTCAAAATGATTTTCGGCTTCAATAATTGCTGGTTTTACGTAGCAACCACTTTCATAACCTTCACCTTTTAAAACACCACCTTCAACCAAAACGTTTCCACCTTCAGCTTTTGCTTTTTCAATTGCAGCTAAATAGGTTTGAACAGAGTCTTTATCAATTAAAGGGCCAACATGATTTTTTTCATCCAATGGGTTGCCAATCGTTAATTGTCCGTAAGCACCAACAATAGCATCTCTTACTTTATCATAAACAGATTCGTGTATAATTAAGCGACGTGTTGAAGTACAACGCTGTCCACAAGTTCCTACAGCACCAAATACAGCCCCAGGAACAACAACTTTTAAATCTGCGGTTGGTGTAATAATAATAGCGTTGTTTCCACCTAATTCTAGTAGGGATTTTCCAAAACGCTCAGCAACTGTTTTTCCAACAATACGTCCCATTCTGGTTGAACCAGTAGCAGATACTAATGCAACTCTGGTATCGGTTGTCATCATTTCGCCGACTTTATAATCACCGTTGATGATGCAAGAAATTCCTTCTGGTAAATTATTTTCTTTTAAGATTCCTGCAATAATATTTTGGCAGGCGATAGTACATAAAGGTGCTTTTTCCGACCCTTTCCAGACGCACACGTCACCACAAATCCAAGCCAAAGCAGTATTCCAAGCCCAAACAGCAACCGGAAAATTAAATGCTGAAATAATGCCTACAACGCCTATGGGGTGCCATTGCTCTTTCATAACATGGAATGGACGTTCCGATGGAATCACTTTCCCGTTTAATTGCCTTGACAAACCAACGGCAAAATCACAGATATCAATCATTTCTTGCACTTCGCCAAAACCTTCTTGCAAAGATTTTCCCATTTCATAAGAAACCAACCTCCCTAAAGGTTCTTTTAAATCTCTTAGTTTATTTCCAAACTGGCGCACAATTTCACCACGTTGTGGTGCTGGCATTTCTCTCCAAGATAAAAATGCGCTTGTTGCCGCATCCATTACTTTGTCGTAATCTGCTCGTGACGTTGATTTTACTTTACCTATTAAATGACCATCAACTGGCGAATAACTTTCAATTAAATCTCCATTAGAAAAATTAGTTGAACCTGTTGATGTCCCCTCATTTATATCTTTAACTCCTAATGCTTTCAGGGCATCGTTAATTCCGAATTTCGTAGTTATTTTTGACATTTTATAACTTTTTAAATATGTATTGTTAGATTTCTGCAAAGTTACGAATAATCCTTTTCATCTGGATTATTTCCGAAGAACGGTAATCTTGGCTATTTTTTCGTTTTTAACTTCGTAAATCAGGACTAATTCTATGGCTTGATCACTGCTGTTTCTGCCCGTAATATATTCATGGTCTATGATTTTGTTTCCAAAAACGGTGCGGGTAAGTATTTTTGAGTTGAGATTTGGGGAAGCTTTAAAGAGCTCGCTATATACTTCTTCACAAGTTGCGGCACCTTGTATAGTTATTTCGCCATCAGAAAAGTTGTGAACGCTTACATTTGCATCCATAACCGCCATAAATGCGTTTATATCTCGGTTATTATAACCTTCCATTGATTTCTGAACTACTTGTTCTGGTGTCATATCTTGTGCGTTTGTAGAATAGGTTGGAAAATATAAAAATAGAACGAGTAGTGATTTGATCAGTATATTTTTCATGAAAGTACAATTAGAATAATTACGATAATTGCGGGAAGCGCTTGTACATAAAATATCTTCTTACTCACGGTAAAAGCCCCATATATTCCTGCAATGGCAACACACCCTAAAAAGAATAATGAGATGTATGTAATCCAATCTGGGTTATCTATAAAAAATGTCCAAAGTAATCCTGCGGCCAAAAATCCATTATACAAACCTTGGTTTGCTGCCATGGCTTTGGTTTGTGCGAAAAGCTCTTTAGGAAATTTTCTAAAAATTTTTGGCCCTCTACTAGTCCACGCGAACATTTCGAACCAAAGAAAATAGATATGAAGTAGCGAGATAAACGCAATGGTGATTTTTATAGTAATTCCCATCTAGCTTTCTTTAGTAAAACGTTCATCTACAGGCATTATCGTTCCACATTTATCGCACGTTCTAAGATCTTTAGAATTGTAGAAATGCTTAAAGTGGGCTAAAAAATCTTTTTCAATATCGTTCAGCGTAAAATAGGTTTCGTACAGTTTGTGATTGCAGCTGTCACAAAACCAAAGCAAGCCATCATCTACATTCATGTGGTTTCGCTTACGTTCTATCACTAAACCGATTGAGTTTTCATGTCTAACAGGGGAATGGGGAATTTTTGCGGGATGCAGGTATAAATCTCCAGGTCCCAATCTCATGGTTTTTTTTTGTCCATCTTCTTGTATATGCACTTCGATCGTACCTTCTAACTGATAAAATAATTCTTCGGTTTCGTTATAATGATAGTCTTTCCGGGCATTGGGTCCGGCAACGACCATGACAATATAATCCCCTGCATCCTTGTATAGATTTTTATTGCCAACAGGGGGTTTTAGGGTATGTCGGTTCTCTGCTACCCATTTGGTTAAGTTAAACGGTGGTCTGATAGACATAAGCTATATATTTTACCGTAAGGTAAAAAATCGCGTCAATTGTACCTAGAAACAAAGCAATAAAAAAGGCTGAAGGGTTACCTAAGGCTTTTTAACTTGGCTACATTGAACCTTGAGTTAAAAAAAAGTTTAATTACTCCTTGTAAAAAAGTTGTGTATAGTAGAATTGGCCATTCTCATCTTCTTTTACACTTACCGCAGTATGTGTAAAATCACCTTCCATTGTTTTTTTATGATTAGAACTTTCGAACCAACCTTCAAAGGCTTCTTGGGCCGTGTTATAGTCTTTAGCTACATTTTCTGCCACCATTTGCACATCTACTTTTGAAGCTATGCTAGAAGCACGTGCGCTAAAGTTATCATGGCTAAGACTTCCTTTTGCAATCATGTAATCTGTATGCTTATTGGCATATTCGTAGGCAATGGGGCTAAATTCTAAAGTAACCGCACCTAACGCGGACCTATGTGAATTTACAATTCCCAACACCTCTTGTTCCAAGGCTACTACATTCGCTGCTTCAATGTTGGGTGTATTGTCAATAGATTCTTTTGAGCAGGAACCTAAAATAAATACAAACAAAACAAGGAAAGCGTATTGCGCTCTCATTTTCATATAATGTTCTATTTGTAAGCAGGTCGCTCAACGCAGGGAAGTAGGTTTATAAGAAATGGGTACTCATTGTTCTCGTGCCGATAGGGGACATCGACAGTGTAATAATAATTAAAATTAAGATTGGTACGTTAAAAATTATTTTTTATTCGATGAAAGGGCTTTAATTTGGGAGAAGTTGCTTTTAAACGCCGTAATGTGTATTTTATCGACTTGGGTTTTTTCTCGTTTTCTGGAAGTTCTTCTCTCAATATAGTATTGAATACGATAGCTCCAATTTCCTTGATAGGGTTAAAAAGGACAGATTCATTTTGTGCTTCCTCGGAAATGAACCTAAGATTTTCGTTTGCACGACTTAAAAACACAAGTATGGCACCTACAATTACGGCTACCTTAAGCGCCCCAAAAACTGCTCCTGCTAGTTTGTTCAAAAGTCCCAATAGAGCAATATTAGCCACCTTGGTAAGTAATTTACCTGCGAAATGAACTGCTGTTACGATTAAAAGAAAGGTAACAACGAAGGCCATAATAGTAACATAGCGTTCCTCCCAGTTCAATTGCGCTGTAAGGTATTCCCCGGCGATATAGGAGAAATGGATTGCACCATAGATACCCGCGATAAGCGCTACTATAGAAGCAAGCTCTATTAGAAGTCCGTTTTTGAATCCTTTCCACACTCCCAAGAGAAGGAGAATTCCTAAAATGATATCTAAAAGTGCCATTTGAAAACAGTTTGTAACAAATATAGAACATTGATTAGTACCTTTACTTTTTAAAAAGCAGTAGCAGTTTCAAACGTATAAAATGGCTAGAGATACAGAGTTAAGGAATAGGTGGGAGATTTTGGTCGGTAAACTATCTGCTCAATTTGCGGATGGTGATTCGCTAGAACTCGATGCCATCATCTATCTAGTAGGCATACAGGAGTTAGGGCAGTATCACAGGAAATATAAGAAAGACGATAAATTGGATTTAATGCATATTGCCATTTGTAGATTGTTGGAACCCTACGGCTATTATGAATTTGATTTTTTTGACGAAGATGGATGGCCACATTACACCATTAAGGAAGAGTTGCCCACGCTAAAAGCTGGCGAACAATCTGTTTTGATGAAACAAGCTATTGTGGATTATTTTTTAGAACGCGAATTCATCAGCTAAAGCTATGAAAAAGTCCCACTATGCAGTTATTTTCACTTCTATTAAGAACATAGAAGATCGAGGTTATGCCAAAATGGCCAAAACTATGGAAACCTTAGCATCCCAACAACCCGGTTTTTTGGGATTGGAAAGTGCTAGGGAAATAATTGGAATTACCGTAAGTTATTGGGAGAGTTTGGATGCCATTGCCAATTGGAAGCGAAACACGGATCATTTAGTTGCCCAAACAATTGGAAAAGAGAAATGGTACAAGACGTATAGTGTTCGTATTTGCAAAGTAGAACGAGAGTATCATTTTTCG
>CAZUIE010000039.1:5954-24111 GCA_964620945.1 uncultured Maribacter sp.
GTACAAGACGTATAGTGTTCGTATTTGCAAAGTAGAACGAGAGTATCATTTTTCGCAAGAGTAATTCACTTTTGTTTTATACTACGCTATCGTTTGCGTAAAATTTCTCTTTTGAATTCGGGTTTTTTAAGGGTATATTTAAGTTCTTATCCTTAAAAGTTATGTCAAAAAAATACATTATTTCTTTAGATCAAGGCACCACCAGTTCCCGAGCACTTCTAGTCGATGAAACTGGGAATATTCAAGGAATGGTACAGCAGGAGTTTCAACAGATTTTTCCTAAACCAGGATGGGTAGAACATGATGCTAAGGAAATAGTAGCGTCCCAATTGGGTGTTTTAAAGACACTATTATCCGAACAAAAGGTAACTGCTTCAGAAATTAAAGCTATTGGTATCACCAACCAGCGCGAGACTGCGGTCGTTTGGGACAAACAAACTGGCGAACCAATTTACAATGCCATAGTTTGGCAGGATAAACGCACAGCAGATATCTGTGAGCATTTAAAAAGGGAAGGTCTCACGGAACATATAAGACAAACTACGGGATTGGTCATAGATTCCTACTTTTCGGCTACCAAGGTCAAATGGATTTTAGATAACGTTACCGGTGCAAGAGCTAAAGCCGAAAACGGCGACCTTTTAATGGGCACCATAGATACTTGGTTGGTATGGAACATGACCAACGGAGAAAAACATGTTACGGATTATACGAACGCCTCGCGTACCATGATTTATGATATAGTAGACTTGAAATGGGATCAACGTTTATTAAAAGAACTGGAGATTCCAAAACAGATGCTACCAGAGGTGAAACCGTCTGCCTATCATTTTGGAGATTACGAGATAGATGGTGTTAAAATACCTATTGCAGGTATTGCTGGAGATCAACAAGCCGCTTTATTCGGTCAAGCTTGTTTTAAAAAGGGGATGGCTAAGAACACCTATGGTACCGGTTGCTTTATGCTCATGAACACGGGAGAAAAACCTCAATTTTCCAAGAATGGATTGTTGACGACTATTGCATACGGATTGGATGGAAAAGTACATTACGCCTTGGAAGGTAGCATTTTTATTGCAGGTGCCGCGATACAATGGCTTAGGGACGGACTAGAAATAATTAAGGATGCGAAAGAAACCGAAGCTCTGGCCGATTCGGTTCATGGCGAGAGTTCTGTTTATGTTGTCCCAGCTTTTGCAGGTCTTGGCGCTCCGCATTGGGATATGTATGCCCGTGGGGCTATTTTTGGACTTACCCGCGACACGGGAAAGGCACATTTGGCAAAGGCGACCCTAGAATCCTTGGCCTATCAGACAAAGGATATTTTAAAGGCAATGGAAGACGATTCTGGACTTCCCTTGCAGAACCTAAGGGTGGATGGCGGTGCGTGTGCAAACAACCACTTAATGCAATTTCAGGCCGATATTTTGGATACCGAAGTGCACCGACCAGAAGTCATCGAATCGACGGCTATGGGTGCCGCATTTTTAGCGGGTATTCAGGTGGGTTTATGGAAACAGGAGGATATTGATCAGACTAGACCCATGAATAAAATCTTCGAACCTACCTTTGACCGGGTAAAAAGAAAACGCTTGTATAAAAAATGGAAGAAAGCCGTGGAGCGTTCCAAAGGTTGGGAAGAGAACTAATTTAGAAAAAGATTAAAAAAGAGGTTTAGAAAAGTTGAACGAAGATATGCCCTAAGAATGAAGTAAGCGACCTTCGGGAATGCTATAAACATTTAAATCTCGAATAACGAGTAAAAAAGCTATGAAAAATATTGAATTTACAAATTTAGAAAGAGCAACAACTACCAAGAAACTCACTAAAGAGGAGTTTGATTTGGTGGTCATAGGCGGCGGAATTACCGGTGGAGGTATTGCTTTGGACGCAGCATCAAGAGGGCTCAAAGTAGCGTTGGTAGAAAAGAACGATTTTGCTTCGGGTACCAGTAGTAAATCTACCAAACTCATACACGGCGGACTACGCTATTTAAAACAGTTCGATTTTTGGTTGGTAAAGGAAGTAGGTTCCGAACGTGCCATTGTACATAAATTGGCACCACATTTGGTGCTGCCAGAGAAAATGTTATTGCCCTTAATTGAAAACGGCTCTTATGGCAAGTGGCTTACCTCCGTAGGTTTAAAAGTATATGATATTTTAGCGCAGGTCACAGGAGAGGACAAGCGCCAAATGTTAGAAAAGAAGGAGGCTTTAAAGCTAGAACCTTTATTGCCTAAAAAGATTCTAAAGGGTGCCGGATATTATGCGGAATATAGAACAGACGACGCAAGGCTTACCATAGAAAATATTAAAACCAGCCTGCAATTTGGAGCAACAGCATTAAACTATGCTTCGGTGACCGATTTTATATATACTGATGAGAAAATATCGGGTGTTACCATAAAAGATGAACTTTTGGGTGACAATTTTAATATCAGTTGTAAATATGTCATTAGTGCTGCCGGACCTTGGGTAGATGAGCTGCGTAGTGTAAACAATTCAAAAAAGGGCAAGCGATTACATTTAACGAAAGGGGTGCATTTAGTATTTCCATATGATAAACTTCCGGTAAAACAATCCGTTTATTTTGATGTCCCCGATGGAAGAATGATGTTCGCCATTCCGCGGGGAAAAGTAACGTATGTAGGAACAACAGATACTAATTACAATAATGATAAAGATAAGGTGCAAACTGACCTAGCAGATGCTATATATTTACTTTCGGCAGTAAATAATATGTTTCCAAAAATTAATCTGGAGATGGAGGATATCGTTTCATCGTGGGCAGGCCTGCGACCTTTGATTCATGAAGAGGGCAAGTCTGCCTCGGAACTTTCTCGAAAAGACGAAATTTTTACTTCCGATACCGGACTCATTAGCATAGCAGGTGGTAAGCTTACGGGTTACCGTAAAATGGCAGAGCGAGTTGTAGACCGTATCGCCAAAAAGTTAGAGGAAGAATATAAGACTAAGGTAAAACCATGTACCACCCAAGACATTCCGCTCTGTGGTAATGATTTTAAAAAATACAAACATGTTAAAAAGTACATAGCTGAAGTATTTGACCGTATCAAAGTGGATGGTTTTACTGAACACGACGCATGGTTCCTGGTGACAAACTATGGAAAGCAGACCGAAACGATTCTAGATTTCTACCAAAATAGAAAAGAAACCGACAATCCTACTAAGCTAATATTGGCAGAACTACAGTTTGGTATTGTGCATGAAATGGTGCAGGACCCTATGGATTTCTTTATCAGAAGAACAGGTAGATTGTATTTTGATATTGAAAGTGTACGTACGTATATGGAACCCGTGTTAAAAGAATTCAAGACTATTTTTAAAACCGACGATAGTCAAATTTTAAAATGGAAGGAAGCCTTACAAACGGAGTTAGTTGAACATTCTGATTTTTCTATGGAACGGGTTTAATCTAACTTATCCGTTAATTCTTTAAAAAGCTGTTTGGCATTGCCATTTTTGTATAGTATTTGGTATACCGTGTTAATAATTGGTGTTTTAGATTTTTTCTTGAGTTTCGCCATTAAATCATGGGCACTTTTTGTTGCATAATAGCCTTCTGCGACCATACTCATTTCCATTTGTGCACTTTTAACGGTGTAGCCTTTACCGATCATATTTCCAAACATACGGTTACGGCTAAAGGTAGAATAACCTGTAACCAAAAGATCTCCTAAATAGGCAGAGTTGTTTATATTTCGCTTCATTTTGTGCACTTTCTTAATAAAGCGTTTCATCTCACGTATAGCATTGCTCATCAATACACTTTGGAAGTTATCGCCATATCCCAGACCATGTGCAATTCCGGCGGCAATAGCATAAATATTTTTGAGCATCGCGGCATACTCCGTGCCAATAATGTCGTCCGAAATTTTGGTTTTAATATAATCGCTCTTTAAGGCGTTGGCTACCAGTTCTGCCTTCTTAGGGTCGGCGCAGGCCAAGGTTAAATAAGAAAGTCGCTCCAAGGCCACCTCCTCTGCATGACAAGGTCCTGTAAGCACGCCAATAGACTCAAAAGGGACATCATACGTTCTGTGGAAATGTTCGCCCACTATAAGTCCAGATTCCGGAACGATGCCCTTAATTGCGGAAAAGATTATTTTACCGTCAAACGAAGCCGTCAACTTTTCAAGTTCAGTATTCAAAAAAGCGGAAGGAATAGCAAAAATGAGTACGTCGTACTTGGTTATTGTACTATTGATATCCGAAGACAAATCCAAGAGTGAAATTGGAAATTCCACAGAACTTAGGTAGTTGGGATTGTGCCTTTGCGTCTTAATGTGCTGAATAGCATCGGTATTCCGCATATACCAACCCACTGTATGTCCATTGCCAGTCAACATTTTCACAATAGCGGTTGCCCAACTTCCTCCTCCTAAAACGGCAAATGTCTTTTCATTATTCATAGGATAAAAGTAAGTATTCAAAAGCATAGGAAAAACAAAAGAATATAAAGTATTGAAAATCAATACAATGAAATTTTTGGCACGGTGCTTGGTTTCTATTTAACAAATCACTAAAACCAAATAACATGAAAACAATAAAACTACTTTTCGGATATTTCCTTATGGCAACGTTGTTAGTTTCATGCTATTCAGATGTAATTATAGAAGATCAGTTCATAGAAGAATCGGCTTTTAATACGGACAGGGTTTTACAATCTTTTGACCTTTGGTATGTAGATATTAATGAAACAAGAGGTAATGGAGAGGTTCCTTTTTTACAACGTGCCTTTACCATTTCCTTTGATAGAGGCGTGCTCATTGCTAATAATAATATTGTTGGAATAGGAAAAACTGGCAATGGTCTAGGAATAGATGTTGGGTTTTACAGCACGCTTAGAGGTGTTGTAGAAATTGACCATGATGTAGATGGACTATGGTTGTTGGAGGTATATGCCTTAAACAACAATACAATTGAGTTGTTGGATACACGATCAAATACATCATACGTCTTACGTGGGTTTCAACGGAATAGATTTGATTATGATATGGTGTTTTATGACAACATCAATTACTTTATGCAGGAGTATGATGTTTGGGAGAAGTCCTTTACGAGTGAAGAAGGGGCTTTGAACGGTTTCGACGACGAGAATTTTTTACAGTTCTTACCTGCTTTTTTCCGTTCTTCCATAGATACACCTGGTACTTCTTTAGGAGCTATACGTTGGGATTTTGAAGGCGACTACCAAGTATTTGATGTTGCTGGGGATACCAGTTTAAAAACCTTGACCTTGGATTATGATTTTATGGGGAGCGATTATTTTGAACTCTATGTAATTAATGACAGCACAATAGAACTGTACCACCCTGATAGCGGAACAGTCTATGAGTTTAAGGGAAGGGGATATCAGCAATACCTTAAATCTGGTAAAAGTGCTGTAGTAAAGAAAAGAACAAAATCGGAGAATCCTATTATGGACGTGAAACGAAAAAGAAAATAACAGTTGTTTTTAAGTTGGTTGAAAATGCCTTTGTTCTTATAACGAAGGCATTTTTATGTTAAACGCCTATTATCGCAATACTTTGAAATGATCTAACTTTATATCATCCAAGCCTTTATCATCAAACGGATATTCCAAATCGTCTTGAATATTATACAGTGAAATCAGTATAAATTCAGTAAGTACCACAATAAAATAAACGGTTAAATGATTATAGTTTTCCCCAATATTGAATATAATCGTAGGAGTGTATATAAGAGGAAAAATATAGATAAATACTTTGCAATAGGCTTTTAAACTTGCCGGTGTTCGATGCACATGAATTCCGTTCAAATTATCAATGGCCTCATGAAGATCACACATATATTTAAACAGTTTATCCTTTAGGCTTTTTGGAATAGTTTCTCTCCTATCAAAGATAAACTCGTAAATTTTATCAATTTCTTCATCAAGATATTTAATATTCCCGTTGTGATTTTTAAGATGGGTCAATGTTTTGTCTTCAATGTTTTGTAATAACTTTCTCAAGCTATTTTCTTCTTCGGCCAATAATTTGCTTGTGGTAACAAAATAAAAGATTGTTTTCATAGCGCTTCGGTACTGGCTCAAATGTTCCAACGCTTTTTCCCTTCTTCTAAATGATCCTCTTATGGTAAAAACCAATGGGAAAATAATTGCAATACTTAATAAGGTTAAATCTACTTTAAAATAAATTTTATATCGATAACAGACAAAAACCGATAGTAAAGAAATCACCGCTACTATAAGGGTCCTATGATTTAAAGATGAGAGATAGAGTTTAATAGTTTTATTTTTAATACTTTACAGGTAAAGTTAAAGGAATATGGGAAATATACAAACTAATATAAATCTTCTGGTTATATCTGTTTTTATCTCAATTTCTAGCTACAGTCAAACAAACAAAAACGACAATAAGCTGGGAAAGGTTTCGAAATTATTTAGATCTACAACAGTATTGCCAATTCAGATGTCTTACAGTAACAAAGACCTTAAAAAACTTACTAATGATAGCACATACTTAAATCTTATGGTGTCGTATTCTGATATTGAGGAAAACAACATCCTTAAATCCTTGCCGGTGAGAGTAAGGGCGCGTGGAAATTTTAGGCGTAAAAATTGCTATTTTACTCCTGTTAAGTTTAAAATCAAAAAAGGAGATGCCAAAGGAACCTTGTTTAAGGGGAATAAAGAACTAAAACTTGTAGTTCCATGTTTGAAGGAGAGAAGCACCAATGACAATGTTGTTAAAGAACTGTTGGCGTATAAATTTTATGAAATTATTTCCCCATACCATTTTAAGACTAGGCAATTAGATTTAACATTGAAAGAGCAGAAAGGGAAAAAGTTGATAGAACATAAACTAAAAGCGTTTTTCATAGAGGATATTGATGAACTGGAGGACAGGTTCGGGGGCAAAGAACAAAAGAGAGATATACATCCCTTACAGCAAGACCCCTTGAATTCAGTTCGTAATGCGTTTTTTCAATATATGATAGGTAATATCGATTTTTCAACAGGATTCCGGCATAACCAAAAGATTTTGTTCGTAGATGGTTTTTCAATACCGATTCCCTATGATTTTGATATGTCTGGATTATGTGATGTTAGTTACGCTGTTATTTCTCAAATACCAGGCCAGGAGTTACCAGTTGAAAAGGTCACAGACCGTTTATATCGGGGATTCAAGAGGTCCGATGGGACTATACAATTGATTCGAGAAGAGTTTTTGAACCATGAATCTGAAATGATGTCTCTATTGGAAGACTATAAAGTGTATTTTGAAAACCCTAAAGAGTTTGAAACATGTAAAAACTACTTATTGAGTTTCTTTAACATTATTCGAGATGAAAACACTTTCAAATCTGAAATTTTGGATAAGAGTAGAGTAGAGTAATTGTAACTATTTTTCGAATAATTCTACCAGTGGTTTGCCTTGAGATGCACTTGGCAAGGATATATTTAGTAACATAGACAGACTTGGTGCTATATCTATTGGATGTACGGCCCTTACTGATTCTCCTTTTGGAATTCCCACGCCCATCCAAATCATAGGCACTTGTGTATCGTACGTATAACCAGAACCATGTACAGTGCCCTTTACGTCCATTAAATCAATATATGGATTGGGATGAATGATGGTGCCCGAGGTGTAACTAACGATTACATCCCCAGACCTTTTTATATGATATCCGTTCTGTATGGTTTTTCGCAACCCTTCCTCATACACTTGGGTTTTTAGATCATCTGCGGTAAGGGCAAGAAATACTTCGGGAGATTCCATGAGAAAATCAGCTGCCTCTTTTTCTACCAAAGGCATGCTTAGCTTTTTTTCATCAACAGTCTCTTTTTTTAGGTATAGGTTATTCCCATTTACCGCACGTATCCATGAGCCATCTCCATATTTCTTATCCAGAAAAGCTTCTAATTTTATAGCATCTCCTGTAGTTCTTGCAACTGTAGCATCAAGTTTATGGTCCTTTAAGTAAGATGCATTTTGAATAGCACCGTGGTCAGAGGTAAGGAACAAGGTGTAGTTGTCATTCCCTATGACATCATCTAACTGGGCAAATAGTGTCGCCAAATCATTGTCCAGTCTTAAAAAAATATCTTCCATTTCTACAGATTGCGGTCCAAAAGTATGACCAATAACATCTGGTACGGAATAGCTAATACTTAGAAAGTCGGTGTGCTCATCTTTTCCTAAATTTTCTTCTTTTATAGCAGTAATCGCAAATTCAGTAAGTAGGGTATTTCCTTTTGGCGAAATCCATAATAGTTGGTATTCCTTATCCTTGGTTTGTAATCTCATGTCCTTAAAGTTATAAGGAAATGTAGGGCTTGTTTTACCGCTCAAAGAAGGTTCATAGTCATTGTTGTCCGAACTGCTTATGGAATATGTTTCCAGCGGATATAAGGTATTCCAAGTTTCGTTGAGATAGTTGTCAGACCTCCCTGCTTTGTTAAATTTCTTCACCCAATTCGGTAGGCTTTCCATATAATAGGAACTACTAACAAAATGGCCAGGGCTAGATTCCCAATCGTGCCAATACGCTGCATCAGCAGCCTTACCGCCCGGCAGAATTGCTCCTCGATCCTTTATAGAGACACTTATGACTTTAGATTTAAAATTGCTTGATTGTTTTAATTCATCTGTAATCGTTGAGGTCTCTAAATTTTTTGGTGAGCTTCCAATGGGACTTTCTGTTGCCGAACCTACAATCGTTTGCTTAGTATCGGAGACACTTCCGATAATTGATTTTGTAGTGGTATCATACCAACTATTTCCTATAATACCATGATAGGAAGGTGTTGTTCCGGTATAGATAGATGCATGACCGGGAGCAGTTTCGGATGGTATATAGTTTACATTGGTATTCTTAAAATTAAATCCTTCTCTAAGTAATCTTTTGAATCCATCGTTCCCATACCTATTTTGATACTTATAAAGATAGTCCGAACGCATCTGGTCTATTACTATACCTATGACGAGTTTTGGTTTTTTGTTGGTTTGGGCCTGCACTTTATATACAGAACAGCTTAGAGAAAAAAGAAAGATATAAAATAATTTATGCATAGAATTCTTTGTGTTTCTATAGTTATCAAGTTTCAATAGTACTAGCTCACCATGTCACTACGACCTTAATCTGTATTTAGCTCACATGTTTCACTCTAAAATTTGACGGATTCTCACCAACAATCTTTTTAAAACTTCTGTTAAAATAAGACAAGCTTTCAAACCCGCAAGAATAGCATGTTTCGGTTACGTTTTTCCCTAAAAGTAAATAGCGTTTGGCTTGGCTTACGCGATACTGGTTTAAAAATTGGACAAAGGTACTGCCTGTATTCTTTTTAAAATAACGACAAAAAGCAGGTTTTGTGAGGTTACATAGGCTTGCCACTTCGTCCAAAGTGATTTTGCTTTCATAGCGTTCGTCTATAAATGCGTAAATGGTACGTAACCGCTTTTGTTCCTTTTCATTGTGTTTGTTTATAAAAGGGGTTTTGTGTAGCAGCTCAAATTCTTTGCTTGTAGACAAGCGTCTTAGAATTGTCATTACGCTCATAAAAAAGGCAAAGGGCTCCAAGGTGTGTAATTCTTTTAACAGCGTTCCTACTTCGTTCTTTGTTTCTCCATAGAATGCAATGCCGTATTTTGAAAGCTCTAGTAACCTATCAATTTGTTTCAATTCGGGCAGGGCATCTAGAATATGATCTTTAAAATTAGGTTTTATATGCAGCACCTCTTTTAGGTAGCTGGTGGTGACACCATGATCAAAATTTAAATGTGGAATGTTACCCCCTATAAGTACAAGATCGCTCCCTTGATAGTGCGAAATATGGTTTCCCACATGCCGTTTTGCGCTTGCACCTTCAATATAAACAAGCTCTAATTCAGGATGAAAATGCCAATAAAAAAGATGACTGAGTTTAGGGTCGTGAAGCAGCCTAAACGGACTCTTTGTAACTTGCGAAATGGTCTCTAAGGCAATCTTCACTATAGGGTGTTTTAAATGTTTTACTTTAATTTTTACTAATATATAACAAAATTAACATAGATATGCTTGATAATAAACTTAAATTATCAATATTGTTCAAATTTATATCAATATCAAGGAAGTGTCGAGTTTTGGTTCGTGCTAGTTTTGCTATGTTAATACGAACGATAACTTTAAATAATACACCATGGAGCATAAAGAGAAGAAGATTGAAATGGCCAATAAAGGACATAAAGAAATTCCTGGAAATCCTTCAACCGCGACTAGCAGTAAACAGAAATTAAACGACCGCTCAAACCAAGAACCGTTGCGTGCTTTGAGCGAGGAAGATTGGCAATTTTGGATTCATAATGGTTATATCGTTATTAAAAATGCCGTACCAAAGGAACAGGTAAAACGAACCGCAGATTTTCTTTGGGAGTTTGACGAAAAGGACCCTAACGATAAAACAACTTGGTATGCACCGCCAAGAGCAGAAATGCAAATGAAAGAATTGACAGGTACTGGAATGGTAGAGGTATATAACCATCAGTACCTTTGGGACAATAGACAAACCCAAAAAGTTTATGATGCTTTTGTAGACGTATGGGGTACTGAGAAATTATGGGTAACTATAGACAGGGCCAATCTTAATTTTCCATTACCCCCTGGTGTAGATAAAAAAGGATTTATTCACTGGGACTATGACCCAGAAACGCGTCCGCAAAATGTGCAAGGGGTATTAGCTTTGGCGGATCAGGATGATACAACTATGGGCGGGTTTCAATGTATTCCCTGGTTGTATCGCGAATATGATTCTTGGAAATTAACGCAACCAGAGGATAGAGATCATTTTCAGCCAGATATTTCAGATTTAGAGGATAAGATAGTGAAGGTTAAAATGAACGCTGGTGATTTGCTTATTTTCAATAGTACCGAGCCGCATGGTATACGACCTAATAAATCTAAGGATAAGGTACGCATCGCTCAATACATTTCTATGATGCCTGCGGAAGAGGACAATGAAGCCTTGAAGGAATGGCGAATCAATTCTTGGAAAAATAGGGTTGCACCTGAGGGGTATGCTTTTCCCGGCGATCCAAGAGAATGGGAACAAACTAAGTATCAAACTGCAAAATTATCAGATTTGGGAGAGAAATTATTGGGGTTAAAGTCATGGTAGATTTCTAAATCGTTAATAATCAAAAGCTTTCTTTTAGTGTCAACAATTAATGCTATTTTTGCGCCCTTAAATTCATGAGCTGTGCGTAAGTATTTTAATTTGTTCGATTTCAAACAAAAAGTAGATTATAAGACCGAAATTCTCTCTGGTCTTACTGTAGCCTTGGCTTTGGTTCCGGAGGCAATCGCCTTTGCCTTAATTCCTGGATTTTCACCATTGACAGGATTGTATGCCGCTTTTGTTTTGGCATTGGTTACTTCTATTCTAGGAGGTAGGCCAGGAATGATTTCTGGTGCAACAGGGGCTGTAGCCGTTATTTTTGTTGGTTTAATCTTAGAATTGAAACGAAATTTTCCCGGAATAGAACCAGAAACCATTCTCAACTACGTTTTTGCGACGGTTATTTTAGCTGGGGTACTTCAAATATTGGCGGGGGTACTGCGCTTGGGTAAATTCATACGTTTGGTGCCACATCCGGTAATGTTCGGTTTTGTAAACGGATTGGCGATAATCATATTTATGGCGCAATTCCCAAACTTTTATCAAAAGGGAACAGAGGATTTGTTGAACGGTAGTGCTATGTATGTGATGCTTGGCCTTACCTTGTTAACGATGTTAATTATTTGGGGCCTTCCCAAACTTACCAAGGCAGTTCCTTCCTCCTTAGTGGCCATCGTTGTGGTGTCTGCTATTGTAATTGGTTTTAGCGTAGATACACTTACTGTTGCCGACACCATGCGTGACGGCGAAACGATTAAAGGAGGGTTCCCGCCACTTTCTATTCCGCAATTGCCATTTACCTGGGAGACCTTTAAAATTATCGTTCCCTATGCGGGAATTGTAGCAGGCGTTGGACTCATAGAAAGTCTACTGACCTTAAATATTATAGATGAAATTACAGATACCCGTGGTAGAAGTAATAAGGAGTGCGTAGCGCAGGGAACTGCAAATATTCTTTCTGGTTTCTTATCCGGTATGGGTGGCTGCGCTATGATTGGTCAGAGTTTGATCAACACATCCTCGGGAGCCAGGGCACGCTTATCGGGAATAACAGCAGCCATAATGCTTTTAGTGTTTATTATGTTCGGTTCTAGTCTTATAGAACAATTGCCAATGGCGGCCTTAGTGGGCTTAATGTTTATGGTAGCTATTGGCACCTTTGAGTGGGCAAGCTTTAAGACCTTTGGCAAAATGCCAAAATCCGATGTGGTGGTTATGGTCTTGGTTACTTTGATTACCGCTATAACGCATAATTTGGCAGTAGCTGTTCTATTAGGGGTAATTATTTCTGCCTTGGCCTATTCTTGGGAAAATGCAAAACGGATTCGGGCAAGAAAATATATAGACGATAATGGAGTAAAGCACTATGAAATCTATGGCCCGTTGTTTTTTGGTTCTACCACATTATTTACCGAAAAGTTCGATGTTCCCAATGATCCCGACGAGGTCATAATAGATTTTAAGGAAAGCCGTGTGGCAGACATGTCCGGTATTGAGGCTTTAAATAAGATTACTGAGCGGTATGCTAAAGTAGGTAAGAAGGTGCATTTGCGACATTTGAGTAAAGATTGCATTCGATTACTGGCGAGTGCCGAAGATATTATAGATGTGAACGTTATCGAAGACCCAACCTATAAGGTAATGGTAGATAAGATTTAGTAGTTGGTTTTTTGAGTATCCATGGCATCGGTTTCTAATTATGCCAATTTTGGAGGTTTTTTTTATTTAATACAGTAATTATTTATCTACTTTAAACCACTACAAAGAATTGAAATAGCCTTATTTTTAATAACTGATAGAATGGGACTATGAACAAACAGTATTGGTTAAGTATCGGTTTAAACTTCTTTTTTATAATCGGATTTAGTAGTTGCGAAATGAAGAACACCCCAAAAACACAGCCCTTATTCGTAGGCACTTATACCGACAATGGTAGCGAGGGTATTTACAGATATTGGTTTAATACGGATACCGGAGAACTCACGGAAAGAGTGCTTGCCGCCACTACGGGAAATCCGTCGTACATAGAGATTTCGCCCGATAAGCAATATCTCTACGCCGTAGATGAAACTGATTCCTATGCCCAGGAAAGCGGTTCTATAACTGTATTTAAAATTGATGGTCAACAGTTAAAGGCCTTGAATACGGTGTCAAGCTTCGGAGCGCATCCATGTCACATAGGTATTTCTAAAGATGGGTCCATGGTTGCCGTTTCAAATTATTCGGGAGGTACTATAGCTGTTTATACTACAGATGGTTTTGGTAAGCTAAAAGAACCACAGGTAATAGACCACACGATTTTGGATAGCACTAAAACCTCCCATGCACATTCTGCCCTTTTTTCTCAGGGGAAGCTCTTCGTCGCAGATTTGGGTTTGGATGTGGTCAACGCATATACGGTAACCAATACAAATGTGGAGGTCATAAATCCAATGGTATTACAATTACCCGAGAAAGCTGGCCCTAGGCATTTTGTTTTTAGTAAGGATGCAGAGTTCTTATATGTAATAAACGAATTGAATTCTACTATTACCGTTTATAAAGGTGGTAGTGATGGCAATTATAGATTGTTGGAGACTAAGTCCACCTTAGCTGAAAATTTTAGTGGTGAGAGTTATTGTGCGGATATCCGCTTGTCTCCAGATGGCAAATTTTTATACGGCTCTAATAGGGGAGAAAATACAATTGTCATTTTTGGAGTAGATGAAGTTACAGGTAAATTATCGTTAATAGGGAGGGAAGACGTTCGGGGCGATTGGCCTCGTAACTTTAATATAGATCCAAGTGGCAATTTTTTGTTGGTTGCTAATCAACGCAGTAATAATATAATCGTTTATAAAAGAAACAAGGAGAAGGGAACCTTGGACTTTGCGCAGGAGTCGGAACTTTCCAATCCTGTTTGTTTGAAGTTTTTGTAGAAGTAGGACTAGTTTAGAATTTGTTGTTAATTGAAATTCTGAATCAAACTATCTCATTAAAAAAAGAGACTGCTCTACGTTCCGAATAGGTAAAATTATCTGGACCATAGAAACCAACATGACCACCATATTTGGGAATCTCTAAATAAACACTTTTATTTTCTTCCGCTTCTTTTGTCGGATAACATGCTGCGCCCAAAAAAGAATCGTTTTGGGCGTTGATAATTAAGGAAGGTACCGAAATGTTATTTAAAAATTGGCGGCAGCTACATTGGTTGTAATAGTCCATCGCATCTTTAAAACCATGAGCGCGACTGGTATAGATGTCATCAAAATCCTTTAACGTCTTAATATTGTTTATATCAACATCGGTGATTTTGGAGGGGAATAGTTCTTGTTTTAATTTTAATTTGTCAATTAGGTTTTTTTTAAACCGTGCTGCATAAGCTCTGTTTTTAAAAGAAAGTAGTTGGCGTAGAGAATCATCCAATCGGCACGGTACGGAAACGGCCACGGCACCTTTAAGTTCAAGTGGAACCGTATTGCCTTCACCCAAGTATTTTAAGAGTAGATTGCCGCCAAGACTAAAACCTTTCAGGTAGATTTCACTGTAATGCTTATTGCCTAAAATATGCTCCAGCACTGTTTTTAAATCTTCTGTAGCCCCGGAATGGTAGGAGCGATAGGTAGTATTTGGTTCGCCGCTACATCCTCTAAAGTTTACGGCGCAAACATCATATCCCTTGCGGTTCAATGCCCTGATGCTTCCTTGTATATAGGCGCGCTGTGTATTTCCTTCTAGACCATGAAGCAGAACCGTCACTTTTTTAGAGGGTTGGTTGGCAAAGCTCCAATCCAAATCTAAAAAATCGCTATCGGGTAAATATATTCGTTCCCGATGTTGCACGATGCCGGTCACTTCTCTAAAAAGTCCCGCATACATAGTAGATAAATGACCATTTTTAAAAAAGTAAGGAGGATTATAATGGGAGGGTATAAGGGGCATTTATGCGCTAATTTTTTAATACTAACAGGATAAAAGTACCTGTTTTTTATTTTGAAGGGAAGTTGTGTGAATTTAATTTTTCGGATACGTTTCTAGAAGTTTTGCTTGCTCCGTTATCGCAGTTTTAAACTCGATTTTTAAGTTAGCTACAAGTTCGGCTACCGAGAGACTATTATTTATTAGAGCTGAACCTTGCCCTGCAGACCAAATTGTTTTCCACGCCTTAGCTTCGGTATCCAATTCTTTTCCAAAATCTATTTTTGTGTCTTTTTTTAGGTCTTCCTCTGTAATGCCGGCGGCCTGTAAACTTGCACCTAAAAAATTGGCATGAACCCCAGATATAGATGCGGTATACACTATATCGCTGGCACCCGCTTCAATAATCATTTTTCGGTATTCGGGCGAGGCCTTACTTTCTTCCGTGTTTATAAAACGGGTACCCATATAGGCCAGATCAGCTCCCATTTGCATTGCGGATGCAATATCCCGTCCAGTACTAATACATCCGGATAGGATAATGGTTTTGTGAAATATCTTTTTAATTTCTGCTACTAGGGTCATCGGATTTATTGTGCCAGCATGTCCGCCAGCGCCTGCTGCCACTAAAATGAGGCCGTCTACACCTGCTTGTGCCGCTTTTTCTGCATGTCTCTTCTTAATGATATCATGAAATACGAGTCCGCCATAACTATGTATTGCATCAACAACCGTGGATACTGCGCCTAAGGACGTTATGATAATAGGAACTTCGTGCTTTCTACAAATTTTTACATCGGCTTCCAATCTGGGATTGGTAGCATGTACTATGAGGTTAACACCAAATGGTGCGGCCTTTTTACCCGTTTCCTTTTCAAATTTGTTTAGTGCTGCTTTTATTTCCATCAACCATTCTTCAAAACCCTCGCTCGTGCGTTGGTTTAATGCGGGGAAGGTGCCAACGATTCCGTTTTTACAACATTCAATGACGAGTTTAGGTCCCGATATTAAAAACATAGGAGCTGCGATAGCCGGTAAGGAAAGTTCGTTGATAAAAGCCGGTTTTGTTGACATAAGATTAATTATATTTTTTAAATAGAAGAATTAGCTCCTGTTCTTTCAAAACTATACTATTTTTACCAGCTATTATGCGTGCATAACAAAAAATAAAGAATGTATCTGAAGGAATTTGAAATTAGATGGAGTGATGTTGATGCGAACAGACATTTGGCAAACTCGGCCTATGTAAACTTTATGGGTCATACACGAATGGCCTTTTTAATTGAAATGGGCTTTGATGAAAAAGCGTTAGCTAAATATAATATTGGTCCTGTGGTATTTTATGAGCATATCTATTATTTTAAAGAAGTATTTCTTGGTCAACCTGTAAGAGTGTCCATGGAGATTATGGGCTTGAGCGAGGATGCAATGTTTTTCGAATTTCATCATAACTTTTATAATGCAAAAGGAGAAAATTTTGCGCGTGGAGAAATGATGGGCTCTTGGATTGATTTGAAGACAAGAAAATTAATGGGATTAGATTCAATTTTTTTGAAGCGTTTTGAAGCGGTAGAAAAGGCTGATGGGTATAGAACACTTACAAAATCGGATACCCGCAGGTTCGCCAAAAACCCAAAGCATCTTTAAGGGGTATCAATACTATGATATAATTTCTATATTTAGGGAATGAATGTCATTCCGACCTTATCTGTGCAGTCTGCATATCAGATGATTAAAAACATGATAGCCTCCAACGTATTAATTGGTGGAGAAAAGATAGATTACACCACCTTGGGGGAAAAGCTTCAAACAGACGCTAAAGTGGTGAAGAAGGCTTTAAAACTATTACAGGCAAATGGTTTGGTTATCGCAGTGCCTGAAGAAGGTTTGGTGATACGGAATTTTTGTCATCAGGATATCCTAGATATTTTTGATTGCCGAATAGCGTTGGAGACCATGGCGATTAAATCCTTTGTCAAACACGCGGACCAAGCAAGAATTGATGATTTGCGTAATTTATTGGTTCCTTTTGAGAAAGGACCTTTGAGCGCTAAGGTTTTTCAGAAAATAGACTTTCATTTTCATGACATTATTTTGGCAAATTGTGGAAATACATTTGTCTATGAACTTTTTAATCAGGCTCATATCTGGTTATGTATGGAAGTCGTGGGCCTTAAAAGGCCGTTAAAAGAAATACTACACGAGCATCTAGATATGATATCTGCCATCCATAATAGAGATTCTGTAAAAGCAGTGCTGTTGATGCGAAACCATTTAGAGAACTCAAAACAGGCGTTTTTGTCCTAAGCTGTACCTACTTTTATTTTAGGTTTTTTACTGGCCAAGTAAACACCTATCAATACCAAACAGGCAGCAATTATTTTAACGGTCGTTAATCGGTCTTGTCCGGCAACAATAGCATAGCTTATGCCTATTAGTGGCTGTACATAAACAAAAGCACTTAAAGTAGATGCTTTTAATTGGGTTAACGCAAAGATGTTAAAGAGGTAGGTGCAGAAGGTAGTTCCTATGATTACGAAGGCGATACGCCAAAGCGCTTCTATGGGAAGTTCGGCCCATTTTATTTCCGTGAATTCTTGGTAGCCAAAGGGCAAACAAATAAGGATTCCTAGGGTGAACAGCCATTTCATAAAGGTAAATGGATGGTATTTTGTGATCAAGGTTTTGGCTACGATTAAATAGGAGCCATAAAAAATCGAGTTACACAAAATTAGAAAATTACCCAATGGTATATTCGGTGCGTCTTGTCGTATTTCCGAACCAAAAAGAATAAGTCCCAAAGCACCCAAAAGCCCTATTCCAATTCCTATAACTTTACGTCCTAAAATCTTTTCCTTTATCACGATGGCCGACAAAACAAGCACAATTATTGGTGTGGTCGTAATCAGAACTGCACTGTTGATAGGTGTAGAAAGCGATAGTCCTTTGAAGAAAACCAACATGTTTAAACCCATGCCTAACAAAGCGCAAAGACCCATTCGCAGGTAATCTTTTTTATCTATTTTTTCTTTAGGTCCCCAATAAGAAATGAGCCAAAACAAAATTGAGGCTCCTAAAACCCTAAGGATAATGAAACCTAAGGGCTGC
>CAZUIE010000040.1:0-5166 GCA_964620945.1 uncultured Maribacter sp.
TATGCGTTACGGCATCTTGCCTGGCGGCACCAAATAAGACCGACGTATTATCAACGGAAAAAGTATAGGGTGTTTCATCTGTGCTGTGGAACGTGAGTCTCTTTTCTGAACCACCCTTAGCGTCCATCGTAAATACATCAAAATTACCAAAGCGGTTGGAGGCAAAAGCCAAAGATTTGCCATCTTTACTCCAAACAACACCGTAATCGTGTGCCGTATGAAACGTAAGCTGGCTGGCAATCCCTCCTTGGGTAGGAACACTGTAAATATCTCCTTTGTAAGTAAATGCAATGGTTTCACCATCTGGCGAGATTGCGGAATACCTAGCCCATTGAGGTGCTATCTGAGCCTGGAGTGAACTAACAAACAAAATACAAATTGTGGCGAATAAATGGTTTTTCATTTCTTATTTTAGTCAAAATTAAAAGTGAGGGAAGATAGGTAATTGCCGTAATAGTAC
This sequence comes from uncultured Maribacter sp., assembly GCA_964620945.1. GTDB lineage: Bacteria > Bacteroidota > Bacteroidia > Flavobacteriales > Flavobacteriaceae > Maribacter. Next base: position 461 of record CAZUIE010000040.1, read on the forward strand.
AAAGAGGAAATGTATAAGTGGTTATCGGAATTAAAAACTAGAGGTACAGCGTTTATTTTTTAGTATAAACTTGTGATTTTCTTTTGAGCCCAACTTAGACTGACTTAGAGTAACTAGGCTTCATATCAAATGAAATACGAAAAAAAATATTGGACTGAACGCTATGAAAATCAAAATACAGGTTGGGATATAGGCTATCCTTCCACCCCTTTAAAAGAATATATAGACCACCTAACGGATAGATCACTACACATATTAATCCCTGGAGCCGGCAATGGCTATGAGGCTGAGTATTTATGGCGTAGGGGTTTTAAACATGTTACCGTCATTGATATATCTGAGGTCCCCTTAAATAACTTTAAAAAAAGAAACCCTGATTTTCCCAAGGGTCAGGTGGTACATGGAAACTTTTTTGACCTTAAGGGCAACTATGACCTTATTTTGGAACAGACCTTCTTTTGCTCCTTTGTTCCTACGGATGAAAACCGTTCTGCTTATGCAAAACAAATGGCCACACTCCTAAAACCTGCAGGGAAACTAGTAGGACTTTGGTTCAATTTTCCTCTAACGGGCGATATGGAAAAACGACCTTTTGGAGGGGATATAACACTTTATTCAAAGTATCTAGCGTCCTATTTTAAAACCATAATTTTTGAACCCTGCTATAATTCCATCAAACCAAGAGAGGGAAAAGAGCTGTTTGGGGTTTTCACTAAAAAATAGTTACTACTTCATTTTTGGCCTTAGTTTGTTTTTAATAAAACCCATTAACTGGTAGATTAAAAAGAAAATGAAGCACAAAATACTTCCAAACAGCATGGGAATAATAGCTCCAAACGAAAATGCACTACCACAAACCCAGCCCAACAAGTATTCTGACTTATATAAAGGAAATACAAAGGCCAGTATGAAAATTAGACCCATGATATAATCGGTAATATCTATTCCATTCATAAAACTAATCGAAATACTTACTGCAAACAGTATGCCTCCCAAAAATCGTAAACCAATTAGTTTTAGTGATTCTTTATTGTCAGCTTCTTCAAGTCTTTTAGAAATACGAAACAACAAAAAATAAGTAAAGAAAGGCAACACAATTGCACCCCACCAATTAGGTATACCGGGCATATCGGTACTGTGTAAAATGTAATGTACAGGTATACCCTCGTGGACATAGTCCCACGCTACATGACCCCAGACCAGGAAGGTAACTACTGTTGTTATTAAAATCCTAAGTTTCTGGGTTAATTGAATTTTCATTGGTTTTGATTTGATTGATGTACTAATAGGACGTTAGATTAAGGTCTTTGTTACGTTTTCTAACTGATTATTAATAAAGGTATAGTTCTTAAGTAAGTCATGATTTATACCAAATAGTGATCATTCAAATACACTGTTAACACCCTTTTAAGAAATACACCCTCTGCTTTTTCCTATATTCGGTCCCTTATAAACTTACCATCAAATGACCTTAAAACCACTTCGTCCTATCCTTTTTTTCAGAATACTACTACCTTCAGCTTTGTTAGAAAGCAAACAAGGAATTAAATATCTCCAAACCTACATTTAAACTAAAAACACAAATAGCTCAAAATCAAAATTTTAAATACCAACAATTAATACATTAATTAAATGAAGTACCTATTACAATCCCTAGTTTTCCTTTTTAGTCTTAGTACTGCGCTTGCACAAAATTTAGACATGAAATTAATGCAAGACCTAAAACCACGAAATATTGGTCCAGGTGGGATGAGTGGCAGAGTTACTGCCATTGATGCTGTTCACGCCAATCCGGATATTATGTACGTGGGTACAGCTTCTGGCGGACTTTGGAAATCTACTTCTGGAGGCATAAAATGGAATCCCATTTTCGATAATGAACTTACAGCATCTATCGGTGCAGTGGCCATTCAACAATCCAATCCATCTGTAATATGGGTGGGAACAGGTGAAGGAAACCCACGAAACAGCCTTAATGGTGGCTACGGAGTATACCGTTCCCTAGACGGTGGTAAAAGCTGGAAATCCATGGGCTTGGAGAAAACAAGGCATATCCATCGTATAAAAATAGACCCCACTGATCCAAATACCGTATATGTCGGTGCTATTGGTTCTCCATGGGGCGAACATCCAGAACGTGGCGTTTATAAAACAACGGACGGAGGTGAAACTTGGGAGAATATTCTGTTTGTGAATAACAAAACCGGAGTTGCGGATATGGTTATGGATCCATCCAATCCAAATAAATTGATTGTAGCCATGTGGGAACACAAACGCGAACCTTGGTTTTTTAATTCGGGTGGAAAAGGAAGTGGTATGTACATGACTCATGATGGCGGAAAGAATTGGAAACAAATTACAGAGGAAGACGGACTTCCAAAGGGTAACCTTGGCCGGATAGGTATTGCCATAGCACCCGGAAAGCCAGATATTGTTTATGCGTTGGTAGAGGCAAAGAAAAATGCCTTGTACAAATCCGAAGATGGCGGTTTCAAATGGAAGATGATCAATAACAAAGCCGACATTGGGAACAGACCATTCTATTACTCAGAAATATATGTAGATCCACAGAACGAAAATCGGGTATACTCAGTGTTTACCTATGTAAATGTTTCTGAAGATGGTGGTAAAAATTTCACCGAACTAATGCCAGCTTATAGAGCAAACAACGGTGTACATCCAGACCATCATGCCTGGTGGATACATCCAGAAAATGGACAGTTTATGATGGATGGTAACGATGGAGGAATGAACATTACCAGAGATGGTGGTAAATCTTGGCGTTTTGTGGGTAACATTCCGGTAGCACAATTCTATCATATTAATGTGGACAATGAATTTCCCTACAATGTATATGGCGGAATGCAGGATAATGGTTCTTGGAGAGGTCCCGCTTATGTTTGGCGAGATCAAGGAATTCGTAATAGCTACTGGCAGGAAATAAGTTTTGGCGATGGTTTTGATGTAGTACCGGATTTAGACAATTCACAATTTGGGTATACCATGAGTCAGCAAGGAAGTGTGTCGCGCTATGATCATATCACCGGTAATAATTACACCGTACGTCCTACGCCACCGGATGCCGAAACCAAACTTCGATTTAATTGGAACTCGGCCATTGGACAAGACCCTTTTGATACTAGTATTGCGTATTTTGGGAGTCAGTTTGTGCATAAAACCACGGATAAGGGACTAACTTGGAGTATCATATCTCCAGATTTGACCACTAATGACCCTGAAAAACAAAAACAAAGTGAAAGTGGCGGATTAAGTATGGATGCTACCGGAGCCGAAAACCACACTACTATTTTGGTGATAGAACCTTCATCAGTTGAAAAAAATATGCTTTGGGTAGGTACGGATGATGGAAAAGTACACTACACACAAAACGGAGGAGCCAATTGGACAGAGGTAACCCAAAACATTAAAGGACTACCGACAGGGAGCTGGATTCCACAAATAAAGGCTTCCAATAAAAACAAAGGAGAAGCCCTATTGATTGCAAACGACTACAGAAGATTTAACTATACCCCTTATGCGTACCGTACCAAAAACTACGGTAAAACTTGGGAACGGATTGTGGATGCAAATGATGTCCAGAGCTATACCTTAAGTATTGTTGAAGATTTAGAAAATCCAAATCTACTGTTCTTGGGAACCGATGACGGACTTTATGTGTCATTTGATGGGGCAACTAACTGGCAAAAATGGACAGCAGGTTTCCCTACCGTATCTACCAAAGATTTGGTCATACACCCAAGGGAACATGATTTGGTAATAGGGACCTTTGGTCGCGCTGCATGGGTACTCGATGATATTCGTCCGCTCAGGGCACTAGCGGCAGACAGAACATTACTTCAAAAGGATGCCAAATTATTCTCACCACCTACTGCCTACCAAGCAGCATATCAGCAACCTACTGGTAGCCGTTTTGGTGCAGATGCGATGTATAATGCCGAAAACAAAAAAGAAGGTGCCATGATTACCTACTTTTTAAAAGAAGGGAAAAAGAAAAAAGATAAGGCAACCAGCGATGATGAGGAAGGCGACAAATCGGATGATGGAACAATGGACAGCGAGAATACATCTGAAACCAGCAACGATGAAAAGATGACCGGCGTACAGAAAATGGATTCCATTCAGTTTGAATTTTATGATGGAGAACGCTTGATACGAACTCTAAAATATAAGACACCCGAAAAAGCGGGATTCCATAGAATCTATTGGAGAATGGACGAGAAAGGACCCGACAGACCTTCTAGAACAATCAGCAAAAGCAAAAGAGAATCTGGCGGTATGGACGTAAAGCCCGGTACATATAGGATTAAAATGAGTTTTGGCAACATAACGGACGAGGCGATGATTACCGTAAAAACCGACCCTAGATTACCCGTGAACATGGCTGCCATAAACGAAGTCTATGAAGCTGGAAAAATCATAGAAAAAATGAGCCAGACTGCAGCAGATGCTGTAAAACAGCTTGTAGAGAGTAAAACGGTTGCCGAAAAATACGGCAAAGACCTAAAAGTATTGGACGAGAAGAAATATAAAGATCAAATTAAGGCGTCAAAAGATATAGTGAAACAGGTAGATTCCGTCATTGCACTATACTTAGGTACGGTAGACAAACGCCAAGGGATTACTCGTAATCCTGAAGTTACCGTAATGCAACGTATTGGTAACGCTAGACGATACACCAATTCTCG
>CAZUIE010000040.1:5266-10620 GCA_964620945.1 uncultured Maribacter sp.
TTAGCTCTTTTCTGAACCACTATGTACTTCTTTATCTTCGTAGACTTTTTTCACGATAGCATACAAATCGGGAATAACGTTTCTGGCAATTCTAGAGTTACCATTAATCAAAACACAAACCCCTAAGTCAGATTCCGGATAAAGCGCAATCTCGTTTCTGTAGTTATTAACACTTCCACCATGATGAAAAACGGTTTCTGTGGCTTCAGAATCTGTTTTCTTATATTCGTGAATACGCCATCCAAAACCATAGGAAGACTGTACATGACCTTCCCATCGTTGGTAGTATTTGTTGTTGTTTCCAAGTTCAATGAAGGGCTCAAAAGCTTGTTTCATAGCTCCCAATGCCATAACATCCGGGTTATGGCCGAGTAGAAATCGCATCCATTTGGCCATATCTAACGAACTCGCGTTAATACCGCCGGCCAATACTGCATTATAATACTTATCGGTTAACGGTGTGGGCTGCCAACTTTTACCACTTCTTCTGTGGGGCAGTGCTACATTCTTCTCTTTAAGTAAATCTTTATGATTCATGGAAATATGTGACATGTTCAATGGTGTAAAGAATGTATCGGTCAATAGCGTCTTTACATCTTTACCGGTAGCTTTCCGCATCACTTCTTGCCCTAAGGAAAACATAGCGTTCTGATAGCTGTATTGCTCGCCCGGAGCACTAATCGGCTTTACCTCGCCAAAACGATTCGCAATATTAGCAACCGATATTCCAGCCTCTACCAAATTGGTAAAGCTATGGTAGGGTGTGCCCGAAGTATGAGAAAGGATATGGGATAATTTTATGTTTTGGGTATTGTTTTCGTCCCCAAAGGTAAAGTCGGGGAGGTATGTTACTATCTTATCGTCAAAACTTAAAGTACCTTTGGACTGCAAACTAGCTGCTAAAACTCCCCCAAAACCTTTGGATATTGAACCCAATCTAAATACGGTTTCTCCGTCAACATTGGCATTTTGTTTAACACTACGCTTTCCAAATCCGCGCGAAATCACAATAGAATCCCCTTGTACGATACTTACTCCCGCACCAACAATATCGCCAGCTTTTATTGCCGCCTGGAAATAAACATCCAATGCTTCTTTAAGAGCTTTCTTACGTTCTACATAGATTTTTGCTTTTTCCTTTTCAATAAAGTGCATCGCCAAATCTTGTACTAAAGCAGTTTCCTCTGCTTCGTTTGAAGTCTCAATAAAAGCAGTAATGAGATTGAAGATAATTACGATAGCTAAGGTAAATGATAAAACTTTAAAATACTTCACGGATTTCGATATGGCTTTGGGTTCGTATGATGTCATTTAATCGACGTTTATACCTAAGTCTAACGCTTCAATTTTTAAAATGTTTTATTGCCTGACAACAATGTAGAATTCCTTTAATTTATTCTTTTCCTAAAATACGTATTTCATTTAACCTAAAAGAATTTACTTGTAAATTACTCCATCTACATTGTTCTTAGTCTTTAACTATATAGGAAAAACCGAGAAGGTACTCCCATCAATTCTTTACTTACCAAGAATATACAATGTATTACAGTATATAATCCGTACTCACAAAATTAGAAAGCTTTGTTTCCAAAAGCTGTTGTATCGTTTGATTATTAAAGTCGTTATCCTTGAAAGCCACAAAGGTTCGAATGGAAAAAGACCGCAGAGCATCATGAACACTCAAGGTTGCTTGCGCGGAATCTTTTCTTCCAGTAAAAGGATATACATCCGGTCCTCGTTGACATGAACTGTTTAAGTTCACTCTACAAACCAAGTTTACCAAGGTATCAATTAACGGTGCCAAAGCATAAACGTCCTTTCCAAATAGACTCACCTGTTGACCATAATTACTTTCTGCCATATCATCCAAAGGCTCTTCAATATCCGTATAAGGCACAATAGGAATAATAGGACCAAACTGCTCTTCTTGATAGACGCGCATATCTTTTGTAACAGGGTACAACACCGCCGGCCAGATATAATTATCAAAATGCTGTCCGCCCTTTTTGTTTAGAATTTTAGCTCCTTTGGCAAGTGCATCGTCTATGAGTTCTTGAATATATTCTGGTTTTTGTGGCTCAGGCAATGGAGTGAGTTTTACGCCATTGTCCCATGGGTTACCAAATTTTAAATCATCGACCGCGGTTGCAAAACGGCTATTAAACTTCTCCCGAATATCTTCATGTACATATACTATTTTTAAAGCGGTACAACGTTGTCCATTAAAGGAAAGCGTCCCCGAAATACATTCGTTAATGGTCAACTCCATATCCGCATCCGGTAAAATAATAGCTGGATTTTTGGCCTCCAAACCTAACACCAGTCGCAAACGGTTACTTTTTGGATGTTGTTCCTGTAACGCATTTGCAGATTTACTATTGCCTATTAAGGCAAGGACATCTATTTTTCCGGTTTTCATAATCGGTGCAGCCACGGCTCTACCTCTGCCAAAAATGATATTTACCACGCCTTTTGGAAAGCTAGATTGAAAAGCCTCTAATAACGGCGTAATTAACAATACACCGTGTTTGGCAGGTTTAAAAATCGTAGTATTTCCCATGATAATAGCAGGTATCAACAAGGCAAAAGTCTCATTCAAAGGATAATTATAAGGCCCTAAACATAAAACCACACCCAGCGGCCCTCTTTTAATATGCGCATATACACCATCGTGTTTCTGAAACTTAGCTGCATCTCTATCCAACTGCTTATAATCTTCGATCGTATCTACAATATAATCGACTGTTCGGTCAAATTCCTTCTGAGAATCAGGTAGGGACTTCCCAATTTCCCACATGAGCAACTTTACCACTTCGGCTCTTTTGGTCTTCATTTTTTCAACAAACACCTCCATACATACAATACGGTCCTTAACATGCATGGTAGGCCAAATACCCTGCCCTTTGCCATAAGCTTTAACAGCAGCATCAAGAGCATCCAACGCAGCAGTTTCCTGCATATCGGGTATACTGCCCAACAAGGTAGGCTGATATGTTTCTGTAGATGAAATTGTAGAGTAAACTTCTGTGGTTTCACCTTTCCATTCTTTCAATTCTCCATTCACCAAATAATGCTTTTGATGTATAGCCTCTTCTATTTGAAATTCTTCAGGTATTTTCATATTTTTTTTTCTTAAGATATCTGAATTTATTCGATTTCCCAAATATGATATATATATTATTCTTTAAACAAGTTAAACCAGATAAGCGAACAAATCGGGTTTATCATTTAAATAATCGCCATAAAAATTATTAGCTTTCATCCGCTGTATCAATGGCGTTAAGTCTTCTGGGCTTTTCAATTCAATTCCCACAACTGCAGGTGCATTCTCTCTACTAGACTTCTTTGTATATTCAAAATGGGTAATATCGTCGTTAGGTCCTAATATTTCAGCTACAAATTGTTTTAGAGCACCTGGACGCTGTGGAAAACGTACGATAAAGTAATGTTTTAACTGTCCGTATAGCAAGGCTCTTTCCTTAATTTCAGCCGTACGGGTAATATCGTTATTGCTACCACCAACGATACAAGCTACTTGCTTTCCCTTTAATTCTTCTGTGAACATATCCAATGCTGAAATACTCAAAGCACCGGCAGGCTCAACGACAATAGCATCTCTATTATATAAATCTAATATCGATTGACACACTTTACCCTCGGGTACGGTTACCATTTTATAAAGGTTTCCCTTACAAATAGAAAAGGTTAAATCCCCTACCCTTTTTACGGCAGCTCCGTCTATGAATTTGTCAATTGTCTCTAACTCGGTATTTACTCCTAGCGTAATTGAATTTTTCATAGAGGGCGCTCCCTCCGGTTCTACCCCAATAATTTTAGTTCGGGGCGATAGTTCTTTAAAAACACCGATTAAGCCAGATGCCAATCCGCCCCCGCCCACTGCTACGAAGATATAATCCAAAGGTTTTTTTACCTGATGCAAAAGCTCTAGACCAACCGTAGCCTGACCTTCGATTACCTTTGGGTCGTCAAACGGATGAATGAAAGATTTCTTCTCTTTCTTACAATAAGCCATTGCCGCCCGGAACGAATCATCGAAAGTATCTCCTTCTAAAACCACCGTTACCCAAGAATCACCGAACATTTTTGTTTGTTCCACTTTCTGCTTCGGAGTAACTGCCGGCATAAAAATGGTAGCCTTTATCCCAAGATGGTTACAGGCAAACGCGACGCCTTGGGCATGATTACCGGCACTTGCACAAACCACTCCTCTAGCACACTCTTTTTTACTCAAAGAACTTATCTTATTAAAAGCTCCTCGTATTTTATAAGAGCGTACTCGATGCAAGTCCTCACGTTTTAATAGAATATCTGCATCATACTGTTTTGAAAGACGAATACTAGGCATAAGCGGCGTTACCTCGGCTACTTGCGTTATGGTTAACGCCGCTTTTCTAATATCTGCTACTTTGGGAAAATAATCCATCCAATATGGTTGAAGCGCTTTTCAACCTGAATTTAAACGTTTATTATACTATTGGTTTCATCGCGGTCATAGAGGCACGTAATCTTGCTCCCACAATTTCTACCGGATGCTCTCGTAAGGCTGCGTTCACCGTAATAAGCGTAACATTATCCGCATGGTTGTCATCTTCTGCCCCATACTCTTTTCCTATTACATCGGTATCTATCTTTTTCATGAAATCGGTCAACAAAGGCTTACAAGCATGATCAAAGAGATAACAACCGTATTCTGCAGTATCAGAAATTACACGGTTCATTTCAAATAATTTTTTCCTGGCAATGGTATTTGCTATAAGCGGGGTTTCATGTAAGGATTCATAATAGGCAGATTCTGCAATTATACCGGATTCTGTCATCGCCTCGAATGCCAATTCTACACCAGCTCTTACCATAGATACCATTAAAACGCCATTGTCGTAAAACTCCTGCTCCGTAATCTCTTGGTCACCGGCCGGAGTTTTCTCAAAAGCAGTTTCCCCTGTTTCCGCACGCCATGTTAATAGGTTTTTATCATCATTGGCCCAGTCTTCCATCATCGTCTTGGAAAAATGACCTGTCATGATATCGTCCATGTGTTTCTGGAATAGGGGGCGCATGATATCCTTTAGTTCTTCCGAAAGCTCAAAAGCCTTTATTTTTGCTGGATTGGATAAACGGTCCATCATGTTGGTGATACCACCATATTTCATACCCTCGGTTATGGTTTCCCAACCGTATTGTATCAATTTAGAGGCATAACCCGCATCAATTCCTTTTTCTACCATTTTATCAAAACAAAGGATAGAACCAGTTTGTAACAAGCCACAAAGAATGGTCTGCTCTCCCATTAAATCGGATTTAACCTCTGCTACGAAAGAAGATTCCAAGACACC
>CAZUIE010000040.1:10720-14916 GCA_964620945.1 uncultured Maribacter sp.
GCTCTCCCATTAAATCGGATTTAACCTCTGCTACGAAAGAAGATTCCAAGACACCAGCTTTGTGCCCCCCTGTGCCCGCTGCATAAGCTTTTGCCTGCGCAAGACCCTTTCCTTCTGGGTCATTCTCTGGATGCACGGCTATTAATGTAGGAACTCCAAACCCTCTTTTATATTCCTCACGCACCTCAGACCCCGGACTTTTGGGAGCTACCATAATTACCGTTAAATCCTTTCGGACTTGAGTACCCTCTTCAACGATATTAAACCCATGGGAATAAGACAAGGTAGCACCTTTCTTCATTAAAGGTATCACGGCACTTACAACAGCGGTATGTTGTTTATCGGGTGTAAGGTTAATTACCAAATCTGCACTTGGAATGAGTTCTTCATAAGTGCCAACCGTAAATCCGTTTTCTGTTGCATTTAAAAATGATTGTCTCTTCTCATTAATTGCAGCTTCTCTTAAAGCATAAGAAATATCAAGACCTGAATCTCTCATATTCAGTCCTTGATTTAAACCCTGTGCACCGCAACCAATGATGACTATTTTCTTTCCCTTTAAGGCAGTTACACCATCGGAGAATTCCGAAGACTCCATAAATCTGCATTTTCCCAATTGCGTCAATTTGTCTCTTAACGATAGTGTATTAAAATAATTTGCCATTTTTCTGTTCTGTTTTAGTTTATTTCCCGAAAAGATTCGGTATTAGTTTTACTGATTAATTTATAGTTATTGCTGTTGAAATTCTTTTAGTAAGGCCGATATCTGCATCTCTTCTTTAGTGACAGCTATACGACCAGAGCGAACGAATTGCATAATACCAAAAGGTTTTAATTCATCGTACATCTCATCGATTTCATGTCTTCTACCACTTTTTGCCAAAACAAAAAAGTCTCTGGCCACCGTTACGATTTGAGAATTACTTTCCTTAATGATATTCTGAATCTGTCGCTCATCGAACAACAGATCTGACGCAATTTTAAATAGTGCGGATTCCTGATAAATAGTCTCATCATCGGTATGATAAAAGGCTTTTATCACCTCTATTTGTTTCTCTATCTGTCCTACAATATTCTGTATCCATTTATCGGTAGTATGCACCACAATGGTAAACTTAGAAACATTTTCTATTTCTGATTTTGAAACATTTAAACTCTCTATATTGATATGTCGCTTTAAGAATATCCCGGATATTCTATTCAGTAATCCCACGTTGTTCTCAGAATAAACCGACATGGTGAACCATTTTTTTTCCATATTGTATTGTTCCAGTTGTCTATCGCAGCGCAGTCAAAGACCTTTTTTATATATAGTCCTTCGACTACGCTCAGGATAACATTATTTTTGAGTTTACTTTTCTTTAATACCGTTTACATCTCCAGTTCCTTAGCATATACTACTGCAAAACCCTAACCGCTATTATCAAACCGGTTGACCAATTCATCTTAGTAAGGTTAAAATCTTTTCTATTTTCTAGATAAGAGACCAATCTATTTACGTTTTCATCATGACCTTCTGGCCAATTGGGTTGCGCTTTCATATCATCGATTACATAGAACCCACCAAGCTTTACCAAATCCAATACTTCGTCTATTTCACTATACTTTCCTGGCCATGCATCGGCAAAAATTAAATCGAAGTTCTCTCCTTCATACGTTTTTATCCAGTTCGAACCGTCTTCATGAACGATTTGTACCCTGGTATCCGATTCAAAATACTCCTTAGCTATATCAATAAGCTTAGGGTCATTGTCAACGGTTACTAAAGTAGAATGGGCATCCATACCATCGATCATCCAAGACAGTGAAAGTCCAATACCCGTTCCCAGTTCTAAAAATCGTCCTCTCGGTTTACTAGAAATCAAGGTTTTCAAAAAGGTACCAGTAAATACATCCGATGGCATCGTAAAACCTATCTCATTACATTTGCGTTCTATCGTTGGATGAATACTGGGGATATCTAGTATATTGGTCTCGTTCATTTTTTGTTAATCTTGTGCCATCTTGATTCTTGTTCATAAGTGGCATCGAATTATAAATTTGCTTGGACTATTCCTAAACTGCCAGATAGCAACTCACTCCTCTATTTTAGTCTTATCTCGGAAACCGATGCTCCGGAGGGTATCATTGGAAAAACATTGTCTTCTTGCTCTACTTTAACTTCTAAAAAGAAAGGCTTATCGGATGCCATCATTTTTTGTACCGTTTCTTTTAAATCTTTTCGTTCACTTACACATTTTGCCTCGATATGATACCCTTCTGCAATTTTTACAAAATCAGGATTTACCATAACGGTTGACGCATAGCGTTTCTCAAAGAATAACTCCTGCCATTGCCTTACCATCCCTAAGTGATCATTATTCAATACTACAATCTTTACAGGTACATTATGCTGAAAAATCACTCCAAGTTCTTGTATGGTCATTTGATATCCGCCATCTCCTATGATAGCCACTACTTCCCGGTCCATGGCACCCATCTTGGCACCAATTGCAGCCGGAAGGGCAAAACCCATTGTTCCTAATCCGCCAGAGGTAATGTTACTTTTAGATTCCTTAAACTTAGCATACCTACAACCAATCATTTGGTGTTGTCCTACATCGGTAACGATGACCGCTTTGTTACCCGAGGCAATATTTATTTCCTCTACTACCTCGCCCATCGTCAATCCCTCCTTGGTAGGGTGAATATCGTTCTTGATTACCGTATCAAATTCAATTTCATATTTTTCCTTGAATACCGTATGCCAAGCATCGTGAGAGTTGGCATGTATCAAAGGAAGTAGGAGTTCTAAAGATTCCTTGGCATCTCCTAATACCGCAACATCTGCATGCACGTTCTTATGTATTTCCGCTGGGTCAATTTCAAAGTGAATCACCTTTGCTTGGGTGGCATAATCCTCTAATCTACCTGTTACCCGATCATCAAATCGCATGCCTATGGCGATCAGGACATCACATTCGTTGGTTAATAAATTAGGACCGTAATTTCCGTGCATTCCTACCATACCTACATTTAGGGGATGTGCCGTATCTAATGCGGAAGCTCCCATAATGGTCCATGCCGCTGGTATTCCGGCTTTTTCAACCAGGGCTTTAAGATGTTCTTCGGCTTTACCTAGAATCACACCTTGTCCCCAAACGATAAACGGTTTTTTAGCCGAATTTATAAGTTCCGCAGCTGCGGTGATAGCCTTCGTACTCGGTTTTGGTCTAGGATTATAACTTCGTACACCTATGCATTTTTCATAAGAGAATTCAAATTCTTCGAACTGGGCATTCTTAGTGATATCTACCAAAACAGGACCGGGACGACCGGACTTAGCGATATAAAATGCTTTCGCCATGGCCTCAGGAATTTGTGATGCCTGTGTAACCTGACAGTTCCATTTGGTTACCGGCGTAGATATTCCAATAATATCGGTCTCCTGAAAGGCATCGGAACCTAACAAATGTCTGGGTACCTGACCCGTAATACAGACCATAGGAGTAGAATCTATTTGTGCATCTGCTAAACCTGTTACCAAGTTGGTAGCTCCAGGTCCCGAAGTTGCCATAGCTACACCTACTTTACCAGAAACGCGTGCATACCCTTGTGCTGCATGGGTAGCTCCTTGCTCATGACGAGTTAAAATATGAGTTAATCTATCCTGAAATTTATAAAGCTCGTCATAGACCGGCATAATGGCACCGCCAGGATACCCGAACAATAAATCCACCCCTTCTGCCAATAGGCAATGAATAATCGCCTCTGCGCCTGAAATCGTTATTGTCTCTTTGGTATTGGTTACCTTTTTTTTCTCTTTTACTATTTCCATAATTCAATTGCTATTGGATATCGAGCAGAAAAAAGCCCGATTTCTTAATTAACACCAAGCAGCTAAAAACCACTGGTATTGACTATTGATTAAAATTCGTCCGTCACACATCCATTGGAGGCCTCCGAAACTGTTCTAGCATATTTGTACAAGCTTCCCCGTTTTACTTTTAAGTCCGGTTGCACCCAATTTGCTTTTCGATTTGCAATTTCTTCTTCGGTCAAATCCACAGAAATCTGATTTTTTTCTGCATCTATTGTAATGATATCCCCATCCTTTAAAAGTCCGATCAAACCACCTTCCTGAGCCTCTGGACATACATGCCCAACTACAAAGCCATGCGTGCCACCTGAAAAGCGACCGTCTGTAATCAAAGCGA
>CAZUIE010000040.1:15016-23790 GCA_964620945.1 uncultured Maribacter sp.
CCAACTACAAAGCCATGCGTGCCACCTGAAAAGCGACCGTCTGTAATCAAAGCGACTTCTTTACCTAGCCCTGCACCCATAATTGCCGCAGTGGGTTTTAACATTTCTGGCATTCCCGGACCACCTTTTGGCCCTTCATATCGTATGACCACAACATTTCCTTTTTTTACCTCTCCTTTTCCTATGCCGGCATTGGCAAAAAACTCGTCATCATACACCTTAGCAGGGCCTGAGAAGTACGTTCCCTCCTTACCTGTAATCTTGGCTACCGAACCTTTTTCGGCTAGGTTTCCATACAGTATCCTTAAATGCCCGGTGGCCTTTATCGGCGCACTCAGGGGTTTTATTATTTTTTGTCCTTCCTTTAGTCCCGGTAATTCAGCTAAGTTTTCAGCTATCGTTTTCCCGGTAACGGTTAAGCAGTCGCCATACAACATTCCGTTTTCCAACATAAATTTCATCACAGCCGGAATACCTCCTGCTCTATGCAAATCTTCCATTAGAAACTTTCCGCTTGGTTTTAAGTCGGCCAAAAATGGAGTAGTATCACTTATCCGTTGGAAATCATCCAAGGTAAATGCTACATCAGCCGCTTTGGCAATAGCCAAAAAGTGAAGTACGGCATTGGTTGATCCCCCTAACAAGGTTAATAATCGGACTGCGTTTTCCATTGATTTCCTCGTGATAATATCACTAGGCTTAATATCCATTTCCAGTAACTGACGTAAAGCCCTACCTGAATTTATGGCATCGTTCTGTTTTTCTGGACCTACCGCAGGATTTGACGAATTGTAGGGCATGGCCATACCCAAGGCTTCAATCGCCGATGCCATCGTATTTGCCGTATACATACCACCACAGGCTCCCGCTCCTGGGCAGGCATTTTGTATCACACCTTTGTAATCTTCATCGCTCATGGTACCAGCAACTTTTTCTCCCCATGCTTCAAAAGCAGATACGACGTCTAACTTTTTATCCTTAAAACAACCGGAAGCAATAGTACCACCATACACCAATACAGAAGGTCTATTTAACCGAATCATGGCAATTAAAGCACCGGGCATATTTTTGTCACAGCCTACTATGGTAGCCAATCCATCGTAATTCATAGCTTGCACCACGGTTTCCATAGAGTCTGCAATGATATCCCTAGACGGAAGTGAATACCGCATTCCGTAAGTTCCCATAGAAATTCCGTCACTCACGCCAATGGTGTTGAATACTAGTCCTACAGAACCTGAATCATTTATCCCTTTTTTGACCTCTTGGGCCAAATCGTTCAAATGCATATTACAGGGATTTCCTTCATAGCCAGTACTGGCAACCCCAATCAAGGGTTTTTTTAAATCCTCCTCGGTTAAACCAATGGCATAAAGCATGGCTTGTGCAGCTGGTTGGGTTGGGTCTTGGGTTACGTTCTTGCTGTATTTATTCAATTCCATTTCTATGTTCTGGTATCCTTGGTTTATAGTTCAAATTTGCCACGTCTATCAAAGATAAAAGTTTAATTTACCTTATCGTTTCAACCTTAACTATGAGTTTAAATTCAATTATATATATATTAATATAATACGCTGTAATTCAATTATATAAACATTCATTTTATATCATATTCAATAAAAATTATATACCGGAAATTTCCGTATTCAAGATTAAAAAAACGATTGCAATAGCATCTTAGGCAAGTTTTTAGATCAATCTAAACGCCATAACCTTCTATTTTGGAAACGATTCACATGACCTTCATAATTATCTTGCTTTTTAAGCAAGTGAAGCAATACTTGTTTAAAAAAAAATAGTATTCAAAAACGAGCACGCATATTCACTAATTTTGCATTTAGATCAAAACAAACAATAGTAGCAATGGAGAAAACAGTAACCGAGGCAATACATTTCAGACGATCTGTTCGGGTCTTCAAACCGGATAGTCCTCTTGACGATACTAAAGTAACAAATTGTATTGCAAATGCTGTACTTGCCCCCACTAGCAGTAATATGCAGCTATGGGAGTTTTATCATATAACAAATCCTGAACTTTTAAATAAAATGACCGAGGCCTGTTTGGGTCAAAATGCGGCTAAAACTGCACAGCAATTGGTCGTAATCGTGGCTAGAAAAGATTTGTGGCGAAAAAGGGCCAAAGCCAATATAGCGTTTTTAAAGTCACAATATGGGAATAAAGACAAGGCCGACTATACCAAGAGGGAAAAGTTCGCTTTAAATTATTATGAAAAATTGATACCCGCTATCTACACGGATTTTCTAGGGATCCTCGGAGGTCTAAAATATATAATGTTCCAAGCTATTGGAATCTTTAAACCGACCTACCGTCAAGTTCGCAATTCTGATATGCGTATTGTAGCGCACAAAAGTGCTGGATTGGCAGCACAAAATTTTATGACCAGTATGGCGGCACTAGGTTATGATACCTGCCCTATGGAAGGAAGCGATACCAAAATGATTAAGTCGATTTTAAAGCTACCCCGAGGAGCAGAAATAAATATGGTTATTGGGTGTGG
Organism: uncultured Maribacter sp.; assembly: GCA_964620945.1. Lineage (GTDB taxonomy): Bacteria > Bacteroidota > Bacteroidia > Flavobacteriales > Flavobacteriaceae > Maribacter. Next base: position 17,536 of record CAZUIE010000040.1, read on the forward strand.
AATTAGAGATGAAAATGGTATTTATGGTCCGCGTTTTAGAGTACCATTTGAGGAAGTATACAAAAAGTTGGACTAACCCAGGTTAAAAGTAACCACGGTACCTGCTCTTTTTTGAGCCAAAATAGCTATTGCTTTATCTGATAACTGTAAAATTCTGGGATAGCCGCCAGTTGTTTGTCCGTCCTTCATGAGAATAATGAGTTTACCTGCTGGAGTTAATTGAACGGTACCAGGCAAAGTGGCTGAAGTTAGCATACTTACCGCATGACCGTCAAGTTTTTCATCAAGTTGATAGGCCATCCTATTATTTTCTTTAGCAACTGTGAATTCAGTGTTAAATAGTACCTCTAGCTGCTGCTCCGTTAACATGAAAAATTCCGGTGCCTTATCTACCTCTAAAAGAGTATCGTTTAAAAAGGAATCCACTTTAATTTCAGAAATTTTTGGTCTAAATACTTTGTTGTATTCAAAGGGAACCACATCTCCGTCCATCAATCTGTTGGCAAATGTTAAGGGTTTATAAAATGAACGGCTTCCATACATAGCTTTTGATTTAAAACCGCCCTTAACGGCTAAATACCCCCTAAATCCAGACTCCAAATTACCGTAGGACAAGATATCGCCAACATTTATTTGATATATCTTATAATTCTTTACGGGTTGATTATTTAGCGTAACCGACATTTCTGCGCCCGCCATAACGATGTACGTTTCCTCTTCAAATAGTAGTGTTGGTCCCGTCATCGTAATTTCCAATACGGCATCTGCAACATCGTTTTCCAACAAGGTATTGGCTTTAAAAACAGATAAATCATCCATTGCTCCTGAAACCGGAACTCCTTTGTTCCTATAATGAAACCGTCCCAAGTCCTGTACTGATGTATAAAAACCTGATTTTAGTACTTTAAGCATCGATTTCTATTTTTTCAGGTTTATATATGCCAACCTCAACCTCTATTTGATGAAGATTGTACTTAGCCTTAGAAACTTCGTAAAACTGTATTTGATCTCCTACGGCGACAAAACAGGGTTCCTCTTTGCTTGCATCAAAAATGGGCACTGGACAATTACCAATAATATTCCACCCACCGGGCGATTCCTGCGGATACACACCGGTCTGTTTCCCGGCAATACCCACAGCTCCCTTTTTAACAAGCATGCGCGGCGTATCCTTACGGGCTGTTTCCAACGCTTTTGGCAATCCTCCTAAATACATGAAACCAGGTAAAAATCCTATTCCGTAAACAGTGTATACATGACTCGTATGTAAGGTAATAACCTCGGTTTCGTCAAGGTTTAATTGATTTGAAATCTCCTCTAAGTCGATACCAAATTCCTTGTCATAAGATACCGGAAGTCTCCATAAATACCGTTGAAAAGGCACTATATCACCCATGTTTAGGTACCAATCCTGAAGCTGTTTACTAAAAGACAAATATTCCAGAGTTACTTCTTTGTTTACAACCAAAAGGGAGTTATACGCTGGCACATATTCCCAATCTGGGCCTTTTAAATGTTTATTTTTTAGTATGGTCTCAAACTGTAAAATTTTGTTCAGTATATCTTCATTAACCTCATTTGGCCATTGAATTAATACGGCATGTTCTCCAAAAGGCTTGATATGTATAGAGGGTAATTTCAATTTGGTAGAAAGATATTATGTTTTGGTAAAGCTTTCGAAAGATACATCAATATTTGTAAAGCATTGACCGTATCACCATGAATACAATACGTGTCTGCAGCTATATTCTTCAATGTACCCGAAACCGTGAGTACCCTACCCTCGATAACCATTCTAAGCATATGCTCCAAAACAGATTGTGGTTTATTAATAAGTGCGTTATCTTTTTTTCTAGAGACAAGACTGAGGTCGGTATTATAGTTTCTATCTACAAATGCTTCCCTTTTTATTTTAAACCTTTGCTGTATCGCCAGTTGCACCAAGCTAGATTCCGCAGGAACATACAAAAATATAGCTGCTTTGTAAGGTGAAATGGCTTCTAAGAACACTTTAGCCAAGTCCCCTCCCCTTGCGATATCGTTATACAGGGCTCCGTGTGCTTTTATATGATGCAATTTTGCGCCGTCTTGATTACAAATCGAAAGTAATTGCGCTATTTGTTCTCGAACGCTGGCTATCAATTCGCTCGGACTTAAATCCTTAGAAACCCTGCCAAAATTTGCGGTATCCGGATAGGACGGATGTGCTCCTATTTTTACTTGATGCTTTTTGGCTAGCGAAACTACCCACTTCATGGTAGCTTCATCTCCGGCATGTCCGCCACAGGCTATGTTACAGGACGATACCAAAGGGAGGATATCGGCTTCATTGCCAACACCCTCACCCAAATCACAATTAATGTCGATATGTTTTTTCAAGTTCTAGTTTAAAAGTTTCGGTTCAAGGTTAAAAATTTCAGATTAAATATTGCAGGCTCAAGGTTTTAGGTTTACTATAAACAGCATATTCGTGAGGTACCTTTTCGATGTTGAGCGACGTCTTTAACCTAGCACCTCAACTGACTGCAACACAAGTTGTCTCTATCCTTTTTAAAATCAACAAACATACTTTTCACTTGAAGCAACAGAAACGACTATCTATCGCAAACTAAAAACTAATTCCAATGACTTTAAATATACTTTTAGCCCCTAAAATTATAGATAAGGCAATGATGCCAATCCCTAAAATATTCTGAAATGTTGTATTCCTATAAATACCCATAACTGATTTTCTGTTTACGACCCACAACAAAAACACCGCAATAACAGGTAGTAAAATACCGTTAGCGATTTGAGCAAATTTTATAATTTCAATAGGTTTTATATTGAAGGACAAAAAGAATATCCCTAATCCTAAAATTAGCATCCAAACGAATCTAAACCTCCTATCCTTTAGGCCCGCCTTCCAACCAAAACAACTATTGGCTACGTAGGCCGCAGCCAAGGGTGCCGTAATCGCAGAGGTTATGCCTGCCGCAAAAAGTCCTGCTCCCATAAAATATCTGGCACTTGCTCCATAAAGCGGCTCCAAGGCACGGGCCATATCCATGACGTTAGTAACTTCTGAATTGGTTATTGCGGAAGCAGACACAATAATACAAATAGAAACAAACCCACCAAGCACCACGGCAACCAACGTATCTCTTCTTGCAGCCGGCAAGCCTTCAATTGTTTTCCATTTTTCACTAACCAAAGAGGCATGTAAAAATAAATTGTAGGGTACAACAGTTGTACCCACCAGCGCAATAACGGTAAGTATTCCTTCTTCCGGAATTTTAGGAACAAGAAGCCCTATTAGCACTTCTAGCAAATCAGGTCCTGTTAGTATCGCTGTTAAAACAAAAGAAATACTCATTACCAAAACAAGCGCAACAAATACCATTTCCAAGACCTTATAGTTGCCTAGATACAACAAAACAAATGCTATAGAACCAATAATGTAGGGATACACCAGACTATACTTATTTCCTAATAAAGCCTGCATTCCTAAAACCGCACCGCCAAGATTTCCTGCCTCATAGGCGGCATTCCCAACTACGATAGCGGCAAGGATAACCCCAACTACGGCAAAACGCAACCAACTTGTTTTTAATTCTTGTTTGATTACGTCTGCAAGACCTTGCTGTGTAACTATTCCCAGCCTAGCTGCCATCCCCTGCAGAACAATGGTAGCCACGATAGATAGTACCATAGCCCAAAGGAGTGCATAACCAAAACCAACTCCGGCCAGAATACATGCGGTTACGGTACCCGGACCAATGAATGCCGCAGCAATTAAAACACCTGGGCCACTATTTTTGAACATAGATCATAGGATTTCTGTAAATATAGATGCAAAAAGCGAAAAATAAACAAAACAGCCAAGGTCATTTTCACCACAATTTTAACATTTTAAAGTGCCGTTCATCTAAAAATTTGCAGTTCGTCTAAAAGTTGGGTGCCATACATCGATCAATCATACTAATCCTAAAAATCCACGGTTATACTATTCCCCAAACCTAAAATTAACCTACTTAATGATTTGTTTAGAATGTAAAAAGGAATTAGGCTACATAGACCATAAAAATGCAATGGATAGCCTTGGTGTAGAACTTTGTTTTGAGCACCATAAACGCATGAAAGCCTTAATCGTAAAAAACGACACACCGCTAGAAGCGATACAGCTTTATTACGGCCTTAAAGAAGCTGGTGTAAATGCAATGTTAGAATGGTGGGACGGCCACAAGTCCGTGGACATCGCTATTTCTAGAGCAAAATTGAATATAGAGATTGACTCGGAATACGATAAATTGACCGAGGAGCAGGCTATTAACAATTTGGAACAAGCCATGCATTCTTTTAAAAATGGATTTACCACAATTCGCATTCCCCATATTGTCGTACGGTATTATTTAAATGAGACCGTAAAGAACATTATGGGTATTATGGAAGGTCTTAAAGCCAACATAAAGATGATTTAAAAACAGCATTATGGAACTCAATAAAAAAATTCTTAAAACACCCTTGCGTATTTCTATAGTTGCACTTCTAATAGGTATGGCTATGCGTATGCTAGATTGGCCTTACGCTGCCGGAGTACTGTTTACAGCGTTTTTAGCGGTAGGAATTTTGTATACCATCCGGTTTTCAAAAAAGGAAAATAAAAAACCGGTAGCCTACGTAAAAATGATTCTGGTACTTTTTTGGACTACTAATGGGATATTACGAATTTTGGATTTTCCATTTACCTTGGTGTTTCAAATTGGAACGGCAATAACGTTTGTCACCTGGTTTGCCATGGAAGGCACTGCTTATTTTATGGATGAAGACCGAAAAGCTAGAAATAGTATCGTAGAGATTTTTTGGAATTTTGCGATGGTAGTAGGCGTACTTATCATTATTGGTGGTGGACTTATGCACCTGCTAGAATGGGAATACTCCATAACTACGCTAACAACAGGTCTCACCATCGTTACTGCCTATATATTAAAAGATGTTTTTAGTCCTAGCAAGGAGAACGTTAATAATGAAAAGAACAAAGAATTACACATTTAACAATAATCCCAGAATCTTTAATTACCTACTTTTCTAGTTCTTTTAACGTGACTTAAGTACTCACCGGACAAAGAATTTAGAGCAAAGAGAATGGCGAGAAGCTGTTGGAAATTCCAACAGCTTTTTTTGTTTTATATTTTGGAGAACAGTATTTTTTAATTCTATCAATTACCGTAGAATAATAAGAGGGCAAACTTTTCTAGATTTTCGTACCTTAAACCAAAATTAGGAACACTATGAAAAATTTAGATAGAAGACAATGGTTAAAAACTGCAGGACTATCTGGTAGTTTTACGTTATTAGGAGGGTTAAGTACTATGGGTATGGATCTACCCATAAGTAGAACGCCGTCACTCGAAACAGTTGCCAAACTAAATTCCAACGAAAACCCGTTCGGTCCCTCAAAAATAGTTCGTAAAAGGATTACAGAAGCATTCGATAACGCTTGCAGGTATCCCTCTATGGTATTCAAACCATTATTGGAGCAGATTGCAGAGAAAGAAGGGGTTTCTACAAAACATATCGTAGTTACGGGAGGTTCTACGGAAGGCCTTAAAGCCACCGGATTAACCTATGGTCTTGATGGAGGAGAAATCATAGCTGCCGATCCCACTTTCCAATCTATGATGACCTATGGCGAAAATTTCGGTGCTTTTGTACATCGGGTTCCAGTGGATGCCAATATGGGGCATGACTTGGAAGAAATGGAAAGAAGAATAAACTCAAAAACGAGATTAATATTCATATGTAATCCCAATAATCCTACGGGGACTTTATTGGACAAAAACAAACTGAAAGATTTTTGTATTTCGGCCAGTAAGAAAGCTATGGTTTTTAGTGATGAAGCCTACTACGACTTTATTACGGACCCAGACTACCCTTCCATGGTAGAACTGGTGAAGGAGAATATGAACGTTATTGTTTCCAAAACGTTTTCCAAAGTCTACGGCATGGCCGGTCTCCGAATAGGCTATCTGGTTGCACGTCCAGATATCGCGTCAAGGTTACAGAAAAATATTATGGCGTTTACTAACGTACTTGCCATCGAAGCTGCAAAAGAAGCTTTGGTAGACGACGAATTTTACAAATTCAGTATTGCCAAAAACGTAGAGGCCAAAAATGCGATTTATAAAACCCTAAATGATTTGGGCCTGGAATACATTGAATCACACACCAATTTTGTTTTCTTTAAAACAGGGCGGCATATTGATGAAATGATGA
>CAZUIE010000041.1:0-23700 GCA_964620945.1 uncultured Maribacter sp.
TCTAAAGGGTACGTGACCGTATTTTTTCCAATCTTCAATAAATACTTTTATAGCAGCTAAATTTTCCTCCCTATTCCCGGTTAATTGAAATTCTTTTAAACGTAGTAATATGGCTTCTTTTCCTTTTAAATTTTCAACTTCTTCCTTGTTCTCCTTATTCTTTAATGCATGGAACCTATCAAAATAATGGTTGCAAGCCGCTTTAAACTCCTTCCAAATTTTATCGGAATACTTTCGTGGTACATGTCCAATCTTCTTCCATTCATTTTGAATTCGCTTCATCTCTCTTGTAGCGGTATCAAAGTCTTCGGTGTCCTTTAGGGAATTTGCTATTTCCAATAAGGCTCTTTTTTTGGTTAAATTTTCGTCTTGTTCCTTTTTTAGATTTTTATAGAATGCGTTTTTATTCCTGTTAAAGGACCTTACAGCCGATTTAAACGCGTTCCAGGTAGTTTCGTTATCTTTTTGAGGTACTTTACCTGCATTAAAAAAAGCGTCGCGTAGGGCTTCTAGTTGTTTTATCTGCTTTTGGAGTCCGCTGTGGTTAGTGGATACATTTTCAGATAGGGTAGTTATTTCAGTTATAATTTGGTTTTTTTTCTCTAGATTTTGCTCATGTATTTTGTCTAGGTCTTTGAAGTAGTCCTGCCTTCGTACATGAATAATTTTGGTAGCCTTGCTAAAACGCTCCCATATTTCTTCACGGTGTTCTTTACCAACAGGTCCAATATCTTCTTTCCAAATTTTGTGTAAAACCTGTAATTCCCTAAACGCTCTATTTAAATCTGGTTCAACGGCCAAGGATTCTGCTCGTTCCGCTATTTTTTGTTTTTCTTCCAAATTATGTTTGAAATCGAGGTCTCGTAACTCTCTGTTCAAATGAAGAAAATCATAAAAAATCTCTATATGGTGCTGGTAGGTCTTCCATACATTGTTATATTCTGCCCGCGGAACAGGACCTGCCTTTTTCCATTGCTCCTGTATACTTTTAAAACTAGTGTAGGTGGTATTTATATCTTCTTCTACATTTACCAACGCCTTTAGGTTCTCTATAAGCTCCAGTCTATGGGCCAAGTTCTCCTTGTGGCTTTTTTCCAGGCTTTTGTAATGTTGATTTCGTTTTTCACGATACTCGGTATACACTTCGTTAAATTGCCTTTTAGTAACCGAGTTGTATTTAAAATCTATTTCATTACCACCTCCGGAAACAAATTCCTCTTTTTTTTCATCTATAAACTCTTGGAATTTTAAATTGAATTCATCCCGTATCCCATCTACGTGCTTTTTGATAGCTTGCACCTTCTCATTTTTTATGAGTCGTTGTAGTTCTCCTACCAAATTTTCCATGGTCATGGAATGGTAGTCCAATATAGGAATTTCGTGTCTTTTAACCGTATCGGTATCCTCCGCATCTTCGGCGTTACTCTCATCTATCTCCTCAACACCATCGTGATCGTCCTTAGGTTTTTCGCTGGATTCGGTTTGGTCGTTTTTGGTTGAAGCTACCAGTTCAAGGTTAGGCGTAGCTTCCTTGTCCTTTTCCTCTTTTGTTTCGGTAATAGCAGCGGTATTATCCTTCTTGGTTACCGATTTATTTTTTTCTTCACTGATTGTGCTGTTTCTTTCCTGGTTTTTGGCCGCTTCGTTTTTTTCAGATAGTTTTACGTTATCTGTTTGGGCTTCCGCTAATTCTGTGCTTACTTCATCGGTTTTTTTCTCCAAAATCTCTTTTTTTACTTTGGTAGTTTCCGAGTTATTTTCTGGCACCTTGTTTTCAGGTGCTGGTTGTTCGTTGTCTCCGGACATCATGTTTGTGTTAGGTTTTTACAAGATAGTAACAACCTAAACAACAGCAAAGGATATATACTTTCTTTTTGATTTTGTGTGGTATGCGAAGAAGTAATCAATATCTTTAAGTGTGCCTAAGTTCTATAGTCTTGCTTATTTAGGCATTCCAGATTTCCCAGGCTTTTTCTGCTTGTAGTTCCAACATTCGTAAACCGTTTAAAATGGTTGCTCCGTTAGCCTCACCTTGAGCTAGAAAGGCGGTTTTTTCTGGATTGTATATTAAATCAAATAATAAATGATTCTTACTTATGAATGTATAGGGAATTTGGGGTTTTTCGGTTATATTGGGGAATGTGCCTAATGGGGAACAGTTGATGATTATGGTAAAGTCTTCTATGATACGCTGGTTTAAGTTTTCGTAGGTAAATCCATTATTTTTTGCTGTTCGAGAGACGAACTTATAGTCAATATTCAGTTTTTTTAATATATGGGCTACTGCTTTTGAAGCACCACCTGTACCAAGAATCAGTGCTTTTTTGTGGTGGTTTTTTAAATATGGTTCAATGGATTTTTGGAAGCCGTAGGCATCAGTGTTGTAGCCTTTGAGTCCAGACGGACTAATTTTTATGGTATTTACCGCACCAATAGCCTTTGCGGATGCTTCAAGTTCATTTAAATACGGAATAATAGCTTGTTTGTAAGGGATGGTAACATTTAATCCCGAAATATTAGTGGTATTTTCAATAATCTCCGTAAACTCTGAAATATCCTCTATGTCAAAATTTTCATAGCTGCAGTTACTTAAGCCTAAGTCTGAAAACTTTGATGAGAAATAACCCTTGGAGAAGGAGTAAGCGATGTTCTTTCCTAGTAATCCAAATTTAAACTGTCTGTCGTCTGTTTTTTCCATACCAATCTAAAAGTAATAAAATACTGATTCCAAATAATACAAAGAACAATGCCCACCAAGTTTCAGCTATTTCAAAGTTTGGTAAAAAACGTTCATAATTCACTATAATTGGGTTTCCGTTGGAGTCGAAAAGAAGTGCGCCCGATTCGTTCATTTTATATATCGTTCTTTTCCAAGGCCACACCACTCCAAGAGAGCCTGTTATAAAGCCCAGTATCACGGCTGTGGTTCTATGCTTGTAATGTTTAAGGACGTAGCTAAGAATGTGCGACAAGGTAACGAGACCGGCAGCAGAACCAGCGGTAAAAACACCAAGTATAGTCAATATTTCGATGCGCTCTGGATTGTTTACAAAGCTAAAATCACCTTGTACGAGTTCAGAAAAGGTATCGTATAGCGCGTTTACGGAGTCTACCAATAACAGCACGTAGTTGCCTAATAGCATTAATATAAAAGAACCGGAGAGTCCAGGTAAGGTCATACCGGAAACACTTATCATTCCGCATAAAAAGATAAAGAATAAATTGTCGTTTTGTGTTGCCGGATTTAAAAAGCTAATGGCTATGCCAACTGCAAGACCAATAAATGCGGCAGATATGGTTTTTTTGTCCCAAGCATTAAAGTCCTTTCCTATATAGTAAATGGAGCCAAGGATCATACCAAAAAATGCGGACCACACAAACAGCTCTTTCTGTTCTAGAAAGTAGTCCAATACTCTTGAAATACTAAAATAGCTGATCAGCATACCAAAAAGTAGCAAGGTTAAAAATGAACCGTTTACATAGCGATAAAAACTTTTGAACCTACCGTTAAGCAGTAGTTTAAAAGCTTTTCCATTTATTTTTTGAAGAGAATAGATGAATTCTTCATAAAAACCACCGACAAAGGCAACAATACCGCCAGATACGCCCGGAACTTTGTTCGCCGCTCCCATGCATAAGCCCTTTAAGACAAGAAATACTTTATCCAAAGGGGTTCTAGGTTGGTTCATGAAGTGCTATACTTACTTTTTAGAAGCTGTTTTTTCCAGTATAAAAATAAGGGAAAAACCTATGATAGCTGTAATAATGGCAAATACTAATTGATTGTCCCCTTCAAAAGCGAAAGGTGAAATGTTTTCATCTATAATGATTTCTTTCTTACCTACCTGTATTACTTCAAGTATTTTTTTCCACGGCCATACCTTATTTAATGAGCCTAAAATGAATCCCGTGAGTATTGCCAAGGTAACGTTTTTATAATTTGCGAACATCCATTTTAAGACTCTTGCAAAGCTTAGTATGCCGAATACTACGCCCAGACCTACAGTGATTATAATCTTAAAGTCTTTATCGTTTACGGCGTCCAATATGGTTTTATATGAGCCTAGAAGAACTAGTATGAAAGCACCTGAAATACCAGGTAATACCATTGCACAAATAGCCAATGCCCCGGAAAAGAAGAGAAAAGGTAAACTATCTGTATTTGCAGAAGGGGGTAGGGTCGTAATGTAAAATGCGATAACCGCTCCCAAAGCAAATAAAATGATACTAGCTAGGTTCCATTTGCTTATGGCCCTTGCAACAAAAATGACACTGGCAAGTACCAGTCCAAAGAAAAAAGACCAAATAGGAATGGGATGAAACTCAAGTAACCACGAAATAAGTTTAGAGAGGGATAGCATGCTTATGACCATACCCCCAAAGAGTACCACTAGAAAATTTCCATTTAACCTAGTCCAAAATGCACCAAAACCTTTCGTTTTAAGTGTTTTAAACGTACGCAGTGAAATATTGTTTATCGATGTTATAAACTCCTCGTAAATACCAGTGACGAAAGCAATAGTGCCACCAGATACGCCAGGCACTAATTCCGCAATGCCCATGGCCATGCCTTTTAGCATAATAAAAATATGCTGACTCAAATTTCTGTTTTCCATAAATGGTGGTAACTGTCTTACCCTTTTTTAGAATTGGTTACAATGGTTTTTAACCAATCGGAATCTCTAAATTCAGGAAATTGATTCTGGAAGAGGTGTATTTTTTTAGTTTGTTTATCCAATTTGAGGGCATCTAAAAGGAAAATTCGGGCATTGATTACGTCTCCTGACAACAGCAGTAGCCCAACACTCATGTAAAGAATTTTAATGTTATTGGGATAAAATTCTTTTCCTTGTTTCAAAATTTGAATAGCACCTTCTATATCATTGTTTTTATGCGCTACCTCTGCCCATTTTAACCAAGTATTTAACTCGTAATTTCCGAGGTCTACAGCTTGTTTAAATGCTAAATTTGCTTGGTCATAGTCGTTAAGCGCTATATGTATTTTGGCACATTTTTTCCAATACAAAGCATTGCCACCATCTATATTTAACGCTTTGTTAATATAAAAAAGCGATTTTTCATAGTTCTTTAATCGATAGTAATAATTAGTTATGGCTAACCATCCTTTGTCCAATAGGGGGTCTTCATGTACAGTTTGATAGAAATAATATTTCGCCATCTCACTGTTTTTTAGCTTTTCATAGCATTTTCCTATTCTTAAAAAAGCATGGGAGGTTGGGTCTTCTATAGAAATGGTTGTTTCATAGTTTTCTATGGCATCCTTATATTTTCCAAGTTTTTCTAGCACTTTGCCTTTTTCAAAGTAGGCACCTATAAAGGTGTCATCGGAAATAATGGCAAAGTCAAATGCAGCTAGGGCTTCCGAAAACATTTGTTTGCAGTAATACTGTTTTCCCAACTGATGCCATGCGACCTCGCAATATGGATTGTGCTCCAAGTATTCGTTTAAATACACTATAGCTCCATCATAATCCTCTAAATATTCAAAACAGTAGATTACATTGTAAAGCGATGAGTAGTCATGCTCATCAAAGTCCACACATTTCATAAAACTCTCCCTAGCCATTTTAAAGTCGTCCATGAATAGATATTCCATTCCTAAAAGCGAATAAATATCTACAGTGTCGTTAGAGAGATTCAGGGCCTCTTGTAAAATGTCTACAGCACCTTCATGGTTATCCTTTTTGGAATATATGTTAGCGCGTTGAATATAGATTTCTTGGTTGTTTGCATCCAATAGTTGTAATTCGTCCAATAATTTTTCCGCAGCAAGAAGGTTGTTCTCAAAAACCATTACTTCTACCTGAAGGAGTTTTAGCTCAATTGAAGCTGGGTGTTGTTGTAACCCAATCTTAATTCCTTTTTTAGCCAAGGAAATTTTACCGTTGTTAAGGTAATGATGGATAATATCTTCAAAGTCTTCGGCATCAAAGAAATAGACATCATCTGTCTTTAGCATGGATTCAAACTTGGTAATGGGCCGGTCAGGTCTTTCGCTAGATTCTAACGCCATAGAAACATTTTGGTTAAACTCTTTAAATAAAAATAACTCTTTGAAGGTGTTTTTGGGGATGCACTAGTCCTATATTATTAACAAATTAGTTAACAGGATATTGTTGTTCCCCATTTAAAATGGAAAGGATCATTGCACAGCCTTTCTTAATTTCTTGTTCAGAAATGGTTAGGGGAGGGGAGATGCGTACTGCTTTGGGTTCGAACAATAACCAAAAAAGAATGAGTTGGTTCTCTTTTGCTGTCAAGACTAGTTCATTCGCCTTGGCCGTATCTTCCATAATAAGGGCTAGCATAAGTCCTTTTCCTCTTATTTCTTGTATCGAAGGATGCACCAATAATGTTCTGAATAGTCTTTCTTTTATCAAGGTTTCTTCAATCAGGTTGGTGTGCAGTAGTTCATTCAAGGTCGCCAGGCAGGCGGAGGCTATTACTGGGTTGCCGCCAAAAGTAGTGATATGACCTAGTTTAGGACTGTTTTGAAGCGATTGCATTATATCCCGGTTAGCGGTAAACGCGCCCACAGGCAGTCCCGAGGCCATTCCTTTTCCCATGACTAGAATATCTGGAATACAATTAAAATGCTCAAAAGCAAAAAGTTTACCTGTTCGTCCAAAACCGGGTTGTATCTCATCCAGGACTAACAATGCACCTACTTCCGTGCAGCGTTGTCTTACTTTTTCTAGATATCCATTTTTTGGGAGTATAAAACCTGCACCCCCTTGAATGGTTTCGAGAACAACACATGCCGTTTTTTCTGTAATGCGCTCTAGATCTTGTACTATATTAAAATGTATAAACGCAATATCCGGTATTAAGGGCCTGAAAGAACCTTTACGTTCTTCGTAGCCCATAAGGCTTAGGCTTCCCATAGTATTCCCGTGATAGGCATGGTGTGCTGCAATAATTTCTGTTCGTCTAGTATATCTTCTTGCTAATTTAATAGCTCCTTCGATAGCCTCGGTTCCGGAGTTTACCAAATACGTGGTGTTTAGCTGTGGAGGTAGATTATTCGCTAAAAGTTTTGCGTAGGTTGCCGCTGGACCTTGGTCATATTCGCCATACACCATAACGTGTAAATATTTAGCAGCTTGTTCTTGGATTGCGGTCACGATTTTTGGGTGGCAATGCCCCAAACCACAAGCAGATACACCGGCTACAAAATCTAAGTGTGCTTTCCCATCTGTATCATAGATATAACTTCCTTTTGCATGGGATACTTTCATTCCCAAAGGATGGGGTGTGGTTTGGGCTTGATATTTTAAAAAATTCGATGTCATAGCGATAGCTATTTGGCCTTTTTTTGTTTTTTAAGCTGTTTGGGATCTGTAGCCTTTGTATTATTGATAGGGTCCGTTTCGTTAGTGTTTCTTTCTTCCTCCTCGGCATCGATATCTATTGGATTTTCAAGACCTCTAATAACTGTTAGCTCTATTGAGTTATCATCATCATCAAAAATATCGTCCTTCGTAAGTATACGTTCATCGCCATACCAAACAAATCCTTTCAGGATTCTGCTATTTTCGGGAAGGTCTTTTTCTGGAAATATGTCACCATCAGGGTTGGTGAAAAAGGTAAGTTCATCCACATCGTTATTTTCCATTGTAATACGAATCTTGCTACAGATGGTTTTGTTTATGCCAATAAGCTCATCATCGTCATTGTACATGTAATAAACAACCTCCGTGTTTTTAATAAGGTCTATGATTTTCAGCTCATTTTCAATGAATTTGCCGAATAAATCCTTTCCTTTTGCTTGATTATAACCTTCCATGCTTATGCTATCCAAGGAAATTATAAAGGCATTGTTCAGAACCTTTAGGGAGTCCAGTTTTTCTGTTTGTTTATTTGATATTAAATGAATGCTATCACCTGTCATTTGATTTTCACCGTTCCAAAGTATCGGTTTTGTAATTAGTTGCGTGATTCCGGTTTTTTCCTCGGAATGAATGGAATCGCATTTTCCACTTAAATCAGTTTTAAAAAATTTAGCGTTCCTAAAGGCGCGTGTAATGCGTTCGTCTGCTTTGCCGGTAATCATCAACGTATCTCCATGAACATATAGGGAATCTTTTTCCTGTTCCTGTACTAAAATAGATACGGCTCGCTTTGTGGCAAATAGTGAGTCTTTTGCTTTGTGGACTTCCGCATAATGGGCCCTTACAACACCATTATTTATGGTATCTGTTACGGTAATGTTATTGGTAGCAGATGCAAATTCGCGCACTTTGTTAAAGTACACGCTATCACCTTCCATAATACGGTCGTTATAATCTATCCGTGTATTTTTAATTCCATAGCCACTTTCAACTTTAGTGTCATAAAATCCGCGTTCACAATATATTTTATAAGTTTCACCAACAATAGTCGATGGTCCGTACATATAAGCATTTTTTGAACTAGTATAATAATCCAGTTGTTCGGAATCTAAGATATATTCCGGATTATCTATGTGAACGCTATCCAGAAACTGATATTTTTTACGTTCCATAAAATATCGTCCCACTTTACTCGTGAGCACATTTGCAGAGTCTATTACGGTACCACTGTCTTGATAATAGGCTTCTTGAGTTTCACGATTTAAACGCAATGTATCCGTTTTTAGGGTCATGTCCGAATTGGTCAGGATAACATTGCCCCATGCCTTTGCCAATTTAATATCTCCTTGGTAGTCTATTTTTTGACTCGTCATTTCAACGGAGTCACCTTGTTTTAAAAGTACATTCCCAATAGCTTCCAATCTATTCTCTTTCTGAAAGTAGATGGCAACATCACACCATAAGTCGGCACCTTGGTGTTCAAATTGAACCTGACGGTCATCCTTACTAAAAATAGAGGCACCGGGGTACTCTTTTTCGTTTTTGGTAAAATTTGCACCGTAAACAATATTTATTTGCCTGGTTTCCGCTGATTCTTCTTGGGCAACCACTCCTACGGAAAAAAATAGGGCTACCATTAGTAAAGCTATCCTATACAAGGTAATTTTTTTTCAAAAATAGGATTTTTAACCTAGGCCGCTACAAGATTGGGATTCTTTTAGTAATCAATAAATAAGTTCTCGCCGAAAATTGCATTGTTTTAATGGATAAGTAATGCGCTATACTTGTCTCGTAATTTTAAGGTTGCTTTCTAATCAAAGCGACGTGTGCTTGCTCCAATTTGGTTTACTTTAACTTTGAACGGATGTATAGTGACTTCCGGCCTTTATGCCTTTAGTAATTTATTTCCATGGACAAGTCTTTAGCAGATTTGAATTGATTTTTTGTTTGAGGTTGAATTGAAATATTTCTACTCTATCTGTATTGGTTTCATATTGGGTTTGTACTGCTTTCCAAATCCGGAATTGTTAGGTTCGTACACAAAATCCAAGGTAACGTTGACACCTTCCTTAGGTATATTTTTTTCTTTTCCCAGTGCCCAAAAGATACCGTTGAGCGCCAATTTTCTTACCTCTGGAATTTTAAAATCATAAGGGTGGCCAAGGGTAGTAAAAAATACTCGCGCCTTTATTCCCTTTTTCCCAGTATAACTTTTAGTCCAGGCTACTGGATTTGTTAAAGGGTATTTATCCAGATTACCATCCATTTCATGTTTGGATTTTAAAGACCGTCCCTCTAAAAGTGGTTCTGAATCCCCATAGAGTTTCCAATCTCCGCCATCCACGTGATATAGCCAAGAGTAGGCTTTAATTGAGTTGAATCCGTTTAGTATAGGGTGTTCCTTACCTATATCATATACTTCGGTTAGCGGATGGTTACCATCGTCAAAATGGCCGTGATGTGTTATCCATTGCTGCCCAAATACCTTTGTGGGCCATTCATTGTTCCAATATGCTAGCGTAGGGTCTTCGTATTTAAGGGCATGAGTACTTGTTCTGAATCCTACAATGGGCTTACCTGATTCCACATAATCCGAAATGTAGGTCCTTTCATTTTCTGGAAGTGCCCTAAACCTTGTCATAATAACCATTAAATCAGCAGTCTCAAGAGCCTCAAGTCCAGCTATATGGTCTAATCTATTGGGGTCTACGATTCCCAAGGAGTCCAGTGCATAACAAATAGTTACCTTGGCGTTTAGTTCACGTTTTGCTAATCTGGCCAACATGGGCATGGATTCTTCCGAACGGTATTCTTCTCCACCGGTAACAAAAACAATATGCATTGGTTCAGCAGTTGAGGGGTCATCGGAAACCACTGCTTTTTTGTCCGTACTATCTTTACAACCGATTAAAATAAAAATTGTTATGAGATAGGTGGGTAGTATATTTTTCATGCTATATGTTTTCTTTTATTGTTTCAAGGGATACTGTTTCAAAAGCTCATCAGGTGTATAGAATCCTTCTTTATTCTTTGTAGCGTTGCGTATTTCCTTTACTTTTTCTGGACGAATTACTGGGGATTTATTGCCAAAAGCATTTCTAACATAAGTGAGTACTTGTGCTATTTCTTCATCATCGAGTAAGCCTTTAAACGCCATCATGGGTACTTGCCCATCATACTGATGCCCCATTACGCTCATAGGGCCGTAGAGCCCGTTTAGGGTGAGTTTTATAAGTCGTTCTTCACTGCCTATTACCCAATCTTGACCTACCAATGTTGGAAAACCGGACGCTTGCAGTCCTGAACCACTTTCTTGGTGACAAGTAACACAATAGCCTTCACGTTCATATATTTTTTTTCCCTTTGCGAATGTTTCTAAATCATCACCTTTTAAATGAGTTGCCAACAGCTCTTTTTCCCCTTCAGGTAAAAATGCATTAGTGAGTCTGGTCTTGGAAAAATTATATGAATCTTCCATCCAATCATCCAATGGGTGCTTTTCAGCTACCTTTAAAATCTGTAGTCCAGCTTCCGGTTCCATCCAAGAGGCAGCGGTTATAGCTTCTAGACGAACCCTTCCATGACTGTCAGCGGCAGCTGTTTTAAATAAACCCAGTGCATTTGTCATTTGATGCCCCATATAGCGCAAAGCGCGAACCGAGGCTGCCCTTACCCGATAATCCGGAGATTGTAAGGTCTGTTGGAGTAAGGTGGTATCTAATTTGTTAAGGCCCCAAGAAACCCATAATGCTTCCAAACGCTGATGTTCATAATCTATATCGGTTTTATCCAAATTTACCACCCATACCTTTAATTTTTTGAGCACATCATCGCTATTCCGTCCACGAAGTTCCCTTTTGCTTCTGTAACGTGTTCTATATTCTGGCAGTTTAAGGTTTTCCAAGAGTTCGTCAATACTTGCGCCTGCCACTTTAGCGGGGGTGACCAGTGGTCTAGAAGGATAGGTAATACGATAAATACGTCCGTGTGCATGGTCGCGTAATGGATCCCGAGCATTGTGCTGCATGTGGCCGATGAGGACATTATGCCAGTCTGCGACATATAGCGAGCCGTCCGGCGCAAATTCCATATCGACCGGTCTAAAGTTTTTATCACCACCATCAATCAAGTCCTGACGGTGTTTTGTTTTGTAACCCGTGCCATCTTCCTGCATTTGATGCTGTTTAATACCTAAAAACCCTATCGTGTTTCCAAGTAGCATATCTCCTTGTACATCGTCCGGGAAATGTCGGCTGGATACAAACTCTAAACCAGAGGTTGGTCTTACCCTATGCTTTTCTTCAATTAAATTGGCTGTCAAGGGAGAGGATACGCCGTAAATAGATTTTAATGTGCTTGGCATCATCCATTGTGTGGTAGGCCCGGAGGTGTGTAGAAAGAAATCCTGCCCCCATTTGTCAAATGCTAGTCCCCAAGGGTTGGGTATGCTAACCTGTGCTAAACGTTCTAGTTTTTTTCGTTGTGGTGTATATCTGTAAAATCCACCATTGGTAGCCCTGACCGGACCATAGGAAGTCTCTACGTTTGTATGAAGGAATACGCCTTCGGCCATATAAAAAGCTCCGGACGGATCTGCACTAAATGCTGAAATAGCGTGGTGGGTATCATGGTCGTCAAAGCCACTGAGAATAATTTCTATAGTATCAGCTTGGTCATCACCATCCGTATCCGTAAATAGTTTTAGATTGGTTCCTTGGCTAATGTATACACCCTCTGGGGCAAACTCGAACCCTATGGGCAAATGTAGTTGATCGGCAAATACCGTTTGTTTGTCTGCTTTCCCGTCATTATCCGTATCCTCTAAAATTAGGAGTTTATCATTTGGTCTTGCATCTCCTGGCTTATAATGTGGATAAGAAGGCATTGTTGCAACCCATAACCTTCCCTTATTATCAAAGGAAAGCTGCACAGGGTTGGCTAAATCGGGAAAATCTGTTTCCGAAGCAAATAGTTCTATTTTATATCCTTTTGGTACGGTAAGCTGATTTACTGCCTCATCCCCATATAGATAGCGCTTGGCTTCATCTGGGTCGCCTAGATTGTAATTGGTTTCCACCGCTGGTAGGGCTATTGTTTTACTATCCGCAAACGCAACATCGTAAGCTTTTTGTTGTGCCGTAGCCCAAATCGCCGTATCCCTAATGGCTGTCATTTCCCTTGTTTTTTGTATTTCATAAGGATAATTGTCCGGGCCAAAAGGTGCATGCCTTCGTCCGTTGGCATGTACGCCATTGGGTATTTTATAATCGTTGTGCCAAAAGAAATTCTTTTCGTTTACCGCTTCGTTAAGAGCAGTGCGTCTTTCTTCCGCTAGTATTTTTTTATCCCCTGTTAAGACTTTGGCTAGGTGGCTTGAAAGTTTCTTGTATCCCTTGTCGTTTAATTGAGAGCCGTCAATAGTGTGGTTTCCATTACCATACCAGTCTATACTTGCATCAAAAACATTTATAAATGGAACTTGGTTTTTTAAGGCGATAGCTTTTATAGCCTCGGTGTACAAAGAAAGATTTATATTTTCCTGTTCACCGTTTGGTAGGTCATGCATATCTGATAGGTTCTCAAACGCGATAGGGGAAACCAATACTAGTTGTGGACTAGTACTTCCGTTATATTGTTGTGCTTTGGTATGTGTGATAAATGCCTGTAATTCATTTTTGAAATTTTCTACACCACTAGGTCCCTCAAAAGACTCATTATAGCCAAAAAAACCGATAATGATGTCTGCTTTTGTGCGATTAAGCCATTGATCGGGATAATCGAATATTCCTTCGCTTCCAGAGGCTTTTGCAAGTTCTGTCTGAAACTTTTCAGCGCCAGGAAAAGCCCACGGCGTATTTCGAGAGGAGTGCGGTCTAAATCCAGGAGTGTCACCTCCATCGCACATATTTCTTATTGTTAGGGAATCAGTAGGAAACCGCAAGTGCATTTCCGTTTCAAAATATCCATAGTGCATCATTCTTGAACCCAGATTGTTACCGATTAGGGCAATAGAACTAGTTGGCCCTATGTCTACTAATGGAGCTGTTTCTTTTGAGCAAGAATATCCTAATAGAAGAAGAAAGAAAAGCTTTATAGAAATCTTGAAAGAACGTTTGCCACATGGTTTCATAATCGGTAAGTTATTTAATTACTTATGGTACTTAAATATACTCATAAAAAAGCCACCTTGGAGGTGGCTTAAATTAAAATTCATAAAGTATTAATTCTATTTTCATCCTTTGCCATTGTCAAAAATCCCTGTAGTCACCTTCAAGAAACTGGTTTGCCTCTTCTTCTGCAAATTTTGCGTTTTCGCTGTCCCAGTTTAAGGTTTGATTTGGAAACCGACTTGCGATTACGCCCAACAGAATAGTTTCAGTAAGTTTTGAAGCATAACTAAATGGAGCGCTACATTGATCGGTGCCCAAGCAGGCATCAACAAACTGATGGTAGTGTTTCGGTCCTTCTGAGGCGTAATCACGAACTGGATTGCCCATATTATTCGCTTTGCTGACTGCTTCGATCTCTTTGGAAATGTCCACATACTTTCCATCCACTATTTTTGTTGGTAATTGCATAAAGTGTGGCAATAACAAACGGCCTTTATCACCAATGAACATTGCTCCTTGTTCCGGTAATGTTCCTGGACCACTAATTTTAGTCTCTAAGGACATTTTCTCTTCAACCGAGGCTTCTTTTGTATCCGTTCCGTTCACTGTGGTTGCCATTTCATCTGCACCTGGTAGTTTTAAATCTTCATGCATTTCAGGTGCTCCTGGGCCATCCGACCATATCCATTTTAAACTATCTGCTGTGTAAGGTGTTCCAGGGAATTCATACGTGACGACATTGTTCTCCGGAAAACCAAAGCCGTTCGGTTCCCTACATTCATTTTTAATAGTTCTAGGCACGTCTAAAGCGAGTGCGTTATAAGGCGTGTCAAAAATATGCACACCCATATCTCCTAAAGTTCCGCAGCCATAGTCCACTAATTTTCTCCAGTTTCCTGGATGGTAAATTTCTTCTTTATATGGTCGCTCAGCGGAAGTTCCTAACCACAGGTTCCAATCTAAAGTTTCCGGTACCGGATCTTGTCCCTCGGGGACCGGTCCATTATACCCCCAATTTTTCGGAGACCAGGCACGTACGGTATGTACCTTTCCGATAATACCGGACTGAATTAACAAAGTAGCAAGTTTGTAATCATAGAACGAATGTACCTGAATTCCCATTTGAGTAACCAAACCCTTTTCTTCTGCTAATTTTTTCATCGCTCTCGCTTCCGATACATAGTGCGTTAGCGGTTTTTGACAATAAACAGATTTATTCATCTCCATAGCCATCATAGATACAGGTGCATGGGTATGGTCTGGGGTAGACACCACGACAGCGTCTATCTCGTCTCCCATTTCCTTTAACATAATTCTATAGTCACTAAATGTTTTAGCGTTTGGATGTAGTTTTTTAGCTTCTGCAAGATTCGTAGCATCCACATCACATAATGCCGTTACATCTACTTTTGCATGGGATGAAATGTCGTTAAGGTCTGCCGCTCCCATGTTTCCTACCCCAACATGGGCGGTTCTTAAACGTGTTAACGGAGTTGTTTTTGTTGCTTCTTGTTTCTCCTTACAGGCCAATAAAAATGACGGCATAAGTGCTGTTGAGGACGCCAGTATGGCAGATTTTTTTAAAAATTCTCTTTTTTTCATGAGATGGAGGTTATAGTTTTTTGATTTTTATATTACGAAACCATATAGGACTAGAATGATCTTGAAAACCTATATATCCTTTTTTATATTTTCCATAGTCTTTGCTGTTCTTCCACTTATCAGAGTTCTTTTTTTCTTGCCAGGCTTCATCCCATGGAACAAAAGATACTACCATTTGTCCATTGAGCCAATGCTCTACTTTTTCGGGGGTGAAAACAATTTTAGAAGAATTCCATTCGCCAACAGGGTGGAGTATTTTATTGGAGGGATCTGCCGGGTGCATGGCATAATCGGAAGCCGTCTGTTGCAAAGGCTTTAATTCTTCTGGTTTTTCGGTGTAGCCTAAACTAAGATTATATTCCGTTAAGTCATGAATGCTGGCATAATTTTCATCGTCAATCAGTTGATATTCAGGGGATACTTCCGGAATACTATTATAACCCTCCTTAATATGATAGAAAATACCGCTATTCCCACCCTTGGGTAATTTCCATTCTACATAAAATTCGAAGTTGTCGAATTCTTCTGCCCCATAAATGATATCTTTGCCACCGGTATAATCCTCTTCAAGACCAAGTTCGGTATCAAAAGTTAATTCACCATTTTTAACAATCCATCCGGGAGGTAGTGCTTCTCCATTATAAGCTCTCCAGCCTTCGGTGCTGCTGCCGTCGAAGAGTACGATCCATTCGTCTTCGGGTGCAGTGGTCTCTTGTTGTTCAACGGATTTTGTTTTTTTATCGGTCTTGCAGGAAACCAATAGAATTCCTAAGAATAGTAATAGGTTCAGATGTCTCATGTGTAAATTATATTAAGCTATGAATTTACATAAAAAAAATGGCGTTAAGCTTTTTTTTCGCTTAACGCCATTTGTCCCCTTACCGAGGAAATAAAATTATCTGTGTATGGTCTGGGTTCTATCCGGACCTACGGATACAATTTTAATAGGCACTTCTAATTCTTTTTCTAGAAACGAAATATATTTATTTAATGAACCGGGCAATTGTTCTACCTTGGTCATTTTTGTTAAATCTTCTGCCCACCCGTCCATTTCGGTATAAATTGGAGTTACATTTTCAGCTTCGATATTAAACGGGAGATGATCAATTTTCTCTCCCTTGTAGTTGTATGCCGTACAGACCTTCAATTTTTTAAAGCCGCTAAGAACATCTCCCTTCATCATCATTAATTCTGTAACGCCATTTATACGCACAGCATATTTTAGGGCTACTAAATCTAACCAGCCACATCTTCTTGCTCTACCTGTAGTAGCTCCAAATTCATTACCCACGCGACCCATGGTTTCGCCATCTGCATCAAAAAGCTCCGTTGGAAAAGGACCGCTTCCTACTCTGGTGGTATATGCTTTAAAAATTCCTTTGACTTCGCCAATTTGGTTTGGTGCGACCCCAAGTCCTGTGCATGCTCCGGCGGCGGTAGTGTTGGATGAGGTTACAAAGGGATAGGTTCCAAAATCTATATCCAATAATGATCCTTGAGCTCCTTCTGCCAATATTTTTTTACCAGATTTTTGCGCCTGGTATAGATATTCTTCACTATCGATGAAGTTTAGTTCCTTTAATTCCTTGATGGCTTTGAAAAAATCTGATTCCAGTTCAGCAAGGTCGTATTGAATATCCACATCGTAGAAACCTATCATGGCTTCATGTTTGTTGGCTAATGCTCTGTACTTATCTTTCCAATCACTTAGTTCTAGGTCGCCCACACGCATTCCGTTTCTGCCGGTTTTGTCCATGTAAGTAGGGCCAATTCCTTTTAGGGTAGATCCTATTTTAGCTTTTCCCTTGGCTGCTTCAGAAGCTGCATCCAAAAGTCTGTGCGTTGGTAAAATAAGGTGTGCTTTTCTAGATATCAACAATTTGGATTTGATATCCAGATTAAACTTTTTTAAGGCATCAAGTTCTTTTTTGAAGATTACTGGATCTATCACCACACCATTGCCTACTACATTGATTGCATTTTTGTGAAATATGCCCGAAGGAATCGTGTGCAGGACATGTTTTATACCATCGAATTCTAAGGTGTGCCCTGCGTTTGGACCGCCTTGAAAGCGTGCGATAATGTCGTAATTCGCCGTAAGTACGTCAACAATTTTTCCTTTTCCTTCGTCACCCCATTGTAGGCCCAACAATAAATCTACTGCCATTATAATTTTACTTGATTAATTGATTGTTTGTTCTGTTTTTTCTCTATCCTTTTCTGCGGTATTTTTAGTTGCGTAAAAGTAGAGCGAATGTGTATTTATTTTAATATCGAATACCTCTTCGATTGTTTTTTTTATGGATTGAATTCGAGGATCGCAAAACTCCATGACCTCGCCGGTATCTGTAAGGATTACATGATCGTGCTGACGGTCAAAATATGATTTTTCGTATTGTGCTTGTGATTTACCAAATTGATGTTTTCGAACGAGTTTACAATCTAGGAGCAATTCAATGGTATTATAAAGTGTTGCACGGCTTACACGATAATTTTTATTTTTCATATTGATGTAGAGCGATTCTATATCAAAATGATCATTGCTTTCATAGATTTCTTGAAGTATGGCGTAACGTTCCGGGGTTTTTCTATGTCCGTTATCTTCCAAAAATTTGGTAAATACGTTCTTTACAATTTCTTGATTTTTATCCAACGCCATGGCCATACGGTTAATTTACAAAGGTACAGTTAATTTTAATTCCTGTTCTAAAGTCGTGTGACTTTGTCTATACCATTTATTTGTTTCAAATTTTCTATTACTTTTTTAAGCATCCCCTTGTTTTTTACCACCACCGTTATTTTCCCGGAGAATGTTCCTCCATCAGTATTAAAATTTAGGTTTCTCATATTCACATGCATATTCCCCGAAATGATTTTGGTGATTTCACTGATTAATCCAAGGTTATCTATCCCGGTCAATTGTATTTCTGCCTTGGACTCTTCCTGTGAGGAATCTACCCATTTTGCACTTATGATTCTATATGCATAATTAGATTGTAATGAAATGGCATTAGGACAATTTTTTTTATGAAGTTTAATGCCTTCGGATACACTAACAAAACCAAAAATGGTATCGCCTGGTATGGGATTGCAACACTGAGAAAGTTTGTACTCTAATTTTTCTTCTTCCTTTCCAAAAACGATCATATCGTATTTAGAAGTGATTTCGTCTTTTCCTACATCTTCTGGCACCGGATTTTTGCGCATTCTGTTCTTGAAGAAACTTATAAATGCATTGTTATAGGACGAAGCAAATTCCTTAATCATTTGATTGTCAATAGTGCCAATACCTACTCTGTAAAACAGGTCTAGACTGGTCTTTAGCTTAAAGTAGCTTACCAATTTATTGATGGAATCTTCGTTCACAGAAATTTTCTGCGACTTTAACTTCCGCCTTAGAATTTCTTTGCCATCTTCCGCTATTTCCTTCTTTTCTTCTCGTAAGACCGATTTTATTTTTGCTCTTGCCTTTGCCGTTGTAGCATAATCTAACCAGTTTTGGTTCGGTTTTGCTTGTTCGGATGTGATGATTTCTACTTGGTCTCCGCTGTGTAATGTCGTATTCAGCGGTACAAGTTTACCATTAACTTTTGCGCCACGGGTACGCATGCCAACCTCGGTATGAATGCTAAAGGCAAAATCTAGGGGAGTTGCCCCTTTTGGTAAAGACTTTAATTCTCCCTTTGGTGTAAAAACGAATATTTCCTTTGAGTAAAGATTCAACTTAAACTCTTCTACAAAATCTACTGCATTGGAATTGGCGTTCTCTAGTGCTTCCTGCAGCTTGTTGAGCCAAACCTCTATTCCTTGTTCCTTTTGGTCGCCGTGCTTGTATTTAAAATGTGCCGCATAGCCTTTTTCCGCAATCTCATGCATACGCTCACTTCGAATCTGTACTTCTACCCATTTTCCCTTAGGTCCCATTACAGTTATGTGCAAGGCTTCATAACCTGTAGATTTAGGAGAGGAAATCCAGTCGCGTAGACGCACTGGATTAGGGGTAAAATGATCTGTAACAATAGAGTATATTTTCCATGCCAGAAATTTTTCGTTCTGTTTTTCGGATTTATAAATGATACGAAGGGCAAACTTGTCATAGATTTCATTAAAGGATACATTTTGAGTCATCATTTTTTTACGCATCGAAAAAATGGATTTCATTCTCCCTTTAATGGTATACTCTAGACCTTCCTTTTTTAAGGAATTATCTATGATAGCTGCAAAAGCGTCAATGTACTCCTGTTGTTCTTCCTTACTTTCCTCTATCTTACTCTTTATGTCGTTATATACATCTGGTTCCGTATATTTCAAACTAAGGTCTTCTAATTCACTTTTAATATTATAAAGTCCTATTCTGTGTGCTAGGGGGGCATATATGTATAGTGTTTCGGAAGAAATTTTTACTTGCTTGTGCTCGGGCATCGAGTCCATGGTGAGCATGTTGTGATAGCGGTCTGCAATTTTAATGATGATTACCCGTACATCATCATTTAAGGTAAGGAGCATTTTTCTAAAATTCTCCGCTTGCTGGGAGATATTCATGTCCTTTTTTAAATGTGATATTTTTGTGAGTCCGTCTACGATTCTTGCTACGGTTTCGCCAAACATACGATCAATATCATCTAAGGTATAATCTGTATCTTCGACCACATCATGAAGAAGTGCAGAGGCTATGGATACGGCATCGAGACCAATTTCGGAAGCTACTATTTTTGCAACGGCAATAGGATGAAAAATGTAGGCCTCTCCAGATTTTCTTCGCTGGTCTTTGTGCGCATCTACCGCAATTTCAAAGGCACTACGAATTAGTTTTTTATCGTCATTGGTCAGGGTCTGATAACTAATACGTAGTAGTTCTTTATACTCAGTGGCAATACGTTTCTTCTCTTGTGCTATATCGGCTTCCGTCATACTAGAATAAATTTACCATAATCCTAGTTGATAGACAACAAAAATTATGCCTTTAAATTCTGAATTCTATCCTTTAGCGGTGGATGGGAATAATGCATAAAGACATAGGCTGGGTGTGGCGTTAGATTGCTTAGACTATTCTTGGATAGTTTCTTAAGCGAGGTAATCAAAGGTGATGCGGAAAAAGTCTCTTTGGCAAAATCATCTGCTTGATATTCAAACTTTCGAGAAAAATAATTCATTAGTAATCCCGTAATTTCTGAGATTGGGCTATAAAGCATTCCAAAGCCGATTAATGCCGCATGGAAACTGGGCTTATCTACTCCTATAGCTAGGGAAATAATTGGGTTATTGATGAAAAGCGATAGTATAAACAACATGGCGCCTGTTATTATAATGGAAGAAGCCAGGTTAAATATGATATGCTTTTTTTTATAGTGACCTACTTCGTGTGCCAATACGGCAACAATTTCATCTTCTTCCAAATCATTTACGAGTGTGTCGTATAAAGTAATACGTTTTTCCCTACCAAATCCAGAAAAGTAGGCATTTGCCTTAGTGGAGCGTTTGGACCCATTGATCACAAAGATATTTTGCAGTTTAAAGCCCACATTGTTGGCATAGGATTCTATTTTTGACTTTAAACTACCGTCTTCCAAGGGTTCCTGTTTGTTGAATAGTGGCACAATAAGTTTGCTATAAAACAGGTTTATAAAAATCGTAAAAACGGTAATTAGGCCCCAGGTGTAGAGCCAAAAGTTAGTTCCGGCCCATTCAAAGAACCAAAGCACCAAGGTTAGTATTCCACCTCCTAAAACGATAATCATTAGCCATCCTTTGATTTTATCTGTAATGAAAGTCTTTAACGTTGTTTTGTTGAAACCAAATTTTTCCTCTATCACAAAGGTTTTGTAATAGCCAAAAGGGGTGTTGAGTATGTCGCTACCTAACATAATGATACCAAAAAATAACAAGGACTGTACTGTCTTGTTCGCTGTTAGGCTCGAAACCCAATTATCTATCCATCCAAAACCACCGAAAATCAACACACCTAAAATAAGCAGAATGGAGAAGGTAGAGGTAAGAATTCCAAAACGGTAGTTCGTTAATTTATAGTCTTGTGATTTTTTGTACTCTTCCGAATTGTATACATCGGATAGTTCCTCAGGAATAGTATCCTTAAATCGCTTTGCGTTCAGAAAATTGAGCGTGGTTGCCAACAAATATTCGCCTACCAATATTCCAATGATGCAATAAAATATGAGCGTTGTATTCATAAATGTTCTTCTAATTTTTTAAACGGGGCAGCTTACTTTTTATTGGTATTACTCGTTACGTTGTCGTTTTCCTTCGAAGATAAGTATTGCGGCGGACACAGAAACGTTCATACTATCTATTTCTCCCTCCATTGGGATAACGATATTTTGGTCGGAATTAGAAAGCCATTCTTCGCTAAGTCCACTTGCTTCGGTCCCTACAACTATAGCTGTTGCACCTGTATAATCCATATCGGTATAGTTCTCGGAGGCACTGAGCGCCGCACAAAATATTTTGGCGTCTATTTCTTTTAAATAGGATATGATTTCCGCTGTAGTGCCCATGGCTATGGTTCTAGTGAAAACACAGCCTACACTCGATCTAATAATATTTGGGTTATATAAATCGGTCTTGGGGTTAGCTATTAAAACAGCGTCCAAATCAGCGGCATCGGCAGTACGTAATAATGCGCCTATATTCCCTGGTTTTTCGGGAGCTTCTGCAACCAATATAAATGGTTTATCCCTTTTTAGCTTTATTGCTGATAACGTGTGTTGTTTTGACTTTATAATGGCCATTATACCCTCTGTGGTCTCCCTGTATGCCACTTTCTTGTAAACAGCAAATGAAAAATTTACTTTATTGATGGCTGTGTTAAGGGGTATCTCGCTTTCTAGGGTATTTATATCTAATAAAGCATCGCAGTAGCATAAGGTATCAATGGTATACCCTGCTTTTATGGCTAAACTTAGTTCACGTTTTCCTTCCAATACAAAAACACCTGTTTTATTACGTTCTCGAGATTTGTCTTTTAGCAAAAGAATTTTTTTGACTAAAGGATTCTGTGCGCTACTAATATCTTTTATTTGCTGCATGGGCTACAAAAATAAACCAATATCTTAATTAACGTATCTTGTTACCACTTAATACCAACTAAACAGAAATTATAATGAAGATCGTTACATTGTTTGCATTTGTGGCAATACTATTTGCGTGCAAGACAGATAAAAATAAAAAGGAGGCTATAACGGAGGATATGCCATTGATAGGCGTTGGTGTTAAAAGCGAATACCCAGAGGTTGTTTCAAAGGTGTTTGATGCACATGGTGGCATGGCTACTTGGAAATCATACAAAACCCTAAGTTTTAAGATTCAAAAAGAGTCAACATCGGAAACACACACCATAGCTCTAAAAAGCCGAAAAGAAACCATTAGTGCTGCTGACTTTAGTACAGGATTTGATGGTTCCAAGATTTGGTTGTTGGATGAAAATGATTCCTATAAGGGAGATGCCGTTTTCTATCATAATTTGATGTTTTACTTCTACGGGATGCCTTTTGTTTTAGGGGATGATGGTATTAATTATACAGATACCCCTGCTTTGGAGTTTGAAGGAAAGACCTATCCTGGTTTGCGTATAAGTTACAATACCGGAGTTGGTAATTCTCCCAAGGATGAATATTTTTTGCACTATGACCCAGAGACGTTTCAAATGCAATGGTTAGGTTATACGGTAACGTATAGAAGTGGAGAAAAATCGGAAAATGTAAAATGGATTCGATATAACGATTGGATGGATGTAAGTAGAGTTGCGCTTCCTAAATCGATTACATGGTATACATCCGAAGAAAAAAAGCTAACTGAACCTAAAAATGCCGTGATGTTCGAGAATGTTGTTTTGAGTACTACCGAAAAGCCAAATGGCTTTTATGATAAACCTGAGAAGGCTGTTTTTCTAGGACAATAATGTAATGTTCGGGATGTTTTAACTTAAAAAAAAGGTTAATGTATTTACGGAATCGTTAAACGTCTCATAATTATTCTTAACTTAGAGGAAGTTGTTTGTTAAACGATTTAGCACAAGCAATCCTTATCAAAGATATTTTGTTAGTAAGAACCAAAACACAATTATAATGCCAACGTACAAACTACAAATCAATGGTGTCTCTCAAGAAATAGAGGCCACACCAGACATGCCACTACTATGGGCACTACGAGACAATTTAGATATGGTCGGGACCAAATATGGTTGTGGAATAGGCCAATGTGGTTCCTGCACCGTTCATGTTGACGGCTACGCCACTCGTAGCTGTCAATTACAAGTTTCGCAGCTGGAAGGAAAAGAAATCACCACCATAGAGGGCTTGTCCCAAGATGGCTCCCATCCAGTACAGCAAGCTTGGAAAGAAGTAGATGCACCGCAATGTGGCTATTGTCAATCGGGTCAGATTATGACTGCTTCAGCTTTTTTGGAAAGCAACCCAAATCCATCAAGAGAAGAGATTCGAAGTGCTATGCACGGCAATATTTGTCGTTGTGCCTCTTACAATCGAATTGAAAATGCCGTCGTAATGGCTGCAGAGAAAAAAATGGCCTAACCTGAAAACTGAAAAACATGTCAACTATTATATCTACAAAATTTAGCAGAAGGTCTTTTTTAAGAACTTCTTCACTTGCAAGTGGCGGAA
>CAZUIE010000042.1:0-23545 GCA_964620945.1 uncultured Maribacter sp.
CCTATTGTCTATATATCAAATAGAATTCATAGCTACACCGTAGTTCCAACAGATTGGATTAAGTTTTACAAAAACAGACATGATTTGGCATACTATTCCGTTGTGGGAAGTACCACAGGAAGTTTACCAAGTACATTATTGGAAAAAATGTTCTTTAAAGGCTCATTGCAAAAGTTTCAGGATTTAGAAGATGCTATCGCATGGAGTTTGGAGCAATTGGAAACATGCAAAAGACTTCCTTAAATAGCTGACGATCCTATATGCAACAATGCATCTCCTTGATTAACAACCGCTTGATGATTTAAACAAATAATATACCCATCAAAAGGAGCATTTATCCGTTTTGTTTTTTTTGCATAGGTGTCGGACACTAAACCTAGTAAATCGCCCTTTTCAACCTTACTTCCATTAATGATTTTTGACACAAAGATTCCTGCTGTGGGTGCCCGAAGCCATTTTCGTTCAATCAAATAAACCGGTTGGTTTAATTCATTGCGGTCCTCGTTGCCTATTCCCATCATATTTAAACACCGAAACACATTAAGAATTCCTGTAATGCCCTGCTTGATCGAAAATTCGTCAAATCGCATACTTTCACCGGCTTCAAAAACGATAGCCGGTATCTGCAATCTAAAAGCAGCATTCCTAAAAGAGCCTTTTATCAGCTTTGAAGTAAACGTAAATGGAGCATTGAACATCCTGGCCAATTGAGCACTTTTTTGATCTTCTTTGGTATATCTGATCTGTGGAAAATTATGTCGTTGCCCACCGCCGGTATGTAAATCTATGGCCACATCTATTTGGGGCAATATTTCCCGTAGATAATGATAGGCAATCCTACTTGCCATAGATCCCGATTTTGTTCCTGGAAAACTTCTGTTAACATCCTTACCGTCCGGCACATCTCTAGAATAATGGATAAATCCAAATATATTCAATATTGGCACTGCAATCACTGCCCCGGCATCTATCTTAAAGCTTCCATTGTGCAACATACTGCGTACGATTTCCACTCCATTCACCTCATCTCCGTGTAATCCAGCTTGCACCAGTACCACAGGTCCAGGCTTTTTGGCATTGAACACGTAGACCGGAATATCTATTATAGTACCCGTTGGCAAACGATCTATCGTTATTTTCACAAACTTGGACTTACCCGGAGAAACGGTTTCTCCCCCAATAATTATGGCTTTATTTTCACTTTCTATTTCCATAAACAATACTGTACTTATATTTTTTGGATGGCTCTCGACAAAGGTTAAGTATAAGTGTTTCCTTTCTATAAACAGATTGCATAATAAAATTACAACTAAACAAACTCGGAATAGAAGTTAATACCCTTCCCCTATTACTGCTCAGATTCAATTTCTTAACTATTTTATCTTGATTTTTGCTACAATACAATTCTGATTTCTGTTTAATAAATTGTTCTAAACTAAGGTATTTGAATGGTAAAATCTAAACAGCTTTTTCAATAAGATCAAAATGGGTCTAAATAATGTACTAAAGGCTTAATAAAGTTGTTAATAACTAAACCGTGCCGTAAATTTGAAATGCTAAATTTTGAACAAATGAGTGGATTGTTAACATCTTCAATAGCCCGAAAAGTAGTGATGGCGCTTTCCGGTCTTTTTCTGGTCTTTTTCTTAGGTCAACATTTTGTCATCAACATTACATCCGTTATTGCTCCAGAAACGTTTAATACGTGGTCTCATTTTATGGGATATAACCCTTTGGTTCAATATATACTTCAACCTATTCTAATAGCCGGTGTTATTGTGCACTTTGTTATGGGTATAGCATTAGAAATACAGAACAATAAGGCACGTTCGGTTAAATATGCCAAATACAAGGGTAGCGCCAATGCTTCATGGATTTCAAGAAACATGATTATTACGGGCTTGGTAGTACTAGCGTTTTTAGGACTGCATATGTATGATTTCTGGGTGCATGAAATGGCTTACAAATATATAGAAGCAAAACCTGAAGACCCAACGCGCTATTATGCAGAGACGGTAGAGAAATTTGAACCCATAGTAAGAACAGTACTTTATGTAATATCTTTCGGGTTATTGGCCTTGCATTTACTGCATGGTTTCGCCTCCTCCTTTCAAACTATGGGTGTAAATAACAAATATACCCCTGCGATAAAAACATTCACCAAAATATACGCTATTGGCATTCCATTAGGATTCGCCCTAATTGCAATATATCATCATCTTAACCCAATAACACATTAAATATGGGCATATTGGATTCTAAAATTCCTGCTGGGCCGCTGGCCGATAAATGGACCAAACATAAAAATGATATTGACCTTGTTAACCCTGCCAACAAACGTAACATAGATATTATCGTTGTTGGTACCGGATTGGCCGGAGGTTCTGCCGCTGCTACATTAGCAGAATTAGGCTATAACGTAAAAACATTCTGCTATCAAGATTCCCCAAGACGTGCTCACTCTATTGCAGCACAAGGGGGTATCAATGCCGCTAAGAATTACCAAGGTGATGGCGATAGCAATTACCGATTATTTTACGATACCGTAAAAGGTGGCGATTATCGTTCCCGTGAAGCAAACGTATATCGTTTGGCGGAAGTATCTGGACAGATTATTGACCAATGTGTGGCACAAGGCGTTCCTTTTGCCCGTGAATACGGAGGTTTATTGGACAACCGTTCTTTTGGCGGTGTATTGGTTTCCAGAACATTTTATGCCAAAGGACAAACTGGACAACAACTATTATTAGGTGCATACTCTGCTATGAACCGTCAAATCAATAGAGGAAAGATTCAGCCTTTTAACCGTCATGAAATGATGGATTTGGTAAAGGTTGATGGAAAAGCTCGTGGTATCATAGCACGTAATCTTGTTACAGGAGAAATAGAACGTCATTCAGCACATGCCGTGGTTTTAGCAACAGGAGGATACGGAAACGTATTTTTCCTTTCCACCAATGCCATGGGCAGTAATGTGATGGCCGCCTGGAGAGCGCACCGAAGAGGAGCTTTTATGGCTAATCCATGCTTTACACAAATACACCCTACATGTATTCCGGTTTCTGGAGATCATCAATCTAAATTAACATTGATGTCGGAATCCTTACGGAACGATGGCCGTATTTGGGTTCCCGCCAAATCTGAAGATGCACAAGCCATACGCGAAGGCAAACTAAAGCCTACGCAACTTAAAGAGGAAGACAGAGATTACTATTTAGAAAGACGCTACCCAGCTTTTGGAAACTTAGTCCCAAGAGATGTAGCCTCCAGAGCAGCGAAAGAACGATGCGATGCTGGATTTGGCGTAAACAAAACAGGCGAAGCGGTGTATTTGGATTTTGATGCTGCTATTATGCGTTACGGTAAGGAAAAAGCGTTGACCTCTGGAATGAAGGATGCCGATGACAAAACCATACGGGCATTGGGCGAGGAAGTGATAGAGACGAAATACGGAAACCTATTTCAGATGTACGAAAAAATCGTTGATGAAAATCCGTACAAGACTCCAATGATGATATATCCTGCAGTTCACTACACCATGGGTGGCCTTTGGGTAGATTACAATTTACAAACAACAGTAGAAGGCTGTTATGCTGCCGGTGAAGCTAATTTTAGCGATCACGGTGCCAACAGACTTGGTGCTTCTGCCTTAATGCAAGGTTTAGCCGACGGATATTTTGTCCTACCTTACACTATCGGAGATTACTTATCCAAGGACATCAGAACAGGAAAAATACCTACAGATTCTCCAGAATTCGAGGCTTCTGAAAAAGAAGTGCGCGATAGAATAGAAAAATTGATGAGTGGGAAAGGAACACATTCCGTTGATTATTACCACAAAATACTTGGTAAAATCATGTGGAATAAATGTGGTATGTCCCGTAATGCAGAAGAATTACAGGAAGCGATTGATGAAATCTCAGCGTTACGTGCAGATTTTTGGGAAAATGTTCGCGTACCCGGTTCCCCTGATACTAAAAATCAAGAATTGGAGAAAGCTGGCCGTGTTGCAGATTTCCTAGAACTAGGAGAATTGTTCGCAAAAGATGCGTTAACAAGAAACGAATCCTGTGGTGGCCACTTCCGCGAAGAATATCAAACGAAGGAAGGAGAAGCATTGCGAGACGATGAGAACTTTAAATTTGTATCCTCATGGGAATACAAAGGCGAACCTAAAGATGCCGTGCTTCATAAAGAAGAATTAAAGTACGAGAATATAGAATTGAAAACGCGTTCATATAAATAGTTTATAGTTGATACGTTTAAGAGTTGTTTGATTTCAACTTAAACCATCAACCAAATACAAAATAAAAACTATGAAATTAACATTGAAAATCTGGCGTCAAAAAAGCGCTAATTCCAAAGGAAAAATGATGGACTATACCATAGACGGTATAGATGGTGATATGTCCTTTTTGGAAATGATGGATGTTCTTAATGAAGATTTGATCAACAAGGGGGAAGAACCTGTAGAATTTGACCATGATTGTCGTGAAGGTATTTGTGGGTCTTGTTCCTTGCAAATTAATGGAGAACCTCACGGACCGGATAGATTGGTTACCACATGCCAACTTCATATGCGTAAATTTAATGATGGCGACACCATTACTATAGAACCGTTTAGAGCAAAAGCGTTTCCTGTAATCAAAGATTTGATTGTAGACCGAACGGCCTTTGATAGAATTCAACAAGCGGGAGGTTATATTTCCGTAAACACGTCGGGTAATACTCAGGATGCTAACTCTATTCCTATCGATAAACATGATGCCGATGACGCTTTTTATTCGGCAGCGTGTATTGGATGTGGAGCTTGCGTTGCTGCTTGTAAAAATGCAAGTGCTATGCTCTTTACCTCCGCAAAAGTATCGCAATATGCTTTGTTACCACAAGGTCAGGTCGAAGCAGTAGATAGAGTACAGAACATGGTGCGTCAAATGGATTTGGAAGGTTTTGGAAACTGCACCAATACCGGAGCTTGCGAAATAGAATGTCCTAAAGGAATTTCCTTGGAAAACATAGCGCGAATGAATCGCGAATATATGAGCGCTACCGTAAAAGGCTAATCAAATACTAATTAAAATAGATAGAAAATCCCATGCCCTTCAGCATGGGATTTTTTATATTTAGAATATGTCCAAAAAATATTCTGAAGAACGCATCAAAGTCCCAAGATTTAATGAGGAATCGGGATTCTATACTACACCTCAGCGCTCAAAAATCATGAGTAAGATTCGCGGGAAAAATACCAAACCTGAGCTCGCGTTTAGGAAGGCTTTATATGCTGCCGGTTATCGTTACCGAATAGATTATAAAAAACTAATTGGGAAACCGGACATCGTACTCAAAAAATACAGAACGGTAATTTTTATTGATGGTGAATACTGGCATGGCCATAATTGGGAGGAACGTAAACCTAAAGTAAAGACGAATAGGGAATTTTGGATTGCGAAAATAGAGCGTAATATGCAACGGGATAGGGAAGTGAACAAAAAGCTCGATGACTTAAATTATACCGTTTTTCGTTTTTGGGAAAGTGAGGTAAAAAAGAATTTAGAAAACTGCCTAAACCAAGTCATTAGCCATTTAGAGAATCAAACGAACTAAACTATCTTTAAGACAAATTGATATCCGCTATGCAGCATTCCTCCAAGCTTCCTAATATTGAAACGACTATTTTCACCACGGTAGGTAATTTGGCTAGAAAACACAAAGCCATAGACCTTTCCCAAGGCTTTCCAAATTTTGAGTCGGACCCAAAACTTATCAAGCTTGTTGATGAAGCCATGCAGAACGGCCACAATCAATATGCGCCAATGCAGGGCTACTTTGGACTACGTGAAGCTATTTCAGAAAAAATCATAAAAACCCATACATACGAGTATCATCCGGAAACAGAAATAACCATAACAGTAGGTGCTACACAAGCTATTTTTACAGCGATTACCGCCTTTGTGCACACAGGAGACGAAGTAATTGTCATAAAACCCGCGTATGACTGTTACGAGCCAGCTATTCGCTTAAACGGCGGTGTTCCCGTATACTTGCAATTACCAGCAAAGGACTATAGGGTCGACTGGGAAGCTTTTCAAAAATTGATTACACCTAGAACAAAGATGGTAATTTTAAACACCCCCCATAACCCCACGGGGCGAATGCTATCACAAAAAGAGATGCTCAAACTAGAGGCGATTCTAAAACCTACCAACATCCTATTGTTAAGCGATGAAGTATACGAACATATTGCTTTCGACGGATCCTTACATAAAAGCGCCTGCCGTTATCCAGACTTGGCCAAAAGAAGCTTTATCTGTGCTTCTTTTGGAAAGACGTTTCATGTGACCGGATGGAAAATTGGCTATTGTGCCGCTCCAGCACCTCTTATGGAAGAGTTTCGGAAAGTACATCAATTCGCAGTGTTTTGTGTAGACCATCCTGTTCAACGTGCTATGGCGGCCTATCTAAAGAATGAAAGTCATTATTTGGACCTCAACGCTTTTTATCAACAAAAAAGGGACTACTTTATCAATGGCCTCTCGGACTCCAATTTCAAATGGAAACCTTCCGAAGGCACTTACTTTCAACTTCTAGACTATACCAATATCACCGATGCGCCAGATGAGTTATTTGCCACAAGCCTTATAACAGAAACGGGCATAGCTAGCATTCCCATTTCCTCCTTCAACGTTAATAATCGGGATGATAAGGTACTGCGTTTTTGCTTTGCCAAAAAACAAGAAACCCTGGACAAAGCTATTGCCATTCTTAATCAGTTGTAACGCAGCGCGGCATTTACTCTGGTCATGAAATCGCCTACCTTAGTTGGCTCCAACCATCGTGTAACCACAACCAAATCATTTTCTTTATCCACCACTATGAAATTTCCTCCAAATCCGGCAGCATAGAAAATGTTTTCGGATAGGCCTTCCCAATGTCTATCCCCCTTTTTATTCAGCCACCACATGTAGCCGTAGTTCACATTGGGTTTCGACGGAGCAATCGCCATCTTTATCCAATCTTCGCTGATCAAACGTTCCTGCTTCCATTTACCGTCATTCAGAAATAACAGCCCAAAACGCGCCATATCCTCCGTACTAATAAATAGGCCCGCGCCGGAATGACCTCCACCAGTGACCGATTTCATTTTCATTCCGTCTACCTCTGTCCACGCGTGGTCATAACCATACCAACGCCAAGTTGTCGATGCTCCAATTTTATCCATAATATGTTCCTTTAACACCAGTGGCATTGGCTTGCGCCAAACATGCGTTAGGGCATAGGCTAGGACATTAACACGTACATCGTTATACTCCATGACCGTTCCGGGTTCTTTGGGCGTCTCAAACTTCCAATCATCAATACCACCTTCCTTTGGCGGTCTATCGGCCCAATCCTTACCGCCCCAAAGCTCCCCGGACCAAGCGGAATTTTGTTGTAACAAATGCTCCCAGGTGATTTTGGAATTATGGCTACCTTCAAAAGTTCCATCCCAAATATACTGTCCCACTTTATCATTCGTACTTCTAATTAATCCGTTATCAAGTGCCAAACCCGCCATAGTACTCAGAAAACTTTTGGTTACACTAAAGGTCATATCAACACGCTTTGTATCTCCCCATTGGGCTATAACACGACCATTTTTTAGTATCATACCGGCTGGTGCTCCACGCTTTTTGGTGGGACCCAGAATTTCGTGAAATGGTTCTCGTTCGAAACCTTTAAGGATAGCAATCCTTAAATCTCGAGACCCAGAGTATTCATTGGACTCCGCAAATGACACGGCTTCCTGCAACTTAAAAGTATCTATATTATACTCTTTCGGAGACTTCTGTTCCCAAGCGGTATTGCGTTCCGGAAAGTAATATGATTGGGACTGTCCTATTACACTAAAGGAAACTAGTAAAAAAAGGCCTGCTAAAAATTTCATATGTTATTCTGTATTTAGTCTA
The DNA here is from genome assembly GCA_964620945.1 of uncultured Maribacter sp. Classification (GTDB taxonomy): domain Bacteria; phylum Bacteroidota; class Bacteroidia; order Flavobacteriales; family Flavobacteriaceae; genus Maribacter. The sequence continues at coordinate 7,947 of CAZUIE010000042.1, forward strand.
CTGCTTAAATTAAATCACACCTCATTAACCAATCTGTTTGTTTATCTGTTCCTATGTAATAAGGATGGGTTCCAAATTTACTAAAACCATGCCTTTGATAAAACTGTATGGCTTTTACATTCTTTTCCCAAACTCCTAGCCACAGGAAACGTCTTTTTGCCTGTATTCCTATTTTTCTTAGTTTTTGTATGAGTAATGCGCCATAGCCTTGTCCTTGAAATTCGTCTTTTATATAGATACGCTCCAATTCTATACCCTCCTTCGATTTAACATCCGTTTGTGCTTGAAGTTGATTTATCTTCAAGTATCCTATCAATCGGTTGTCCGCATACACAAAATAGAAAATACTATTTGGGTTTCGTAGCTGCTTAAGTAACGTATCCCTATTAAAGGCTGAATTGATATAAGATTTAAAATCACGCGGATTATTATCCTTCTCAAAAGCCTCAGAAAAGGTGTCTTTAGAGAGTACAGCCAGTGTGTCTACATCAATTTCCTTACATTGTCTTAAATCTAGCTCCACTAGATAAAGATAAAATATTTATAAGCAACTAACACAACCACGGATAAGCATTCAAAAGCATATTCCCCAAAATACATTGTATAAAAAAAGAGCAACTTGGGGAAGTCGCTCTTTTTACATCATTCTTTTAAAAAATACTAAAGCATAAATAACTTTTTGGTCAATCGGATGATACCGCTGAAGAAATCATTGTGATATACTTGTACGTTTTCTTGTGGTGCCATGAGGTTTGTTTTAGGTTAATTTTATAGTTTTATTTGGGTCATAATATAGTTTTAACACTCTAAATATAGCAGCTAACGTTTTTAAATTCCATATTATTGTTGTCAACCCCTCATAAAATGTTGTGAAAAAATCATATTGATTCTTTTTCTCGATGAAACACATTGCTTTTCTAATTTAATACCATCTCTGGTACTTCTCCATTTATAATAAGTGCCCCTTCTGTAGCGTCCTTGATTTCTTCTACAGAAACTCCAGGAGCACGCTCCATTAATACAAATCCCTCTGGAGTTACTTCTAATACAGCTAGGTTGGTTACAATTTTCTTCACACAACCTACTCCGGTCAAAGGCAGTGAACACGCTTTTAATAATTTTGATTCACCGGCTCTATTGGTATGCATCATGGCTACGATAATCTGCTCAGCGGAAGCGACCAAATCCATAGCTCCGCCCATTCCTTTTACCATTTTACCAGGTATTTTCCAGTTGGCGATATCGCCATTCTCGGCAACCTCCATAGCACCCAGGATAGTAAGGTCTACATGCTTACCCCTTATCATGCCAAAACTGAGTGCGGAATCGAAGAACGATGCGCCTGGTAAGGTGGTAATCGTTTGTTTCCCAGCATTAATAATATCTGCGTCCTCATCTCCCTCAAAAGGAAAAGGCCCCATTCCTAAAACTCCATTTTCACTTTGAAACTCAACACTAATATCCTCACGTACAAAATTGGCCACCAAAGTAGGTATGCCTATGCCTAGGTTCACATAATATCCGTCCTTTACTTCCTGTGCAATTCTTTTTGCAATTCCATTTTTGTCCAACATCGCTTATATCCTTTGTCTTACAGTTCGTTGCTCAATTCTCTTTTCATAGGATTCTCCCTCAAATATGCGCTGTACGAAGATTCCAGGTATATGTACTTGATTAGGGTCTAAACTTCCAGCAGGCAACAATTCTTCTACCTCGGCAACCGTTATCTTAGCCGCTCCACACATTACAGGGTTAAAGTTTCTTGCGGTTCCCTTAAAAATAAGATTTCCTGCTTCATCGCCTTTCCACGCCTTAACAAAAGCAAAATCGGCCTTATAGGCCTCTTCAAGAACATACATTTTACCATTAAATTCGCGGGTTTCCTTTCCTTCGGCTACTTCTGTACCATAACCTGCCGGTGTAAAAAAAGCCGGGAAACCACCTTGAGCCGCCCTACATTTTTCAGCAAGAGTTCCTTGTGGAGTGAGCTCCACTTCCAACTCTCCGCTTAACATTTGGCGCTCAAACTCATCGTTCTCTCCAACATAGGAAGAAATCATTTTTTTAATTTGACGTTTTTGCAATAATAGTCCTAAACCAAAGTCATCGACGCCGGCATTGTTAGAAATACAGGTAATATCTTTTACGCCCAAAGCTACCAATTGGGCGATAGCCTTCTCTGGAATACCACAAAGACCAAACCCACCTAGCATCATGGTCATCCCGTCTTCTACACCGGCTAGGGCTTCTTGTACATCGGTTACAGTTTTTCGTATCATAACACTATTAATTATTGTATGTCCAAGTTACAGCTATTATTAGTGTATTCCCAAAAAAAAAGACCTCGCATAATGCGAGGTCGTTACTTTAATTATAGGCTATAACAGCATGTAATTATTCATTAGCGTTAAAAATCCAAATCATCTAAATCTTCCTCAATATCAAAATCCTTTTGTTGGCCTTCATTGAATTTTTCACAGTCGGTCTGTATTGTCATGTCCTCAGGTTTCTCAAAATCGGCTGTGGAAACACCCAACTCCTCATTTGCATAGTTCTTTTTCATGTATAACCCCCAAATAGGTAGGGCCATAGTGGCACCTTGACCATATAGAATGTTCTTAAAATGTACGGATCGTTCTTCTCCGCCTACCCAAACACCCGTTACCAAATTGGGTACCATACCCATAAACCAACCATCACTATTGTTTTGGGTAGTCCCTGTTTTACCGGCAATAGGGTTCGTAAGCTCATAAGGATATCCTGTCATCACCTCTTTATAGACAGTATTGTTCTTATTGTAACTATGACGTAGTCTGGTACCTGACCCGCCTTGGGTTACACCCTTCATCAAATCTACCATAGCGTAGGAAACCTCTTTGCTTAAAACATCCTTAGTTTCTGGAACATATTCGTACAGCACTGTCCCGTTTTTATCTTCTATTCTAGTAACCATTACAGGTTTCACATATACCCCTTGGTTGGCGAACGCACCATAGGCACCCACCATTTCATATACATTAACCAATTCTGTACCCAAAGCAATGGCAGGCACCGGTAGAATTTCATTGGTAAAACCTAAGTCTTTCACAATGGATACGACCGACTTAGGGCCTACCTTGTCTATCAATTGAGCTGTTACAGTGTTTACCGAGTTCGCTAAGGCGTATTTTAAGGTCATATCCTTTCCAGAATACTTAAAATCCGAATTCCTAGGGCACCATGGTTCCATATTCCCATGTTTACCAGCCTCGATACAATACTGGGTATCGGGTAAGGTTTCGCAAGGCGATAATCGTAACTGATCAATAGCTGCGGCGTACACAAAAGGCTTGAAGGTAGAACCCGCCTGCCGTGCGCCTTGTATCACATTATCATATTGAAAATGTTTGTAGTCCACACCACCAACCCAAGCCTTTACATGACCGGATTGTGGTTCCATGGACATCATGGAAGCACGTAAAAACGTCTTGTAATAGCGAATAGAATCCAAAGGGGTAAGTACGGTATCTTTTTCGCGTGTATCACTTTTCCAATCAAACACGGTCATCTCCGTTTTTTTGGTGAAAGACTCCCGTATTTCCTTTTCAGATTTTCCGGCATCCTTCATTTTCCGCCACCGTTCCGAGGATTTAATGGCACGTTCCATAATCGCATCGGTTTCCTCGGTAGTCAAATCTAAGAATGGGGTGGTAGGATTTCGTTCTTTCGTATTCTGAACAAAAAATTCAGTTTGCAAGCGTTCCATGTGTTCAGCGACCGCTTCTTCTGCATTTAGCTGCATTCTAGAATCGATGGTCGTATAGATTTTCAATCCATCCAGATACAGATTGTAACGGTCCCGCTCTCCTTCTCTTGCAGGTTTTGGATTCTTATCTATCCAACCCCTCATATAGCGTTGCAAGTACATTCTAAAATACGTAGCCAGTCCTTCTCTATGACTTTCTGGATTAAAATTGATATCCATTCTTAAGGCTTGCAGCGAATCTTTCTCCTGCTCGGTAATATAATCGTAACGCGCCAATTGTCCTAAAACGATATTTCGTTTGTTCAGGGTAATTTCCTCTCTTCTTAACGGATTAAAAAGCGATGAGTTCTGAAGCATTCCTACCAGCATTGCAGATTCCTCTACCTTGAGATTCTTCGGTTCTTTTCCAAAGTAAATTCGGGAGGCGGAACGAATACCATCGGCGTTGTTTCCAAAGTCATAGATATTAAGGTACATGGCGATGATTTCCTCTTTGGTGTAACTGCGTTCCAAACGCGTTGCCAAAACCCACTCCTTTAGTTTTTGTTGTAACCTTGCGACGATACCTCTGGCGCTTACCCCTACAAAAAGTTGTCTTGCCAACTGTTGGGTAATGGTACTTGCGCCTCCTCGTTTTCCCAAATAAAAAGCAGCTCTAAGTGTGCCTCTGGCATCTATACCGGAATGCTCCCTAAAACGGATATCTTCACTTGCTATGAGCGTATTAACCAAATTTTCTGGAAGCTCATCATAGGTTACATCGGTTCTATTATCATCCAAATAAAATTTACCAAGGAGCTCTCCATCTGAAGAAACGATCTGTGATGCTAAATTGGTCTGTGGATTTTCTAGATACTCATACGGGGGTAATTCACCGAAAAAACCCCAAGAAGCCGATAAAAAAAGTAATGCGAACAATGCAATTCCTGAAAAAAATAGTATCCAGAACCATTTTATATATTTAAAAAATCCTTTGGATTCTTCCTTTTTAACCGTTTTTGCCATTGAATTATGGGTTGTTTTTTGTTATCTCAATGCCTACGTCCGTTATACCTTTTAGTCCTACGACTCCGGATATGTTTCCGTTTTTACGCATTGCATGCGAAACCTCTAACGTATATACGCCAGAAGTAGGAAAAACGATGTTTTCCTTATACCATAATTTGTTCTCTTTAATACTGCCACTACCCTTTCCGAGCCACGTCCCGTCTGGTAGGGCCATATTATATTCCAAGGTATCTTGCACTACTTCACCTTCCGGTGTATTTAACGAAGCGATTAAAAAAAGATTGCTATATGGGAAGTTTTGGTCGTTTCTAACATTGATGAACACGTTATATCCTTGTAGGGAATCCATTTTTGAAAAGGTAAATTCCTTAACGTCATCTTTGTTCCAAACTGCTCCACTTACACTTTTGTATTCGGAAAACACCGGTGTATCTGAGCAAGATATCAGTATAGTTGAGCATATTAAAAGATAAAGAAGTCTAATCATTTTTAGACTTTGGATTTCTGTTCGTATTCTTCTTCGTTCTATTGTTATTTTTCCTGTTATTCCCTCCACTTTTAGCACTAACAGCTTTATTCCTATTTTTATTACGGTTTCGGTTCCTGTTGTTTCGGTTGCCCTTTCTCTTTGGCTTATCAAACCGCGTAAGGCTATCCTGGCCCACAACATTTTCAAAAACTACTTTTTCTTCTATTACGTTGTCAACAGCATAAGCCTCTAAACTGACAACTTTTTCCTTTTTCTTGTTCTTTTCTAAAATTTCGTTAACCTGGTCTTTGGATAGCACATGCCAATTGGAAGGCTCATCTTTATACGAGAACCATAATAATTGTTTGAAAATATCTGTTTTTTGACAAAAGGCAAGTCCTTTTTCAGTGAACAATCTGGTTTCCTGCGATGGAAAATCCTTTAATGCATCTAAATAAACATCCAACTCATAGTTTAGACAACATTTAAGCTTGCCACATTGTCCTGCCAGTTTTTGAGGATTTAAAGATAATTGCTGGTAGCGCGCCGCAGAAGTACTAACCGACCTAAAATCATGAAGCCAGGTGGAACAACAAAGTTCTCTGCCACAAGAGCCAATACCTCCTAACCGTTGTGCCTCTTGCCTGTAGCCTATTTGTCGCATTTCTATTCGAATACCAAAGGCCTTGGCCATGTCCTTGATAAGTTGCCGAAAGTCTACCCGTTCTTCTGCCGTATAATAAAAAGTAGCCTTTGAGCCATCTCCTTGAAACTCTACATCAGAAATCTTCATTTGAAGCTCCAGTATAATAGCGATTTCACGGGCACGTTTTTTGATTTCTTCTTCCCTATCCCTACATTTCTTCCAGATATCAATGTCTTTTTGTGAGGCCTTTCTATATACTTTGGGAAAATCATCTTTTTTAAAATCCTCCTTCTTTCGCTTCATCTGTACACGAACAAGCTCGCCTGTTAAGGTAACCATACCAATATCGTGACCAGATGTGGCCTGTGTGGCAACCACGTCTCCAATAGAAAGCGAAAGATTTTCTGTATTCTTAAAGAACTCCTTTCTGCTATTTTTAAATCTCACCTCCACAAAATCAAAGGGTTTTTGCCCATTAGGAAGCGACATATTAGAAAGCCAATCAAAAACTGTTAATTTATTGCAACCATCCGTACCGCAAGTACCGTTATTCTTGCATCCCTTAGGTTGTCCATCCGTACCGGTAGAACAACTGCTACACCCCATATTATATATATTGACTCCAAAAAACAAGTTGTTTTTTGGATTAAGGTTCGTAAAAAACTATATCTTAAATGTAAAGATACTATTTTTTTAATGTGAAGTGAAAGTGGGGTTGAGGCGACTATGGGCTTTAGGCAAAAGCTACTTCTTAAACTTTAGAACCTCGGAGCGTCCTTTTTTAAATATCAAATTACTAACTGTTTTACCCCTTCGTAATGCTTTCTGTTCTTCAAAAGGCAATTCATGTACTGTCTTACAGTGATCGGAACAACATTCATTCATTTTATCGGCACAGGAAGGACATTGTATAAACAATAGATGACAGGCCTCATTTGCACAATTCACATGTTCATCACAAGGTTCTCCGCATTGATGGCAATTGGCAATGACATCTTCCGAAATTCGCTCGCCACGGCGGTGATCAAACACAAAATTTTTGCCTTTGAACTTGTTCTCTAACCGCTGATTTTCTACCTGCCTGGCATACTCGATAATTCCACCCTCCAGTTGATACACCTGCTTAAACCCTTTGTGCTTATAATAGGCACTGGCCTTTTCACAGCGAATTCCTCCGGTACAATACATGACCAACTTTTTATCTTCCTTATATTCTTTCAGGTCGTTTTCTATGATATCCAAAGAATCCCTAAACGTATCTACATCGGGTGTAATTGCGTTTTTGAAATGGCCTATTTCACTTTCATAGTGGTTTCGCATATCTACTAGAACGGTATCCGGGTCTTCTATGAGCTGGTTAAACTCCAAGGCGTTTACATGAACCCCTTTATTCGTAACGTCAAAAGAAGCATCATTAAGCCCGTCCGCAACAATCTTGTGACGCACTTTTACCTTCAATTTTAAAAAAGACATATTGTCCTGTTCAATGGCAATATTGAGGCGGACCCCTTGTAAAAAGGAGATACTATCCAAATGCGCCTTAAATGTTTCAAAATTTTCCGCAGGAACTGATAATTGGGCGTTAATCCCCTCATTTGCAACGTATATACGTCCCAAAACCTCTAGGGCATCCCAATGAATAAATAAATGATTTCTGAATATGGATGTATTTCCAATATGTGCGTACTGGTAGAAAGAGATCGTAAGGCGTTCTTTGCCGGCTTCCGCTATTAAGGCAGCTCTTTCCTTCGCACTTAATGTATTGTACAGTTGCATGCTATACCAATGTTTAAGTTAAAGAAAAATCGAAAGGACAAAGGTAGTATAAATTGAACTGAATTACCATTTGTTGAATGCGCATAGACCCTAAACTAAAAAGAGCCTTGACTTCTCAAGACTCTTTATGGGCCATTCCATTTTTCTTCTTCATAGAAACATTTAGTCTACTTAAAAGGAGATGACCACCAACGATGCGTTGTTTGCGAACAACAACACCAATTCTATTAACCATTTGTATACAATAAAGATGACTGTTTTGCAAAAGGGTTGCGTAGCGTTAGTTACTTTTTTGAACTTCTCAGCCTTAACTAAAAATTACAACGATATCATTTTTTGTTTTTTGTACTAAAAAGCCTTTCAAACTGCAGACTTGTCAACTGTTTGTAATTATTTCGGGAAGTATTTTTATAAAACCCCATATCCAGTCTTAAATCGTATTCCTTAAAACAAATTTGACCTTACAACAATCATTTAAAAAAAAGAAATGTTAATTTAGCAATCCATAAAATGTAAAGGCTTTTGATAGATAAGCCGTGTCGCCTTAAAAACACACACTGGATTAAAACTTTATAAAAGTTCTAATCCGTATAAGCCAAGAATTATCCTGAATATTTAAAAAATCATACACTATGAGTTCTGAAAAAGAAGCAAAATTAAAAGCCCTTAAGCTTACCCTTGATAAAATGGACAAAACCTACGGCAAAGGTGCTGTTATGAAAATGGGGGATAGTGTTGTTGCCGATGTAGAGGTAATTCCTTCAGGGTCCTTAGGACTTGACATTGCTTTAGGCGTAGGGGGTTATCCTCGTGGAAGGGTCATCGAAATATATGGTCCGGAATCATCAGGTAAAACCACATTAACACTACATGCTATTGCGGAAGCTCAAAAAAATGGTGGGATAGCAGCATTTATTGATGCAGAACACGCCTTTGACCGCTTTTATGCCGAAAAATTAGGAGTAGATATCGATAATCTTATTATCTCCCAACCTGACAACGGAGAACAAGGATTGGAAATTGCCGATAATTTGATACGCTCGGGAGCTATTGATATTGTAGTCATAGATTCTGTCGCCGCATTAACACCTAAAAGCGAAATTGAAGGTGAAATGGGCGATTCTAAAATGGGACTTCATGCGCGTTTAATGTCACAGGCACTGCGAAAACTAACGGGTTCTATTAGTAAAACACATTGTACCGTTATTTTCATTAACCAACTAAGGGAAAAAATTGGTGTAATGTTCGGTAACCCAGAAACAACAACCGGTGGTAATGCACTTAAATTTTATGCTTCGGTTAGGATAGATATTAGAAGGTCTACGCAAATAAAAAATACAGATGGTGATGTGCAAGGTAACAAGACTAGGGTTAAAATTGTAAAGAATAAAGTAGCTCCCCCTTTCCGTACTACCGAATTCGATATTATGTACGGTGAAGGTATTTCTAAAGTTGGGGAGATTATAGACCTTGGTGTTGAATATGAAATCATTAAAAAAGCAGGGTCTTGGTTTAGCTATGGAGATACCAAACTTGGCCAGGGTAGAGATGCCGTTAAGGCACTATTGCTAGACAATCCAGAGCTATTTGAAGAATTGGAAGGTAAAATACGGGAAGCTATTAAAGCGATAAACTCTTAAATACCCTTATTTATTTGTTGATTTTTTAGTCCTGCACGCAACCCTTCCGCACAATTTTCATCTTAAAAGTAAAAACAAAGTGCTATGATGAAGAAAAAATTGGTGCTCCTTCTATTTTGTATAGGAGCTCTGTTATGGGGGTGCTCTCTTGACGATGACAATGGTCAAAATTTTCATTTCGCCACGCTACGTATAAACAACGCTGTATTACCGGAGTCGTTTGACCTTAATGAAACCTATGAAGTTATGGTAGACTATACCCTACCGAACAACTGTTCCTTTTTTGATGGATTTGAAGTTACACAAGAAGATACTACAGTAAGAAACGTTGTTGCCATTGGTTCTGTTAGGACAGATCAAGCAGGCTGTACGGAAGAAACAATTGAAGCACAAGCTTCTTTTAAATTTACCGTTATCCATGACCAGCCCTACACCTTTAGATTTTATCAAGGGGAAAATAGTGAGGGCGAACTTTTATTTCTAGAGTTAGATGTACCCGTAAACTAAAACACCGAACCAACCAATTTTTAAGTGAGTCAAGAAGAACTCATACTACACTGTAAAAAAGGCGATAGAAAGGCGCAAGCCCAACTGTATCGTACTTATTCTGGTGTTCTTTACGGTATTTGCTTAAAATATTCCAATAATAAAACAGAAGCGGAAGACAGTCTGCACGATAGTTTTATGACCATTTATGATAAAATAGGTCAATTTTCCTCTAAAGGGTCTTTTGAAGGTTGGATGAAACGTATAACGGTAAATACGGTATTGCAAAAATATAGAAAGGAAGAGTATTTAAGTGTGGTAAATGAAAACACGGTAGAAGAGGTAGTGCTAGATACGGAAGATGATGATATCCCTTTACAGACCTTGTTGAGGTACATTCAGGAGCTTCCGAACAAGTATAGAACCACGTTTAACCTGTATGTGTTGGATGGACATACACACAAAGAGATTGGCGAATTGTTAGGTACAACAGCGGGCACATCAAAATCTAATCTTGCGCGTGCTAGAATGCTTTTAAAAGAAAAAATTCAAACAAAGATTTTACAATCGATCATAGGCATTGCCATGGTATTGGGAAATTATTTTTGATTCATAGGAATCGACAAAAAAATAAAGCTTAAAAAGATGAGCAAAAAGAAATTAGACGAACTGTTCCAAGACAAGTTCTTGGGTTTCAAAGAAATTCCCGACGATAAGGTCTGGGCATCTATTGAAGCTTCGTTGGACAAAAAGAAAAAGAAACGAATACTACCTTTATGGTGGTCGCTTGGAGGTATCGCGGCTGCATTAGTGGTGGGGCTCCTTGTTTTTAACCCATTTAATCAAATAAGCCAAGGAGATCAAATCATAACAGATGTTGAGCAAAAAAATACAGACAATATAGACACTACTAATGATGCTACTAAAAAGTTGGATGTAAACCAACAAAACGCGGATTCCATTGAAGTAGCCACGGATACTGAATCCGATTCCGTTTCCGAGCAACCCGAAGTACAAGTGGCAACCACCAAGGATTCAAAAGATGACTATTTAAAAAACGCGCAAAACCAAACCCAAAAAAACAAAACTATTCCCGGCACCAAATGGTCCAAAGAAAATAAAGCTGTAGCGCAATCGCCACAAACCAGTAAAGATAAGCTTGAAAGATATCAGAATATCAACAAAGCCAACCTAACACCGGAGGGTGACATTGCTAATACTAAAGAAACAGTACAACAGTCAGCTGAAAAAGCGCTGCCCTCCCAACCTATTAAAATCGATAAAAAGATGGTAAAGGATGGCAACGAAACTGCAGTTGCAGCGAACAACAGGGATTCACAGCAAAATAAGGCTATTGAAAACGAGTTGCCCAATGCAAACATAGCAGGACAGATAGGTTCGGAAATAACCGAAGCTCAAATAGCATTGAACGAAAAAGAACGAAAAAAGGACAGTACGCTTTCAGCAAATAAAAAATCAATTTTTGACGAAATAGAAAACCAAAAAGAGGAAGCTATTGCAGAAACACCCACTAAAAAATGGTCTGCCGGACCAAGTGTAGCCCCAGTTTATTTCAATGCCATCGGTGAAGGCTCTTCCGTGCACTCCATATTTGTTCCAAATGCAAAGTCTGGCAATATCAATATGAGTTATGGGGTATCAGTAGGATATGAAATAAATGCCAAGCTTAGGGTACGTACTGGAATTCATAAAGTAGATTTTGGTTACGATACCAATGATATTGCATTTTCCTCCTCACCATTAGCAACAACAAATGGACAGATAGATAACATCAATTACAGGGCCACCTCTAAAAACTTAGTTGTCTCCAGTAAACCTGGAGGTAGTGCTCGTGAACAGGCACCGACGAATTCGCTCGACTTTTCTTCATCACAAAATATCGAAAGGGAGGGTTTCATGACGCAACAGATGGGCTATTTAGAAATACCCTTAGAATTAAATTATGCCCTTATAGACAATAAGTTTGGTTTAAATGTTATTGGTGGTGTAAGCTCGCTATTTTTAGTGGATAATTCTGTAGCCTTAACATCCGATAATCTTACTACTGAAATGGGCGACGCAAAAAACGTAAACAATCTTAATTTTAGTGCTAATTTTGGACTAGGCGTCAACTATAAGTTTTCGCGTAACATCCATATGAACATTGAACCGGTATTCAAATATCAGTTAAATACGTTTTCTGAAACAGATGGTACGTTTAACCCATATACCGTAGGTGTTTATAGCGGACTGAGTTTTAGGTTCTAAGACCTAAGGTTAAATCCGATAAAATTACCTCCCGCACCTCTTCACGCAAGGTAGATGTGTCGCTTTGCGCCAAAATACCTGTTTCAAAAAACTCGTGCACTTTTGCACGACTAATCCCAGGCCCTCCACTAAAAAAGGTAAAAGAAAACCGCTTTTTATTATCGTAAAAGGTCATGGGCACTACCGGTATATTATGAGCAATTGCCATTCTAAAAGCGCCATCCTTAAACTTGTCCAATATAATATGTTCTTCTGGCACCCCTCCTTCCGGGAAAATACAGATGCTTAAGCCTTGGTTCAGTCTTTTTTGTGCTCTGCGATACACTCCGGTCCTACTGCGTGTGTCCTCCCTATCGACCAAAATACAGACCCTTTTATAAAAAAATCCGAATAGAGGAATTTTAACCAATTCCTTCTTGCCAACAAATACAAAGGGATTTTTACTTACATAGAGCATCAACATTATATCCAACATACTCGTATGATTTGCGACCAACATATAACTCTGTCCACTAACCAATCGTTGTTCATATACCACTTTTGGCGGGCATCCCATACCATAAAGGATTGGCTTGGCCCAAACGTTCCGTGCCATCCAAAAAAACTGGGGATACCAAGTCTCTTTTGAGGCAAACACTAGTAGTATGGGAAAAAAAAGGAGTATCGGTACTGCCACCAAAACATAAAACCAAATCCGATACAAAATATGGCCAATACTTTTTATCATTTTGAGCATGAATCAAAAGTAGGGATTTTGATAGTTATTTTTTGATTTGTTTTACCTTTGCTTGCTTATCATGAAAAGCAAATGGCAAGAATATTAACAGGTATACAAAGTACAGGGACACCACATCTAGGTAACATCCTAGGTGCTATAATACCCGCCATACAGATGGCGCAAGACCCAAAAAACGAATCCTTTCTATTTATTGCAGACATGCATTCCCTAACGCAAATAAAAAACGGGGCCGAACTTAGAAGCAACACCTATGCCACCGCTGCCACTTGGTTGGCCTTTGGGTTAGATATTGAAAAAACCGTATTCTATCGCCAAAGTGATGTGCCGCAGGTAACGGAACTTTCTTGGTACCTCAGTTGCTTTTTTCCCTACCAACGCTTGACCCTAGCACATTCTTTTAAGGATAAGCAAGATCGTTTGGAAGACGTAAATGCCGGTCTTTTTACTTATCCTATGCTTATGGCGGCAGATATTCTGTTATACGATGCCAATATTGTACCTGTAGGAAAGGACCAAATGCAACACATTGAAATGACACGCGACGTGGCCTCTCGTTTCCATGCCCAATTGGGAGATACTTTTGTATTGCCTGAAGGTAAGGTACAGGCAGAAACCATGTACGTTCCAGGAACCGATGGTGCCAAAATGAGTAAGAGTAAAGGAAATTTGATAAATCTATTCCAGTCCGATAAAAAATTGCGCAAACAGATCATGGGCATACAAACCGATAGTACCCCCATGGAAGACGCCAAAGACCCGAATACAGACAACGTATTTGCACTTTACAAAATATTGGCATCACAGCCACAAATAGAAGAAATGAGCGCCAACTATTTGGCGGGAAACTACGGCTACGGACATGCCAAACAAGCTTTATACGAGGTCATCCAGAACAAGTTTGATCAGCCACGCGAAAAGTTTGAATACTACATGAATCATTTGAACGAAGTAGACGAAGCCTTGGCCATAGGTGCCGAAAAAGCAAGAAAAGTCGCTGATGGGGTTTTAGAACGAGTTCGGGAAAAATTGGGATATTAAAAGCCTCCCTTAGCTTTTCACAGGGAAAGGTCCGGAAAACGTATGTTACCGTGGTTAACCTAGACTATAATAGCACTAGTGGCAAAAGTTATGTTAAAAAAATTGCTCAGAAATTAATAGTTTACCCCTTTAAAAGGTTAGCGGGATTTACTCAATCCCTAATAATTCAATCTCAAAGATCAATGCTGCATAAGGGGGGATTTCACCAGAACCTCTTGGGCCGTAAGCCAGACTTTGTGGGATAAACACCTTCCATTTAGAGCCAACGGGCATAAGCAACAAGGCTTCGGTCCAGCCCTGGATTACCTGGGTAACTCCGAAAGTAATTGGCTCACCCCGCCTTACAGAGCTATCAAATACGGTTCCATCGATGAGGGTTCCAGTGTAATGCACCTTTACCTTGTCCGCCGATGTTGCTATGGCACCATCTCCTTTATTAAGAATTTCGTATTGCAGGCCACTGTCAGTAGTAACAACTTCAGGTCGTTTTCCGTTGTCTGCCAAGAAGCGTTCGCCTTCCGCACTTTGGGCTTTGGACAATGCTTTCTGTTTTGCTTGAATCGTGCTTTTTATAAGCATCTGCGCATCTTGGACTTCCATCTTTTCTTCGCCCCTCAACGCATCTTCCAGTGCCATGGAAAAGGCATTATAAGATAGTGAATCAAAACCTACCGTTTTTAGGTTACTGCCAATACTGGTGCCAAAAGCATAGCTAAAGCTTTGTAGACTGTCCTGTAAATTTAACTCCTTGGTTTTTGCTATTTCGTTTAATTGCCCCTGCATTTCGGTAGCTTTTGCCTTTAACTGTGCTACCTCTGCAATAAGATCTTTTTTCTTTTGGGCGAAAGTGGTTATTCCAATCAGGAATGTTGCTATAGCTACGATGGATCTTTTCATTTTCTTATTTTATTACCGTGCGAAAATAGTTAAAATGTGAAAACTAGCATTTATACCCACTAATTTTATCCTTGCCTCAATTTTAAGCTAACATATCGTAAAACCTCTCTTTTTATCCGTAAAGTATTTTGCCCTCAAAAAAAGCAGTTGCATTACCCGAATTCACAAATTGAATAAACGATAAATTTTGATTTTCAAGGCATTACATGTGGTGCATATTATTTGTCATGACCAATAATGCAGTAATTAAACTAAGGAAAGTTTGAAACTAGCTACCCTATCAGAAACTTGTCGTCAAAAATGCTTGCTAATATCCAACTCACGTTAAATACTTCTGTAAAGAATAGCAACACTAACTAGAAATATCAATCGAAAAGAAATTGAACCGGTTGGTCGGTTCTAAAAACATCCATCCATGGCACAAGAGTCGCTTAGGCCGACTTTAAAAATAAAAAATCCGATAAACTACACGAAGTGATGAGACAGAAGAGGGCAATCAGTATTTTTTAGACCGGTTAGTCTGTCAAAACACTAAATCGCTTCGAACAATTTACCTGGTAATGGACGTATGACTCCCTTCATTTCCATTGCCAAAAGGGTAGAGGAAGCCTTAAAAATGGGAAGCTTACAAGAAAGGGCAATGCTATCCAGTAATTGTTTGCCATTTTGCTGTAGGTATGTATAAATACCCTGTTCGGTTTCGTCCAGATTTACGAACAATTGTTTTTGAACCGAGGTCGTTTTCTTTTCTTCCAAATCCCAGTCTAGCAGATAGATCATATCGGCAGCAGATGTCAACATATGCGCTTTTTGTTGTTTGATTAGGTTGTTGCAGCCTAGACTATATTTATCAGAAGTGCGTCCGGGCACGGCAAAAACATCCCTAT